>JAKOVY010000013.1 GCA_029781825.1 Bacillota bacterium | reverse complement strand
GGCATAAAATAAAACCGAGTCAAAACTCGGTTAGTATTAGAAGTCGTTCACCTGGTTTTTAATACTTATGCTCTTAAAAACGGGTGAATTCCTTCTTTCTCTATTAGAATTGTATTCCCTTAATAGTATAGTGTCAAGTTTTTACTCTTCGTCCTGCCGGGAGGGCTTGGGCATAACCTGTGCCCGGATCTTGGCCTCCAGAGCCGCATAAAGCTCCGGGTTGGACTTGATATAGTCTTTGGCATTTTCCCTGCCCTGCCCCAAACGTTCGCCTTCATACGCATACCAGGAACCGCTTTTCTGGACAATGCCCAGTTCAGCTGCCAGGTCGAGGATATCGCCGGCCCGGGAAATACCCTCACCATACATGATGTCAAACTCGCACTGTTTAAAAGGCGGCGCTACTTTATTCTTAACCACCTTGACTTTGACCCGGTTGCCGGTAATGTCGGTACCATGCTTGATAGCATCGCCCTTTCTAACCTCCAGGCGTACCGAGGAGTAAAACTTCAAGGCTCTTCCCCCGGGAGTGGTTTCGGGATTACCATAGGTCACTCCCACCTTTTCGCGAATCTGGTTGATGAAAATAGCGCAGGTCTTGGATTTTGATACTATCGCCGTCAATTTACGCAGGGCCTGAGACATGAGCCGGGCTTGCAGGCCCACATGCACATCACCCATATCTCCTTCCAATTCAGCCCGGGGAACCAGAGCGGCTACGGAGTCAATCACGATAACGTCAACCGCACCACTGCGAACCAGAGCCTCTGCTATTTCCAGAGCCTGCTCTCCCATATCCGGCTGTGAAACCAGCAGGTTGGCTATATCTACCCCCAGGTTTTTCGCATACAGCGGATCCAGTGCATGCTCAACATCAATAAAGGCGGCGATCCCGCCCGCTTTTTGCGCCTCGGCGATAACATGCAGGGCCACGGTTGTCTTCCCGGATGATTCGGGGCCGAAGATCTCTATCACCCTGCCGCGCGGCAGGCCTCCAACACCTAAAGCCAGGTCGAGGGAAAGACATCCGGTTGTTATCACCTCAACATTCATGTTGGCGGCTTCACCCAACCGCATGATCGAACCCCGCCCGAAATCCTTCTCAATTCGCCTGATCGCCGATTCCAAGGCCTCATTTTTTTCTTTATCAATTTTGCCATTATTAATGGCCTCACTTCCGCTCACTCCGACCCCTCCTCAAACATATGTTCGCTATTTATATGGTAAGCAATAAGTTCCCCGGTGTCAATCATTTAATACAAATTTATCCACCGGGGAATAAATCGGTCCGCTGCTGGTCAGCTCACTGGAATACAGCATTATCTGTTCAACCTCAAAAGCCAGCCTTTCCGGAAATCCCCGAAAATCCTTAACATTCTTCATGAGTTGCTGGTTGGAGCCCTCGGTGCGAATCCTTCCCAGGGTTAGATGCAGCCTGCGCCGTTTATCAGGCTCAAAACCCAGGGGCGCAAGTGATTCATCAATCGATTCGCCCAAAAGCAGGGCATATTCGGTATTGCCTTTGATATCCAACCATATCACGCGGGGGTTTCTGATGTGGGGAAAGAATCCGGGACTGCCTACCTCGAGCCAGAAGGACCGGTAATCTTCAACCGCCCTTTTGACCGCCTGACCGATAACGCCAACCTGCTCCTCCGGAACACCTCCCAGGAACTTCAGCGTCAGATGCAGGTTATGGTCTTCCACCCACTTTACGCCTTTTACGCCCTCGGCCAGCCAGTTACGAGCTGCAACAACCTGTTCTCTGATACCGGTGGGGATATCAATTGCCAGAAATAAACGCATCATTTTCTCTCCAATGTCCTCCTCAGCCAATCCAAAGCCGTCTTCGCAGCCAGAGTTCGTATTCCTCCCCGTCCCCCCATGAGCCTGAGTTCCCGGGTCTCCTCTCCCTCGGCGGTCGCCATACCGAGATAGACCAGACCCACCGGTTTCTCGGGAGTGCCTCCTTCGGGACCGGCAATACCGGTAAGGCTTATACCGAAGGTGCTTCGGGCCAGGTTCCTCATCCCCCTGGCCATTTCACGGGCGGTTTCAGGGCTGACCGCGCCGTACCTTTTTAAGGTTTCGTCACTTACCCCTAAAATCCTGGTTTTAGCCTCATTGCTGTATGATACCACACCGCCCCAGAACACCGCCGAGCTTCCCGGTATATCGGTCAGCATTTTTGCTACCATCCCTCCGGTACATGACTCGGCGAAAGCCACAGTACAGCCTTTATCACGCAGCAGGCGTACGACGACTCCGGGAAGGGTATCGCCGCCTTCACCGTAAATGTTGTCGCCCAGGCTGTCTTTCATACGTTCAATAACAGAATCCAGTATGCTCCGAGTTCCGGAGTCGGTCACCCCGTCCCCGGTAACTCTTATGTGCACCTCGCCGTCCTTTGCCAGGAGGGCTATGGAACAGCCACGGGGATCGGCGATAACATCCTCGAGCAAAGACTCAACCTGGGATTCACCCAACCCCATAGTCTTGATCGTACGGGTCAATACCACCCGTCCGGAATCCTGTATCAAATCCCGCAGTAGGGGTTTAAGGCTTTCTTTGAAAATCGTCTCCATCTCGCGCGGCGGTCCGGGAAGCATAACCAGGGTCTTACCGTTATGACTGACCATGAAACCGGACGCCGTTCCCACCGGGTTAGCCAGGATTCGGGCGCCGGCAGGAAACATGGCCTGCTTGCGGTTGGACTCCGGCATCTCCCGGCGGCGACGGGCAAAGTAATCGCGTATCCTCTCCATTTCGGGTTCACTGTGCATCAAGGGCAGGTTCAAAACCTCCGCCGCCGCTTCCCTCGACAGATCATCCAGTGTTGGTCCCAATCCTCCGGTGCATACCACCAGGTCCGCCAGCTCATATCCGGTACGCAAGGCGCTTTTAATCATATCCCGGTTGTCTCCCACGGTTGCCCTTCCGATAACTTTAAAGCCCATTGCGGACAACTCTCGCGACAGATATTCGGAGTTGGTATCCATGGTGTTGCCCAGAAGCAGTTCGGTTCCGGTAGACACTATATAAGCTGTTTTCATGTCCTTGCCCTCCATTTTTTACTGCTGCTTAGTATAAATTAAACAGGTTTCCTCAATTCTTCCGGTTGCTGTCGTTCACATTAACCGGATGCCGTCCGGAGCCTATCAGCAAGCAGTCAGAGCCAATCAAAAAGCAGAGCATGCAACCGGTATCACATGCTCTGCTAATATGATAACCTTTCCGGCTAAGCTCAAAAACCGTTCACGCGGTCTGTAGAATTTCAAGAAACCGTGACCGCTCCAGGGTTTCTTCTTCCAGGAGACGCGATGATACGGCTTCCAAAAGATGCCTGTTTTCCTCAAGCAGCTTGGCGGTCTTTTCCTCAATGCTTTTTAGTATCTCGGAACATTCCTTGAACGCCAGCTCGTTCGGCACCTCGGTTAACGCAATTACTCCAAGGTTTGACATCCCGCTCTTTATTATCTCCTTGGCCAGCTCCCATGCTTGTTCAAAGTCACCGCGAGCCCCGGTGCTTCTGGACCCGAAATTCATGTCTTCGGCAACGGCTCCGCCCAGGGCTACCATTATCTGTTCTTCCAGTTCCTGCCTGGTATAAAGGTATTGGTCATGTTCCGGCGTGTTCTTCCGCATGAACCCCAGGGCCTGACCCCGGGGAACTATAGTTAAAGAAGAAACCGATCCCGGCTTGACCAGTTCGCTGACTACAGCGTGTCCCGCTTCATGGATGCTGACCCTTTGAAGCTCCTCATCGCTGAGACGCCGATCCAGCTTCTCGCCCAGGATGACCTTGTCAATGGCCTCCACAAAATATCTATGGGCAATACGTTCTTCCCCGTCCCTTAAGGCCAGTATGGCTGCTTCGTTGGCCAGGCTCTCAATCTGGGCCCCGGAAAACCCAAAGGTTGCTTTGGCTATATCCTCCAGGCACACATCGTCAGCCAGGGGCTTATTCTGCGTATGGATCATGAGAATTTTGAGCCTGCCCTTCTTATCGGGGAGATTGACAACCACCTGACGGTCAAAGCGCCCCGGCCTTAAGATGGCCGGGTCCAGCATGTCCGCCCGGTTGGTTGCTCCAACTACCAATAACATGGTATCCGCATCATGCGCAATCCCGTCCATCTCTACCAGGAGTTGATTCAATGTCTGATCATATTCCATGTGGCTGTGATGGCTGCCGCGTTTGGCTCCCAGGATCTCCAGCTCATCAATAAATACGATGGCACCGCTCTTTCCTTCCCGCTTTGCTTTCTTCCTGGCTTCACTGAACAGCTGTCTGACTCGTTTGGCACCTACTCCGGCGTACATCTCGATGAACTCGGAACCCGATGCAGCCACAAATGCGGATTTGGTATAGCTCGCTGCGGCTTTGGCCAGCAGGGTTTTCCCGGTGCCGGGCGGTCCCACCAGCAGTACTCCCTTTAGCGGGCGAATGCCCATTTTTTCGATATCAAACGGCTTGAGCAGGAACTCAAGGGCTTCCTTGAACTCGGCAATAGCCGTATCCTGACCCCCGATGTCGTCAAAAGTGACGGGAGCTATCGTCTTCCCGCCGGTGCCGAACCCGGTTATTTTATCATGCAACTGTCCTTCAAACATCAGGAACAGGATGGCTGCCAGCACGCCAAACAGTATTATTGGGAAAACATTGATGCCGAGAAATATCATGAAAAGAATCAACCCTACGCCTGAGCCGATCACAATTTCCTTAGGCATCCACATCAACCCTCCCGTCTTTATCAACTGCAGCGTTTCTTTTGATTACCCGTGCCAGGTAATGGTCCCCCTTGCTTAACATCAGGTACAGGTTCTCGTCGTCGACCTGAATCCGGTATTCTGTGTGGTGTGGGGCCGTATAGTCATCGATCCACTGTGCAAGCCAGATAAATGAGCTGTTGGCAATCCCCTGATACAATCCCAGTTCAAGGTCGTCATAAAGCGATGACAATTCCGGAGAAGGATTGTCGGCCACCTCTATGGAGTATCTCGAATCGTCTATTTCCAAAGCCGCTATCCGGTTGGCCTCCCGGAAAACAGCCTTAAGATCCGCATCATTAGCCAGTGTCAGCCTTATTACCCAGTCTTTCTCTTCATCCTGTATTTCAACATCTTTAACGCCATCAACCTGGAGCAGTGCTTCAGTTAACGGCTTTTTCACTCCGTATTCCATGTACAGGTGGTAACCGCCCATACAGATGGCTATGGTTACTGCCAGGGCAATCACTGCAAGTCCGATTCTGAACTCTTTGCCACCTTTCATGATCTCGCCCTCCCCCAATGGATTATAACATACAGCATTAATTCGGCCTTCAGGGAAGCACTGGAATCGGGCACAAAAAATCCCGGGAATCCCCGGGATCATTTCGACGCCAGCATAAACCTTATATTTGCCCTATGACGGACCGGCGTTTTAAACCAGTCTCCACTTAAGGAAGTAGTCAATACCGGAAACGATGGTTATCACGGCCGCTGCGATCAGGGCCCAGTACCCGAGCGGCCAGGTTAACCAGGATTCATAGAAGGGGGTCAGCATAACCAGCAATACCGCCACCACCTGGGAAACAGTTTTGGCCTTGCCCCAGCGGCTGGCTGGTATAACCAAGCCTTCCTCTGATTTCATCATCCTTAAGCCGGTAACCGCCAGTTCTCGGGCAATTATGATCATTACAATCCAGGCCGGTACCCGATGCAGCTCCACCAGAGCTACCAGGGCTGCAATTATCAACAGCTTGTCCGCCAGCGGGTCCAGGAAAACCCCTAAACGGGTAACCTGTTTGCGTGAACGCGCAAAATACCCATCCAGGCTGTCGGTCAACGCTGCCACCGCAAAGATCACGGCTGCAATCAAGTCGCCGTAGGGTACCCTGATTAACAGGAACAACATTACCAACGGAATCAAAAAAATTCTGCCCAATGTAATCAGATTAGGTAGGCCCAATTTGCTCCTCTCCTATTAAGTCATAGCCGTAAGCCCTGGAAAAACTGATGGTAACAAAATTTCCCGTTTCCAAAACCCGGTTGGCTTTTATAAGAACGGTCCCATCAACCTCCGGTGCTTGAAAATACGCCCGCCCCCGGTAGTTGTCAGGCGAGACCCTGCTTTCT
Source organism: Bacillota bacterium (assembly GCA_029781825.1). Lineage (GTDB taxonomy): Bacteria > Bacillota > Syntrophomonadia > Syntrophomonadales > DTU052 > DTU052. The sequence goes on along the minus strand of JAKOVY010000013.1, from coordinate 90,998 downwards.
ACCAATACCGATGCCTGCTGTCCTACCCGCTGTTGGTTCTTTCTCAGGGTTATACGCTGCTGAAGCTCCAACAGCTGACGGCGGCGTTCTTGAGCAACCTCCGGAGAGACCTCCGGTATCATTCGGCCGGCAACGGTTCCATCCTCCTTACTGTAAGCAAAAACCCCGGCCCAGTCAAATTCTAGTCGCTCGAGCAACTCCATGCTTTCCCGATGGTCATCCTCCGACTCTCCGGGAAATCCGGTCATCAATGTAGTCCGCAATACCAGCCCCGGAGTCGCCTCTCGCAGCTTCTCAATCAGGTCAAAAATAACCTGACGGTTATACCTGCGTCCCATGAGCTTGAGTATCCTGTCACTGCCGTGCTGCAAGGGGATATCCAGGTAGGGAACCACCTTTTTCAATTGGAGTACCGACAGTATCTCCTCCACATTGCTGGTGGGGTAAGCATACATCACCCTGATCCATTCAATGCCGTCGATATCTCCCAGTCTTTCTACCAAACCCGGCAGTGACTCGCCCGGATCCAGGTCACGCCCGTAGGCGGTAGTATCCTGAGCAACCAGCACCAGCTCCTTGACTCCGGAATCTGCCAGGTCGTGTGCCTCCCTTATCAGTTCGACGCCGGGACGTGAACGGAGTGGACCTCGTATACCAGGGATCGCACAGTAGGCACAGCGGTTATTGCAGCCATCCGCAATTTTCAGGTAAGCCCACCCCGGAGGGGTTGAAACCACCCTCCTGGTTTGGAGCGAGTACTTTTCAGGCCACCCGCTCACCGCTCTTTGCCTCTCCCCCGCCAGGCAAGCATCAAGGATGGCGGGAAGCTTTAGATAATCCTTCACCCCGACTACCGCATCCAATTCCGGCAATTCCTGCAGGAGTTCGTCGGGGTACCTCTGGGCGAGGCAACCGGTCGCGAGCAGTATGCGGAACTTTCCCTGTTCTTTCAGCAAACCCATCTCCACTATGGTGTCGATGGCTTCTTTTTTGGCCTCGTTTATAAATCCGCAGGTGTTAACTACCACCGCATCAGCCATTTCCGGGTTGTTAACGATTTCGTGACCGGCCGCTTTTAAGGCCCCCATCATGTGTTCAGTGTCTACCAGGTTTTTGGAACACCCCAGGCTGATGAAGCCCACTTTCATTAATGATCCTGTCTCCTTCTATTATTTCTTGTATCGGGACCAACCACGGTTTGCATTAAACAAACCTTCCTTTATTATGTTATAAACCGAGAACTCAGACCATAAAAAAAGTCCCTTGCGGGACCTTTTCTGTCACTCGGGCGGAGGATATGTTAATCGGATGGTTTTACCGCGTTCACCGGGTGTTCCCATGTCTTTTCCGTTATACTCAATACGTACTCCACCGGCATTTCCCAGATGCAGCTGTATGCTTTCGTTGGCTTTTATCTCTTTAACCTGACCGGGCTGCAGCATGGTATCGGGTATCAGCTCGCCATCAACCGTGGCTCTGATCCAGCACAACTCGACACCGGTTATCCGCAGATTAACCCCTTCCACTATCTGCGGTTCTTCTGTCTGCGGTTCTTCAGGTTCCACGTTGGGTTCATTACTCGTGATCGGCGGGGTCGGCCTCGGATTATCAGGAGTTCCTTCCCTGTGCAGCATGAAATCTACCAGGTAGGAGCCCATCCAGATGACAATCGCCAGGAATAAAAGCCCCGCAATTATGTTCTTCACGGGAACATTTATTTTATCACGGACCCGGTTTGATACGAATTCGTCATCATCCCAGGTTTCGGACCTTCCCGACGCCCGTTTGAACTCCTGTACTATCTCATTCTCATCCAATCCCAAAAGCCGCGAATAACGTTTTACGAATCCAGCCGCGTATACCGTAGCGGGAAGCAGATGATAGTTGTCCTCTTCCAGAGCCATAATATAGAATTTTCTAATTTTGGTCTCCTCTTCAACATCATCAAGTGTTAAGCCCTTGCTTATTCGGCATCTACGAAGCTTCTCCCCTAAGGTTTCCAGGCTGCATCCCTCCTTTCACAGGTTGGTCAGATAAGCGGCAAGCCTGTCGGCAGCCTGACTGGTATCGCTTCCATCAAGGCTGAGGCAGTAATGCGGGTCAGGACCACTGGGATAACCATACAGTGGATCGTAATAATCCGTAAGCAGAATTCGAATGGCATTCCGAAAATTGCCATCACTTATCATTTTAGTTATCTCTTGGGTTTTCTTTTTCCCCAGATAACGCTGCAATCCCTCCATACAATTTATGTATTCTTTCGCTGTATTTCCCGATGCAACGACATATTCATCGTATATCCTATTGACACGGTTTTCTAAATTATCATAAATTAGGACGTGCAGCCCTTCTTTCATCATAGCATATAAGCGATCCGGCAGAAACAGTTTCCCAATTTTCCTGCTTTCGCTCTCCACAATCAGGAATTTCTCGTCGGCGAATTGCTGCAGTTTTTCATATAACATGCTATCGAATTGCTTCTGCCGCGGCTGTTTCCCCAGTCCCAGGCCCCCGAAAACCGACCCCCGGTGATTGGCCAGGCCCTCCAAATCCACCGCCGGCAGGCCGTCGGCAGCCAATCTTTTGATTATTTCGGTTTTGCCGCTCCCGGTCAGCCCATGGATCACTACCACCCGACTGCGAGGCAGTTCCCGCAGACGCTCGATTATGAACGCACGATAAGCTTTATAGCCACCGGCCAGTCTATACCCTTTAATCTTCATAATGTCCAGGACTTTTGCTATCGCGTCGCTCCGTTCTCCTCCCCGCCAACAGTAGACAACAATCGTACTGTCTGCAGCCCTTTCTTGAATCGCGGAAACCATTTCCGCCAGGCGGGGCGCCACTACCTCGAGTCCTCTGTTTCTTGCCGAGCCCGGTCCCTGGTGACGATAGATGGTTCCGATTTCCGAACGTTCCTGGTCCGAAAAAAGGGGTATGTTGACCGCACCGGGGATATGGCCGTCATTGAATTCAACCGGTGAACGAAGATCGATGAAAACCGGGTTTTGAAGGCTTAACGCTTCAGCAACTTCGATATCTTTAATCATTTTCTTTCCCCTGGCTTTATCTTAAACCCAACCGCACCAAACAATTCAATATGTTTTATGATTAATGTTTAACCAATAAAAAGACTACAGCCCCCGTAAGGGAGCATATTCTTAACCGCTCATTCGATTTTTTGAACCAATACCCAGGCCGCCAATCACATGACCTGCCTGGACTGAAGCTTCTCCAGCTGTTCTTCATCGATTAATACTTCGCGCTTGCGGTTTACATCGGGCTCGGAAATAATTCCCCTTTCCTCCATGATGTCCACCAGGCGGGCGGCTCTGGCGTAACCAACGCGAAGCTTGCGCTGCAGCAGTGACACCGACGCTTTTTTCGTTTCCACAAAAATCCTGACCGCTTCCCAGAAAAGATCATCCTCCATCTCCAAATCGGATCCGCTCTCCAGGGTTGTCTCCCATTCCGGCATCGACGGCATTTCTTCGTTACTCTGGGCTTGGAGGTATTCAACCACCCTTTCCAGTTCAGCATCAGAGACGTAGGCTCCCTGCACCCTTATGGGTTTGGTAGCTCCAACCGGGAAAAACAGCATATCCCCGCGTCCCAGCAGCTTTTCGGCCCCACCCATATCCAGTATGGTCCGGGAGTCAGTCTGGGAGGAGACGGCAAAGGCAATCCTGGAGGGAATATTCGCTTTTATAATGCCGGTCACCACGTCCACCGAGGGTCTTTGCGTGGCTACCACCAGATGGATCCCGGCCGCTCTCGCCATCTGGGCCAACCTGCATATGGCATCCTCAACTTCTACCGGCGATACCATCATCAGATCGGCCAACTCATCAATTACAATAACAATGAAAGGCAGCCGCTCCTGACTTACCTCGTTAAAGCGATAGATATCTCTGACTCCTTCCTCTGAAAACCGCTTGTAGCGTTTCTCCATCTCCGAAAGCATCCAGCGGAGGACCACGGCCGCTTTTTTGGGATCGGTGACTACCGGGGCCATCAGGTGAGGAACCCCATTGAAAACGGTCAATTCCACCATCTTGGGATCGATTAAAACCAGCCTCACCTCTTCCGGCGATGCTTTGTAAAGCAGGCTCAGTATTAAACTGTTGAGGCACACACTCTTGCCTGAACCGGTTGAACCGGCAATCAGCAGATGAGGCATATCCTCCAGGCTTGCCACCACCGGGTTGCCGGAGATATCTTCTCCCAGAGCAAAGGTGAGGGTTTTCGGCGAGTCCTGAAACAGGCTTGATGCCAGGATATTGCGCAGACCCACCTGGGCGATTTTCTCGTTGGGCACCTCAATACCCACCGCCGATTTTCCGGGTATGGGAGCCTCGATTCGAATGCCCCGTGCAGCAAGGCTCAGCTGCAGATCATCGGTAAGGCTCAAGATTTTGCTCACCTTGATGCCGGGAGCCGGCTGCAGTTCATAACGGGTTACCGCCGGACCGCAGCTCACCTGATTGACCTTGATCTTCATCCCGAAGTTGGCAAAGGTGTCCTCCAAAGTCTTGATGCTCTCCTTAATGTCGCTCTTGTTAAAGGCTCTGTCACTGTCCACTGGATTAAGAAGATCCAACGGCGGGCGGTTGTAGTTCGCGGAATTTGCTCTTTTTCGTATGGGAGACGGTATGTAAGGAGGTTCCTCGATCACTTTTGGCGGTTGGATTTCATCTATTACAGGTGGAGGAGGTGTGACTTCCTGCTTGACCGGCCCCGCACCTACGATTATCGGTTCGGGTGGTTTGGATTCTTCTTCATAAAACATCAGGCGGTCCAAAAAAGACAAGGTATCCTGCGTCCATCCTTTCAGGATGTCCTGTATGTCGTTAAGTGAACGGTTTACGAGCAAGAGCAACCCGGCAAGAAATGATATCCCCATGATAAGGTTGGTACCGACAGTGCCGGTCAATTTCATTAAAACAACCGTAATCAGACCGCCGACTATACCCCCGCCAAGTCCCGACCGGGCCGCTTCCCATACCAGTATGCCTTTGGGGATCTGGTACATGGCGCAGTAAACCAGTATTGAACACGAAATCAGGGTTATCCCCGTCATGCGGGAAGACCAGTAACTTCGAGCCCGGGCCATATGTATTGCCCACAGGATCAGGAAGATCGGCAGTATGATACTGACCGGCCCGAAAAGCTTTTCCATTCCCAAAACCAGGTTGGTTCCCAGCAAGCCGATAATTTCATTGTCGTGCGGTTTCCCGCTGTAATACAAGAGACTGGCGATCAAGAAAATACCTATACCTGCAAGTAAACCCGCATGCAATTCGATGCGCGGCTTCTTCTGCTTCTTGATATTCTTGTTTTTGGCCGCCCTTGGCAAAATCCACCCCTCCCATCGATGGAATGAGCTTCGTCATTGCCGCGTTTTCCCATATTCATTAAAAAACTATATAGGAAATCAGGGTAATTATTCCAACCGCCCAGCAGTAGTAGGAAAAGACGCTCAAGCGTCCGCTCCTTAAAAACCTCAAGACCAGCTTAATGGCGATATATCCGGAAACGGCTGCAATTGCCGGTCCTATCACATAGGGAAGCCAATTTAAACCGTCAAAGGCACCGGCCGGCAAATCCTTAAGCTGCAGCAAACTCGCCCCCAGGATTGCGGGAATTGACAGCAGGAACGAGAAACGCGCTGCATACTCTCGGTCCAAACCCCGCAAGAGGCTGCCGGCAATGGTGGAACCGGAACGGGAAATGCCCGGCGTTATGGCAATACCCTGCATTACCCCGATCAACAAAGCATCCCAAGCGGTCATGGTTGACCAGTTTTTATTCCTTATATTACTGGCTGCCACTTTTTCTGATAATACCAGAATGCCCCCGGTTATTAGAAGTCCGATGCCCACCACCAAAAGCGACTCGAATGCCTTTTCAAACATAGGCTCGAGGCCGATACCCATAACAGCCGCCGGGATGCATCCCACCACGATCAACAGCGGCAGGCGGGAAAACGGTCTATTTATTATATCGGCAATATCCTTCCAGAAGATAATGAATACAGGTATGAGTGTTCCCAAATGTACCAGGGTGTCAAACGTCAGCGGGGGTTCCTGAACCTTAAGCAGGTGCTGAAAGATGACAAGATGGCCTGAACTGCTCACCGGTAAGAATTCGGTTAGACCCTGTACAAGTCCCAATATAACTGCCTCAAGAATAGTCAATACTCTATCCCCCCAATTTTGCTCCATAAATTATAGCACACCGGGGACAGAGTATTCCAAATATCTTGTCGTGAGCCGTTACGGCTTTATTCCCATCGGCAGTACGCAAGGCTTGATGGAATCAGGCTTGGTATGGGTACAACAAAAAGTTTTGTTTATCGCGCTTTCGAATATTTCAGCGGCAGCTCGATCTCCATGCCCGGCTGAAATTCGGGACGAAGGTATAACTGGGGATCAGACGCTATGATCCGAAGAACCGTGGCGCGGTTGAAGCCCTGCGGCCTTACAACCAGCCGACTCGAGCCGTCAAGGTCGATCTCTACCTCTTCCCAGCTGTTTTCCCAAACCGTAAAATAATCCTCATATCCGGTATAGATAATCAATGGACTGCCCCTTTCTCTTTCTGATCGATCAGTCGTCTCAATTCGGCTACCGCTTCTTTTATTCCTCCCACAGCATCGATCAGACCCACTTCCACAGCGTCCTTGCCCACCAAGACCGTACCGATATCCCTGGCCAGCTCCCCGGTCCTGAACATCAGTTCCCGGAACTTGGCATCGGTAATCCTGGAGTGAGAGGTTACGAATCTCACCACCCGGTCCTGCATTTTGTCCAGGTACTCATAGGTTTGAGGAACGCCGATAACCAGTCCGCTCAACCTGATGGGATGAATGGTCATGGTGGCCGTATGAGCTATAAGGGAGTAATCAGTGCTGACGGCTATCGGCCCGCCTATCGAGTGTCCCCCTCCCAAAACGATGGAAACGGAAGGTTTGGACATGCTGGCAATCATTTCGGCAATGGCCAAACCCGCCTCTACATCGCCGCCCACAGTGTTTAAAATCACCAAGAGGCCTTTAATCGCCGGGTTCTCCTCTACTGCTACCAGCTGGGGAATTATGTGTTCATACTTGGTGGTCTTGTTCTGGGGCGGCAGGATCATATGGCCTTCAATCTGCCCGATGATCGAAATGCAGTGTATGTCGCTCTGAAACCCGGCAACATCCGTCTGCCCAAACTCTTTTATGGCATCAGCTTTTTTTTCGGCCGACATCGGTTTTTGCTCGGTTCCCGTAGCCATGGTTTTACCTCCCGATTTTTTTCTTATTATCTCGAGAAAGGCGGCAAAATAGTCAGGGAGTTACAGGCAGGAAAAAGACTCCATCGGAAGAAGGATTTCTTAATGGGGATTGGGTGGCCGGCGGCCGTTGAGCGGGAGATTCCGCTCATTGGAAGAAGGATTTCTTATTTGGCGATTGGGTGCGCGAAAAAAGTTTCCCCGGCTCCGCTGCTGAAGCCGGGGAAACGATTACATTCCCTGTCAAACCGGTATTCGTCTTATAAGTGCTCCACTAGACTTCCATAATTATCGGCATGATCATGGGTCGTCTTCGAGTCTGTTCATACAGGTATTTGCTGAGGATTTCTCTGACCTGAGATTTTATCGATGCCCAGTCCCTCATATTACGCTGTTCGCAAATTGCCAGGGCTTCCCTTACCTTTGCTTTGGAGTCCTCAATCAGTTTTTCCGATTCCCGTACATAAACAAACCCGCGTGATACAATGTCCGGACCTGCTACCAACGCTCCAGTGTCCTTATTAATGGTCACTACCGCGATAATAATACCGTCCTGAGACAACTGCTTGCGGTCGCGCAGGACAATGTTGCCCACATCTCCTACGCCCAACCCGTCAACCAGGATACGTCCGGCAGTAACTTTGTTGGTGGTTACAACCTTATCCTTGGTTATCTCGATAACCTGTCCGTTTTCTGCCACAATAACCCTGGACTCATCCATGCCCAGTGATTCCGCTATCCGGGCATGTCTCATCAGATGACGGTATTCCCCATGAACCGGAAGCAGGTACTTAGGTCGCATCAAATTGATCAGTATCTTCAGCTCTTCTTGACTTGCATGACCAGAAACGTGTACCCCTGCGGATCTCTCATAGATTACCTCCGCACCCTGCCTGAACAGGTGGTCTACAGTTCTGGCCACCAGTTTTTCATTACCGGGAATTGGCGTTGCCGATATTATCACCGTGTCTCCCGGCTGTATCGCAACCCAGCGATGGTCTGCCATAGCCATACGGGTTAGAGCCGACATGGGTTCACCCTGACTGCCGGTGGTTATTATCACCAGTTCACTTGGCGCGTAGCGGTTGATATCCTCCATATCGATCAAGCTATTTTCAGGGATAGTCAGGTAACCAAGTTCCCTGGCAATATTAACATTGTTGATCAGGCTCCTGCCCACCAGGGCCACCTTGCGCTCATACCGGTTGGCCGTATTTATTACCTGTTGAATGCGATGAACATTGGAGGCAAAGGTGGTGATTATTATCCTGCCATGACATCGCCGGAAAAGGTCTTCAAAGGTGTCACCAACCACTCTTTCCGATGGTGTATACCCCTGCCTGTCCGCATTGGTGCTGTCAGACATCAGGAGCAGTACCCCTTTTTCACCGAGCTCCGCCAGCTTACGATAGTCCACCAGTTCTCCATCCACCGTGGTCTGGTCCAGTTTTATGTCCCCGGTGTGAAATATGACCCCCAGCGGGGTGTGGATTGCAACTCCCAGACAATCGGGTATGCTGTGGATTACCCTGATAAACTCGATCTCAAAAGGAGCGATATTAATAACATCTCGGGGTTTGACCGGTATCATGGTGGTTTTGCCGAGATGGTGTTCTTTAAGCTTGGCCTCTACTATACCTAATGTTAACCTGCTTCCGTATACAGGAACATTTATCTCCTTTAGCAGATATGGCAGTGCACCAACATGGTCTTCATGTCCATGAGTAAGAATTATTCCCTTAACCTTTTCGCGATTTTCAATAAGATAACTTATATCTGGAATGACAATATCAATTCCCAGTAGTTCTTCCTCCGGAAACATCAGACCAGCATCGATAACGATAATGCTGTCCTGATACCTGATCACCATCATGTTTTTTCCGATTTCACCGAGACCTCCGAGAGGAATTATCTGCAACTTGTAATCGTTTTCTGCCATTTAGCACCTCCTGTCACTACAGCGATCGGTCTCCATATAACGAATCCGGACAGTTGAATCTACTCAATTATAAACAAAGCCTCCTAAATTTACAAGGCAGACTGAGCCGGCAACCCGTATACTCGGCCTGTTCGCCAACTTGACGTTCCCGCGATGATTGGCCCATGTACAACAAAAATTGCCTAATATGAGGCCTCGGGTTGTTTAATTGGTTTCTAAATCAGCCCGTATTCCTGCAGGACTCGTTTTATCTCCGAACATTCACCCTCGGAAGGAGGACACAACGGGGCTCGCACCACACCGCTGTCCTTACCCAACAATCTCAGGGCTTCCTTAAGCGGAACCGGATTGGAGGTGATAAATAAGACCTTGAATATGGGATAGAGACGGCTGTGAACAGCGGCAGCCTTTTTTATGTCTCCCGCTATATAAGCCTCGATCATATCGCGGATTTCCCGGCCTACTATGTGAGAAGCGACACTTACCACACCATGAGCTCCCAGGGACATCATCGGGAGGGTTGTGGAATCATCCCCGCTGTAGATCACGAAATCGGTTGGTGTCGATCTAACCAGTTCCGACATCTGATCCATATTCCCGCTGGCTTCCTTCAGAGCCACTATATTGTCGATAGCCGCCAATCTCTTTACCGTAGCGGGGAGCATGTTGATCCCGGTTCGGCCCGGTACATTGTACAGCATTACCGGCAGAGGCGCAGCCTCGGCTATGGCGCGGAAATGCCTGTACAATCCTTCCTGGCTTGGTTTGTTGTAATAAGGGGTAACAGCCATAACCCCGTCTATCTTCAGCTTTCCAACTTCTCTGGCCAGCTCCAGCGTGTGAGCGGTTGAATTGCTGCCTATACCGGCCCAAACCTGGACCCTGGAGCCGACTGCATCTTGAACTACCGAGAACATCTCCAGTTTCTCATCATCCTTGAGCGTAGGAGACTCCCCGGTGGTGCCGCAAACAACAATCCCCTGGCTTCCGGTATCGGCCAGGTGTATGGCCAACTCCCTTACCTTTTTATAATCAACCTCCTGTTGTTCGTTAAACGGTGTAATCATAGCCGTCATAAGCCTTGGAAGTTCCATCAAAATTCCCCTCCTTCCTGATTGCCCAGATCAAACTTGTCGTGCAACGCTTTAACCGCCTGTTCCATTTGGTCTCGCTTCACCAAACACCAGATGTTGGTGTAGGAATCTCCGGACTGTAATATCTCAATGCCATTCAGAGTCAAGGCTTCAACGACCTTGGCCATGACTCCCGGTATACCGGTTATGGCAGCACCTACAATCGCAACCTTGGCGCAATCTGGTTCGGTTACAACGCTTAGTCCAAGGTTTTCCAGTATTTCACGGGCCCGATCTGCCACTTCCTTAAGCACGGTGAAGATGACTACCTCCCTGGTAACCGTGATAAAGTCCACACTTATCTCAGCCAGGGCCATGGCCTTGAATACTCTGAGGGGAAGTCCGGCCTCCCCCTTAATGTCCACCCTGATCTGGGTTATGTCGGGCATCTGAGTGATACCGGTTATGAGCCGGTCCCTTCTTATCTGAACCGACTCCCCGTTAAACTCGCCGTAATTCCCAACCAGGGTACCGGTGCTGTCGCTAAAGGTGGAACGAACCCGCAAGGGAATGTTGCTTTCCATGGCAATCTCCACCGCTCGGGGATGGATTACCTTGGCCCCCTCGCGTGCCAACTGGCAGATCTCATTGTAGGTCACAGCATCCAGCAATCTGGCATTTTTTACAATCCGCGGGTCAGCGGTCATTATTCCCTCAACATCGGTGTAAATATCAATCACGTCGGCTCCCAGTGCTACCCCGAGTGCAGCGGCCGTTACATCGCTGCCTCCCCTGCCCAGGGTGGTTATTTCCCCTTCCTCGGAAATCCCCTGAAAACCTGCTACGACCACCACATAATCCTCGGCCAGGTACTTCTTTATGAGTCTGGTGTCAATGGCAACAATCCGTGCATCTCCGTGATTGGAATTGGTTTTAATCCCAGCCTGTAGGCCGTTTAAAAACACCGCCTGCTCACCGTGGGACTGCAGTTTATTGGTGAGGACTACGCCGGAAATAACCTCCCCACAGGACATCAGCATATCAAGTTCCCTGCGGCTGGGGTTAAGATTATCCCTTTTCAGCAGATTAATAAGGGTGTCGGTAGCGTAAGGCTCATCAGCCCTCCCCATAGCCGAAACTACGACCACCACGCTGTTGCCTTTATGGCGTTCCCTTTGAATCGCCTGACATACCCTTTCCCTCTGCTGCGGAGTGGAAAGGGAGGTACCGCCAAACTTCTGAATTACAATTCCCAAGCTGACACCCCACTGTCATTAGTAAAAACATCAGCAACCCCCGGCAGGATTCAGCACCACGCCTTCCCCGACGGGGTGCTTAACCACCGGCAGGTGAAAAATCACATTTTAAAACACTAAACAACTTAAAACACTTAACAACCCATTGACAGTGCTAACAACTAAAACAGATTGTCCCGGACAACGATCTCCCCAATCTGTACTGCGTTGGTGGCGGCTCCTTTGCGTATCTGGTCTGCGACCACCCACATGTTTATTCCCTGATCGATTGATATATCCTCCCGGATTCTCCCCACAAAGACCTCATCGCGATTGGATGTAAACCATGGCATAGGGTATTCATTATTGTGCGGGTTGTCAACTACGACCACCCCGGGAGCTCTGCTGAGCACTTCCCGGGCCTCGGATGCCGTAATCTTGCGTTCCGTCTCAAGATTGACGGATTCCGAGTGACTCCGCAAAACCGGAACCCTCACCGTGGTGGGACTGACCGGCAGGTTGTCGAGGTGCATTATCTTTCTCGTCTCCCAAACCATCTTCATTTCCTCTCGGGAGTAGTCCTTCTCAACCCAGACATCTATATGGGGAATCAGATTAAAGGCAATCTGATGCTGGAATACCCTGCTGGTTAAGGGACGTCCTTCTACATAGCAGCGGACCTGCTCCTCCAATTCTTCAAGTCCTGCTTTGCCGGCTCCCGAAACCGCCTGGTAAGTTGACACAATCACTCGCTTGATCCCTGCAGCCAGATGTATGGGGTTAATGGCCACAACCATTATAATGGTGGAGCAGTTGGGATTGGCGATGATGCCCCTGTGTTCCTTAACATCCCCCGGGTTAACCTCCGGTACCACCAGAGGAACATCATCTTTCAGGCGGAAGGCGGAACTGTTATCAATTACTACCGTGCCGGCACGGACAGCCTCCGGCGCCAGTTCTTCGCTTATTTCTCCTCCAACTGCGAAAAATGCTATATCGATGCCTTTAAATTTATCGGGACCGGCTCCCTCAACAACAATCTCTTCGCCCTTGAAACTTAGCTTGGTGCCGGCTTCCCGCGGATCGGCCAGACAAATCAGGTTGTTAACCGGAAATCCTCTTTCTTCCAAAACCGTGAGTATTTCCTGTCCTACGGCGCCGGTCGCACCTACTACTGCAATCCTTGCTCCCGCCAAAGTTATAACCTCCCGGCAACAAAATCTAAGATGTATTTTAACACATCAAAGCGGGGTGACCAATACGATGAAGCCAAGGCTGACAGGAGTATGCTCGAATGCTGTTCCTCTTGGGGCAATACCCCGGGTGCGGCTGGGCTATAACTCGAACCCTTTTGATATACCGGTTCAACGGCTAGCCGACTTCGCCGAGAGGTCCCAAAAGCAGCGGCTGAACCTGCTTGCCTTGCAAGGCATATACCACCGTATCAAACATCCTGTCCATATCGGCGACCAGAGACGTCGACTTGTTTATAGGATCATCCTGACGGAAGGGGACAAAGTAAACGTTTTTGGCATTCAGCAGGTAACCCAGGTTTCTGGCATTGCATCCCAGGCCGTCATTGGTTGAAATAGCGATAATTACTGGCCTCTGATTGCGCAGCTGGGCTTTAATGGCCATCAATGCCGGGGTATCGGTAATGCCGTTAGCCATCTTTGCCAGGGTATTCCCGGTACAGGGCGCTACCACCAGCACATCAAAAAGCTTGTTGGGTCCAATTGGTTCCGCATCGGTAATAGTGGTTATAATCGGGTTATCTGTTATCGCCGCAACCTCTTTTTTCAGTTCGTCCACAGTGTGGAAACGGTTGTCCGTGAAGTTCAGAGTATATGAAAAAATAAATGTGATCAAAGCTCCTTCATCTTTCAATCTCTTAATTGCGGGTAATACCGCTCCCACCGTACAATGCGAGCCTGTCATCACAACACCAATCGACACGCCGTTTAACTGCACTGCACGTTTCCCTCCATTCAAGCAAGATGCAATTGGTCGTAAGCCTTGATCATTGTTTTTTCAATTAACCGGGGAACGACCTCCGCCAGTACCCGTCCGGCCGTAATAGGAGCCACCTTCCCCGGCAATCCCGGGGCCAGCAGGGCTTTTATTCCGTACTCGTTGGCGGCCGCGAAATCGGTACCTCCGGGAGCTGTAGCGAGATCGATTATCAGGGTATCAGGACTCATCCTTCTCAGGATCTCGCCGGTCAATACCGGGGCCGGGATGGTATTGAATATCACATCGACCCAATTGAGGTTGTCTGCCAGGTCATTTAAACGAATCCGCTGGCATCCCATCTCGTAGGCCCGGGCCAATTCACCGTCATCTTGAGAAACAACCAATACCGTTGCTCCCAATGCCTTCAACGTCCTGCCCAGGGTCATGCCAACACGGCCAAACCCCAACACCATGGCCCGGCTGCCATGGATGGTAGTTTTCATCTCTTGCATGGCGATTTGTACAGCTCCTTCAGCTGTGGGGATGGAGTTGAGGATGGCTACATCATCCATTTCTGCGATTTCAACCAGCGTAATACCCAGTTTTGAAGTCCACTCTCTGAGAAAAGGACGGGCAGTACCAATGATCAGCATTGATGGTATCGCCATGCCTTGAAGGGCTTTCTCGGTGATTTGCAGCTTCTCTTCAGTATAGACGGCACGTATGTAACCCCGGATATCGGTTCCCACCATGGGGAGTATCGCAACCTCGGCTTCGAACAACCCGTCCTCCACGGATTTGCTTATGAAGGCGCCGTGTTTGATTCTCTCACGAGGGAAGCCTACCACGGTAACGGTAGCCCCAAGAGTAACCAATTCGGATATCAGAATCAATTCCCGATCGTCCCCACCCAGAACCGCAATCTTGACTCCAGATAAGGCCGAACTCACAAAAAGCACCCCTCTTAGGCCTTTTATACACTAACTATCAACAGTATACGTAAATCATATCAAGAACGTGAAAAGCCGGCTCCAGCAAAGGTTGGCCGGCTGCCGGTCTTCTTCAATAAAGGTATGCAATTGGAATGTCTCCGGTACCGGAGAAATTATTCTTATTTAGTATAAATATAGTTTTCGCAATCTACAGCTAGAGAAGGTGCTCCAACCCATAAATCAGTCCTTTAATATCCATGATCTTCTGGATTGTAAGCAATACCCCGGGCATGAAAGACTCGCGATTGTAAGAATCATGCCGTATGGTCAGTGTCTGGCCCTGCCCGCCGAAAATTACTTCCTGGTGAGCCACCAAACCGGGGAGCCTTATGCTGTGAACCCGTATACCGTTTACCTGTCCGCCCCGGGCTCCCGGATATTTCTCAAACTGCCCGCGCGGTGACGGCGGTATCCCCTGTCGATGGCGGACAATCATCTCTGCGGTTTTGATCGCAGTTCCTGAAGGAGCATCCAGTTTGCCGTCGTGATGAAGCTCAACTATCTCCACCTGAGCAAAATAGCGGCTGGCTTCCTCGGCGAACCGCATCATGAGAACGGCACCGATAGCAAAGTTCGGGATAATCGCGATACCGGTCCCGTTTTCCAAAGCCAGCTTTTCCAGCTCGCCGATTTCCCTCTCACTCAGCCCGGTAGTACCGACAACACACGGTATACCGTGCCGCAGCACACTGCGGGCGTTATTGTAAACGGCCTGGGGATTCGTAAAATCAACCACCACGTCAACTCTTACGGCATCAAGGGCCTCGTCAAGGTCCTGCCAAATCGGCAGGGAGTCATTCTCATCACCGGTTATGTCCGATACTTTTGCGTTACCGGCTTTTACATCCACTGCTCCGGCCAGTACCAGGTTGTCGGACATTTTGACCGCCTTAACGGTTTCTCTCCCCATCTTCCCCAAGGCCCCAACAACCATCACCTGCAGTTCTTTTGCCATAATGTGTTCCCCCTTGGATGCTTTCTAACAATAGTGTATCCTTTCGCCATGTTGAGTCAACCTGGTGTTTGTGCTTGGCAGGTGCCTAAAAGCTGTGGCTGCGAAAACGGGGATTGGTATGGTCAAGGTCTACGACAATAACCTCACGGCCAATCTTTCTGACTGCTTCCCAGGGAACCACGATTTTCTGCCGATCTATCCACAGGTTTACAAAATTGCCGCGATTGGGAAGGATTATCGAATGAATCTCTCCGCTTTCAGGGTTGATTATCAGATCGGAATCACCGACCTGCCCCATTTTCAGTCCGTCATTGATATTAATAATCTCTTTGCCGATCAGCTCGCTCATCCGCAAGCTCATCCCCCCTAGCCGGTGTGACCAAATCCCCCCTGGCCACGAGCTGTCTCGCTCAGGTCCTCAGTCAGCCGGAAACTCGCTCGAGCTACCTGGCAAAAGACCATCTGCGCTATTCTCTCTCCCCGCTTTACAATATAATCATTGTCCCCCAGGTTTATGACTATGACCTTGATCTCACCGCGGTAGTCGGCATCAATGGTCCCCGGTGAATTCAATATGGTTAAACCGTATTTGGACGCCAGTCCGCTGCGGGGCCTTACCTGGGCTTCATAACCGGGAGGAATAGCCAGGGATATACCGGTGGGGATCAACGCTATACCCTGGGGCTTGATGGTGACAGGTTCGGTTATCGCCGCCCGGAGGTCGACTCCGGAAGCACCTTCAGTCATGTACTCCGGCAAACCCAACCCCTGTCCGTGCTCCAGGACCTTTACCTTAACTTCTATGTCCATCGACGATTGTTCCACCTTTCGTAAAACCTGCTTCAATGATCGGGTGTTCACATAGCATATCTTTTTTAGGCACCGGCACGCTCCCACGAAACCCCTGCATACCGCACTTAATGCCGCATCCATACATCGTTGGAAGCTCCAATCCAACTACGCACGCATAAAACTCTCCAGCTCACGGAAGCTCATTTCAACCTCGGGAAGGATCGACTGTTCACCGATGACCGCCAGGGCATAGGGCTGTTTGCCAAAGATTTCATAAGCATACTCCTTGACCATCTGAGGGGTTACGGCATACACTTTTTCAATAACCTCTTCTACCGGGGTTATTTTCCCATACAATACCTCGGATTTGCCCAGGCGGTTCATGCGGCTCATGACGCTTTCCATTCCCAAATAGAGATTGGCCTTGATCTGGCTCTGCGTTCTTCTCACCTCTTCGGCTGTCACTCCCTCGCGGATAAACCGATCCAGCTCGTCTCTCAGCAAGGCAAAGAACTCCCGAACCTTGCCGGGACCTGTTCCCACATAAATGGTATAGGTTCCGGCCTCCCGGTAGGTTGAGGGGTAGGAGTAAACATTGTAAGCCAGTCCCCTCTCTTCGCGGATCTTCTGGAAAAGGTGGGAACTGATACCGCCTCCCAGTATGCTGTTCATCACATTCTGGGTGTATCTCCGCTCATCGGTATAGGGAATGCCTGGAACTCCCAGGCAGATCTGAACCTGTTCAATATCCTTGGGCACCAGGTTTATGCCATCGCTTAACCGGGGTGCCGCGGCTTCCCTCGGAATCCCGGGCTGCTGCTGATAGCCGGTGTAGCTCGCCAGGCGCTCCAAAACCTTTTCGCTGTTGATGTTCCCTACCACGGAGATCACCATGTTTACCGGGTGGTAAAACGCACGATAATACTCATAAATGGTAGACCGCGGCATGGAGGCGATGTTTTCCTGCCTGCCCAAAACCGGTCTCCCCAATGGGTGTCCGGCCATGATCGTCTGGGAGAAGACATCGTGAATAAGCTCGTCGGGTGTATCTTCGTACATATTGATCTCTTCCAGGATGACTCCCCGCTCGGTATCCACGTCCTTTTCATTCATTGTTGAGTTGAAGAGCATGTCAAACAATACATCCATGGCCTCGTAAAGGTTTTCATCCAGAACCCGGGCATAAAAACAGGTATGTTCTTTGGTTGTGTAGGCATTGAGCTGACCGCCCATTCTCTCGAAGGCTTCAGCTATCTCGCGTCCGCTCATCCTCTCGGTCCCTTTGAAGAGCATGTGTTCGATGAAGTGGGAGATGCCGTTCAATTCCTCCGGTTCGTGCTTGGACCCCACCTTTACAAACACGCCGATAGCCGCTGACCTGACATGTGGTATTTCTTCGATAACAGCCGTCGCACCATTGGGCAGAACACGCTTTTGTACTACCACAAAAAAACCTCCAAACTAAAAACAGTTGATTTCAATCATCTCTGGGCGAATCATTGTCATTCAGGGCACACGGGGCAATAGTGCTGGTTTCTAAATTCCGCAACAAGACCCGGAAACATCCCCGGATCGATGGTCTTCCCGGTTGTAGTTCATTGCTCTTTTGATAATTCTCCAAACACCCGACGGTATCCTTTCAACCTGGGAGGCTGCTTCCAGTCGAACTTCGTCCACCAACTCTCCCTGATAATACAGCTTTATTATACCTATTGTTTCTCCTTTATTAACCGGGGCCTGCGGACGGTAATCCAGAACCACCTTTTTTTCCACCTCTACCAACCCATTTTCCGGAAGCCAGATTATGCAGTCTCTTTCCGGAAACACCGCCACCTTGGCCGCATCGCCGTAATCAACCCTTAAAAACTTGAAGGTTTGGCCTTTGTCAATCACCATGGTGCGGGAGACGCTTTCAAAACCGTAATCAAACAGGGTTTTGGTTGCGCTGTACCGGTCACCCGCGCGCAGGACCACGGTAACCAGTTGTCGACCGTTTCTCTCCGCCAGGCCGACCAGGCACTTGCCGGCAGAATCGGTCGTTCCCGTCTTGATTCCTTTGGTGCCCGGATAGGTTGCCAGGAGACGGTTGGTGTTTTTGAGCAGTTTCCCCTGCGGGTATCCGGGGTGGTTTATATATTCTTCGGTCTTGGCAACAGTCTCGGCAAAAAAGGGTTTCTGGAGAGCGGCCCGCGATATGATAAACAGATCGTGGCAGGTGCTAAGATGACCTTCGGCGGGCAGGCCGTTGCTGTTTTTAAAAGTAGTGGACATAGCCCCCAGTACGAATGCCTTCTTGTTCATCAAATGGGCAAAGAGCTCTTCGCTGCCGGCTATTCGTTCAGCCAGGACCACCGTGGCATCATTGGCCGAGCTCAAGAGAGCGGCCACCAGAAGGTCTTTAACCCGCATCTCCTGACCGGCTCTGAGGCCTATGGTCGTCGGCGGGGTCCGAGCGGCCTGTTCACTCACCAGAGCGATTTCATCCAAATCAAGATACTCCTCGGCCAAAAGGGCCGTCATTATCTTGGTCGTGCTGGCGGGGGGCATCGGACTGCGCCAGTTCTTACCACCCAAAAACTGGCCGGTTTCCAGGTCATAAACGCTGTAGGCTCCGGCACCGACCCGGGGAACCGCCGACACCGCCCCCGGACAAATAAGCAGCCAGGAAAAGGCAATCGCAAAAGCAATGAGCAATGAAGACCTTTTCACAGGATCACTCCCCGCTGTTGTGTGAATACCATGTCTTTGTTCAGGCTACCCGTCAGGAGGGTGACCGAATAACTGATATTAGCAGGCAGGCTTGTTATGTACGCCGTTTTTCAGCCGTATAGCTAACGCGTATTCTCACGATCAAACTCATATCTGTTTTAATTGCCGTTTCCGGACCCATTATCCGCTGTCTCAGAAATCAGGCGGGAAACCGGTACCATCTGATAGCCTTCTTCTTTAAGCTGTTTGATTATCTGTGGCAGAGCCTCAACGGTAGGCTTGGTGGGGTGCATCAGGATGATGGCATCATTATGGATTCGAGGAACCACCCTTTTTACTATCGTTGCCACATCCGGATTCTGCCAGTCAATGGTATCCAGGCTCCACATAATCACCTCATAGCCCAGCTGCACTGCAATCCGGTTGATCCGCTCATCGATTTCACCGTAAGCCGGGGCAAACAGCTTCGGTTTTTGTCCGCTTATACCCTGCAGGATCTTTTCCCCATCCCTTATTTCTTTAGCAATCTGCTCATTGGACATGTTCTTGAGATGGCGGTGTCCATGACCATGGTTTCCCAGGTCATGCCCGTCTTTTACTATCTGTTTGACCAAATCCGGCTGTTTTTCAGCCCACCTTCCGGTAACAAAAAAAGTAGCCTTAACGTTTTCGTCCTTCAGGATCTGCAGCAGTTGAGGCAGGTATTCCTCACCCCAGTCCACGTTGAATGTCAGCGAAACCATCTTCTTATTGGTTATTCCCTGGTAGTACGGTGAACTGACCCTTGATACCTCGGGTTGCTGGCGGCTCAGGTATACCATATAACCGCCACCAGCAGCCGCAAGCAGTACAAAGCTCACCAAGAGGGCAGCAACAAACCGCAATGGCAAAAAAACGATCCGCAAAACCCGCACCTACTTTCCGTTAATTTGCACCGAGATTTTTCCCCGGCTAATCCCGGCCTTGATTATTACCGGGTGATCGGTGTCGTTTCGAAAACGGAAATCCAGGGCGCCAAAAACCACCGTCGCATCCTTGCCGGGTGCCACATATGGCACCCTGGAACTGTGGGGATGGCGCTCAATCACTTCCAGACCGGCGTTCAGCACCGCATTATACAGAGTGGTAGAAACCTGACAGACCCCGCCCCCAAACCCCAACCCGTCACCGCCGATCACCGGCGCCTTGCGGTATCCGCGTTCCGGGGTCCGGGGTCCTACTACGTCGTTAAAGGAAAAGACTTCCCCCGGCCAAACGATCTGGTTGTTTATGCTGAGCAACGCCAGGGAAATATTCTCATACCGATGCCAGGATCCGTAAAACCAGGTGTGAAAATAGCCGATCGGCCTGTTGACGTCTTCCAATTCCTTGGTGGTATGCAAGGGGGGGACTTGTTTAGTAATTACACGCACCCGGGCGTTTGCCGGAGCACTGAAAATGGCCCGGTAGGTTGCCGGGACATCTACTTCAACACCGTATTCTTCCGGAATTATCTCTCCTGTTTCTCTGTCAATGTAGGGATTTCGGGGCATTTTCCGGTACCGGATCACCAGTTCGTCCAGGACTACTTCCAGTTCTTCCGGCAGAAACCCTCCGACCTTCTGTTCTTCGATATAAACACCCGGCTTTACTCCATATATCTTTCTTTCGAGCCGATCAATCCATGATGCATAAACGCTCAGGAAGATCAGCATTCCCACCATGAATACGGCTTTGCGGTTGAGTGTAACCTGATACATTTTTCCGCTAATAGCAGAACCCCTCTATTGTTCTAATCGGTAAATACTATTCGCTGCCGGTTGGTGCTATTCAAGAAAACAAAAAACCGAGGAACTCGGTTTTTTTCGTGGTTATTCATTTGTTCGGTTATTCAGCGATCATCGGCTTTCTTACGGACGATGCCGCTGTTGCCTTGACGCTGCATCTGGCGCAGGGCTTCTTTTCTGGAAAGATTGATTCTGCCCTGGGAGTCGATTTCGGTAACCTTGACCAGTATTTCGTCACCGACATCCACGACATCCCTGACCTTGGCGGTACGGGTTTCCGCAAGTTGAGAGATGTGGACCAGGCCTTCTTTGCCTGCCATACCCAGAACCCCGGGTATTATCTCGACAAAAGCCCCAAAGTCAACGATGCGGACCACTTTCCCGATATAGGTTTTGCCTACTTCCACATCCTGAACCAGGCAGTTGATCAAGTGCCGTGCTTTCTCGGCTGCATCCTGGTCAACGGCGGTGATATACAGAGAGCCGTCATCCTCGATATCGATTTTGGCACCGGTCTCATCCACGATCTTCTTGATCGTCTTGCCGCCGGCTCCGATAACCTCCCTGATCTTGTCCGGGTTGATCATCATCTTGATCATCCGCGGCGCATACGGTGAGAGTTCAGGATTGGGCTTACTGATGGTTTGAAGCATTATATTCAGGATATGCATGCGGCCTTCCCTGGCCTGAGCCAAAGCCTTCTCCAGTATTTCGCGGGTAACCCCGGCGATTTTTATATCCATCTGCAATGCGGTTACGCCCCTGGCGGTTCCGGCGACTTTGAAGTCCATATCGCCCAGTGCGTCTTCAATACCCTGAATGTCGCTCAGAATCGCAAACCGGTCATCTTCCTTGACCAGCCCCATGGCGATCCCGGATACAGGAGCCTTTATGGGGACCCCGGCGTGCATCAGGGACAGTGTGCTGCCGCATACGCTTCCCATTGAGGTCGAACCGTTTGATTCCAAAACCTCGGATACCACCCTGATGGTATAGGGGAAGTCCTCCTGTGAAGGTATCATGTATGACAGTGCTCGTTCCGCCAGCGCACCGTGACCTATCTCCCGCCGGCCCGGACCGCGCATAGGTCTTGTTTCACCAACGCTGTAGGGCGGAAAGTTGTAGTGGTGGAGGTAACGCTTGGAGTCGGTGAAACCAAGTCCGTCAAGGATCTGCTCGTCGCTCGCGGCTCCGAGGGTGGTAACAGACAACACCTGGGTTTGTCCTCTTGTAAACAACCCGGAACCATGGGTGCGAGGCAAAATTCCTACCTCACAGGTAACCGGCCTTATCTCATCCAGGGCCCGGCCATCCACCCTTTTGCCTTCATCCAGAATCATCTTCCTTACTATTTCTTTTTCCAGTTCATCCAGCACGGTTGCGATATCGGCCGCCTTTTCCGGGTACTCCTCTTCAAAGTGTTCCATGACCTCCTTCTTTACTTCCTCGGTCCGTTCTTCCCGCAGAAGTTTATCGGGACACTGAAGAGCTTCCCTTATCTTATCCTCGGCATATTCCCGCACCACAGCTCGAATCTCAGCATCGATCTCTACCAGTTCAACCGGCGCTTTAGGCTTACCGACCTCGGCGATTATCTTCTCCTGGAATTCTACGATCTCTTTTATAACCTCATGACCGAGGAATATAGCATCGAGCATTTTGTTTTCCGGTATCTCGTTGGCCCCGGCTTCAACCATCATTATGGCGTCACGGGTACCGGCCACTACCAGATGCAGGTCGCTTTTTATCGTCTGTTCTTCCGTGGGATTCACAATGAACTTGCCGTCGACCATGCCGATGCTGACCGCGCCCAGCGGACCGCCAAACGGAATATCGGAAATGCAAAGAGCGATCGATGCTCCGATGATAGCGGTAACATCCGGCGGATTGTCCTGTTCGACCGACAGTATCGTGGCAACAACATGTACATCGTTACGATATCCTTTGGGGAACAGCGGCCTGATCGGCCGATCTATCAAGCGGGCGGAGAGGGTCGCTTGCTCTGTCGGCCTCCCTTCGCGTTTAATAAACCCCCCCGGGATCTTACCCACGGCATACATGCGTTCTTCATAATCCACAGTCAGCGGGAAAAAATCTATCCCCTCCCGGGGCTTTTTGGACATTGTTGCAGTAACGAGAACAGCGGTATCTCCATAATAGAGCATTGCCGCACCGTTAGCCTGTTTGGCCACCTTGCCAATCTCAACTCTGAGCGGCCTCCCGGCTATTTCGGTCTCATAAACATGGACCACTTAACATCCCTCCTTGAATCGAATTGCCTTGTACAACTGTTCATCTGAAAAAACCCCGGTCACATGGACCGGGACGGTTACCCTTCTGTCATCCCCAACCCGGATTAAACCAAGTCTCCCTGCCGACGTATACCGCAGGATGGAACACTTAACCGGGACGGGACACAGCCGGAGAATTTAAAAAGAGCGGGCACAGCCGCTCTTATCTGCGCAGGCCGAGTCGGGTAACCACAGCACGATATCGTTCGAAATCCTTCTTCTGCAGATAGTCCAACAATGCCCGGCGTTGTCCAACCATCTTCAACAGCCCCCGGCGGGAATGATGATCCTTTTTGTGTACTTTGAGGTGTTCGTTGAGATAGTTGATACGGTTGGTCAGCAGTGCAATCTGAACCTCCGGCGAACCGGTATCATTCTCATGTATCTGAAAATCCTTTATCAGCTGCTGTTTCGTTTCCTGGTCAAGAGCCATGTTTTCACCTCCTTTTATTATAATCGCCGCTGGCCAAGACATCCGTCGGAGTATCGGCCGTCCTCGCCAGGGTTCATGACTTGCCGATGACGGTTATTACCAACCGTCCATCTTCTATATCCTTAACGACAAGATCAAAGACCTTCCCGCTGCGGGCCACGAAACCGCGAAATCTGGTTGCTACAGGTACTTGTCCGGGTATTCTTAAGCTGGCTTCATACAGGTCTTCATCACTTATACCCGACTGCCGGTAATCTTTAAGCCGTTTACGGCTGTGTTCGGTAATTAAGACCCTCACTGGCAACTCACCTGGATTACCCGTCCTGTTCACAAATTATGGCGTACAGTGCATCCCGAAATGCTGTTTTTGTCGGTTCTCCTTCCCCTGCATTCAGGTAAATTGCTTCCAGTTCTTCGCGCAGCAGTGCAAACTCTTCGGTATGGTATGCAACCGACACCATATTAATCGCATCCACTAATTTATTATGCTCCTCATACATAAAAGGTACCACCGCCCGCGAAATAGCTATGCGTACCGGAATTAATTGTAGCACAGGGCTCAATTGGTGTAAACTTAACCCAATAATATATTATTATGTTCCATCCCAATCAAGAATTTTCAGCCTGTTTGGGTCAAAGGCGGTTTCCTGAGTACAAGGCTTCAACTCCTATGAATGCCTAACCCCCCGACCAGTTGTTTAAGACCTCTCTGGCGTTCTGTATATCCCTTTCGATCTGCGCAATGAGGTCCTCCCGGCTGGGGAATTTGCGTTCATCCCGGAGCTTTTTAACCAGCATAACCGCGATGTCCTTATCGTATAAATTGCCGTTAAAATCAAGGATATGCGCTTCGGCTACTATCGGGTAATCATCATGAAAAGTGGGCTTTTGGCCTATGTTCACCACGGCATCATATGACCTTCCGTCGACTATAGCTCGAGCCGCATAGACGCCCCGACCGGGCCGGGCCATCTCCGGATCAAAATCAAGATTGGCGGTGGGGAACTTGATATCCCTTCCTTCCCCCCGCTGTACCTTACCGGTAAGCACCGGCAATCTGCCGGTAAAAGCATAAACGGCCTCCACATCCCCTTCCTCAAGACACTTGCGCACCAGGGTACTGGAGACCACCTGTCCCGCTACCATTACCGGTTCAATGATCCGGACCGCAAATCCCTTCTGCTCCCCCAATTGCTGCAGGAGCCGCGCATCTCCCGACGCGCCCCGGCCAAAGAAATAGTTATAACCCACGTAAACCGTGGAGGCATTGAAGGTCTCCAGTATGATATGGTCGACAAAGTATTCCGGAGACCAGGAGGCAACCTCTTTGGTAAAAGGAGTAATTACCAGATAATCAAGTCCCATCTCGGCTAGGATACTTGCTTTCTGTTCGACAGTCGTCAGCAACAGCGGGCTTTCCTGAGAAAGAACCTTGCGCGGGTGCGGGTCAAAGATCATTACTACGGAGCTTCCTCCACTCTGTTTGGCTTCTTTAATCGCCTCACTGATGAGATGCTGATGGCCCTTATGTACCCCGTCAAAGTTCCCCAGAGCCAGGACGATAGGCTTCTTCATTTTCAATCCTTCGGTAGTTGTTATGATCTGCATTTGGTTTTATTTCAACCCCCCAGTCAGGACTTTTACCGGTTGGAGCACCCGTCCGTTTTCGCCTGCCTGGCAGCGGGCTACAGCCAGCAGGCGGCCACTTCGGTCATAAAGCCGGTATAATTCGTTTTCCTTACCTTCCGGCCACAATACCGGTGAGCCGTTGGCCACCGACCATGCCTGCTGCGGTTCCAAGACCACGCTCGGCAGATCCTGCAGCGGGAAATCGGGCGGCAGCAAACGGGCACTTATTTCACCCGGATGATCAACAATAGAATCCAAGCCACAAGCCTCATCTATCTGAAAAGGGCCGGAGCGAAGCCGGATTAATGAGTTCAGGTAAGCTCCGCACCCCAATGTTTGTCCCACATCATGGCAGATGGTTCTAACATAGGTACCGGATGAGCATCCGATTTTAAACCGCACCATCTGCTGATCGTTCTCCTGAAAGACCTCCTGCATCTCAATATAATACACGGTAACCGTTCGCGGTTTGACAGGAACCGCCGTTCCTTCACGAGCCAGTTCATACAATCGCCGTCCCTGGTGACGCACCGCCGAATACATGGGCGGGATCTGCTCAAGTTCCCCTACCATGCCTTCCAGGGCTTTGGCTATGGAGGTCTCACTGACCGGTTCCCCGGCTACCCTGCTGATCCGCCCTGTTCTGTCCTGGGTGTCGGAAACACTGCCCAGTACCATCTCCGCCAGGTACTCCTTGGTATTATCTTTAATATACCCGATTAATCGCGTCGCATATCCTATAGCAATGGGAAGAACTCCCGTAGCAATGGGATCCAGGGTTCCCAGGTGCCCGATCCTGGTCCTGGGCAGAAATGGCTTTAAGCGACGAATAACATCATAAGAGGTAATACCTGATGGCTTGTCGATATTTAGGAATCCATTCACGGCAAATGCTCCTCAACTTTCAAGAGCACGAGTTTTTTGACCGCTTCCAGTTCTCCGCGCAGGGTAGCTCCGGCAGCCCGCTTGTGACCTCCTCCCCCCCATTCAGCGGCTACCCGGTTAACATCAACCAGCTGTTTGGAACGAAAACCGACCTTAATTACACCGGGCTCAATTTCTCGGAACAAGAGAGCAACTTCGACATCCTCAATGTTCCGAGCCATATTGATGGTACCCTCAAAATGGAGGTTTACCGCTCCCAGTCGCGCCAAATCATCATAGGATAAATGCATGGACGCGATGCGTCCATCCTTACTGAATTCCAGGCTGTCCAGGGCCTTCTTCTGCAAGTTTACCTCAACTCTGGATTTTGACTCAAACAATCTGTTCCTGACCAGATCTATATCAACTCCGTACTCCAGGAGCTCGGCGGCTATCCGGAGGGTTTCAGGGGTGGTATTGGAGTACTGAAAACTCCCGGTGTCCATTACAATTCCACAATACAGGGGAGTCGCAATATCAATCGTAATGGGCAGATTCATTTTTTTGAGCAGGCGGAAGACGATTTCGCAGGTAGAAGACGCTCCGGCATCAACCAGATTCACAGTGCCGTAACCCCCGTTGCTTACATGGTGATCGATGTTTATTACCACAGCGCGCGGTGGTATCAGACCGGACAAACGGTCCCCTACCCTTTCTCTGGTGGCGCAGTCCAGGTATACCAGACAGTCATTTATATCAGGAAGGTTCGATATGGAACTTATCCTTTCGATGCCGTTGAGAAAACGGTAAGTCGAGGGAACACCGTCCTCAATGATCGCATTAACATCCTTCCCCATGTTGGCAAGGGCCCACATCATGGCAATAACCGCGCCCACACAATCGCCGTCGGGAATGGAATGGCCCAGAAGCGTAAATTTTTTCTGCTGTATCAGAGCCCGAGCCACAGTTTCAAGTTCATCACTGTTCACTTCCGCCACTCCTGTCGCTTTTCAACTCATCAATTATTGATGAAATCCGGATACTGTGTTCAATTGACCGGTCAAGCCTGAAATTTATCTCCGGTGTTTGTCTTAATCGGATCCGGTTGGAAAGCTCCGTTCTAATAAAACCTCGAGCCTTTTCCAGGGCCTGCATGACTTCGGCCTGCTTCTTTTCATCACCGAAAACACTGAGCATTACCCGGGCTGCTCCGAGGTCGTTGGAAACCTCTACCCGGGTGACCGATACCATACTAATCCGCGGGTCCTTAACCTCCTCGGTTAAAATGGCTGAAATCTCGCGTTTGATTTCCTCGGCCAGTTTGTCAAGCCTTCTCTTATTCATAACACCACCACTTTCCAGACATAACCATACCCAATGAGTGCAGTGCTATAACTCGCGGGGGACATCTTCTATGGTATAGGTCTCCAGAATATCTCCTTCTTTTATGTCGTTGAAGCCCTCGATCCCGACACCGCACTCAAAGTTCGCCGGTACTTCCCTGACGTCATCCTTGAACCTTTTGAGGGATGAGAGTTTGCCTTCATAAATGACCGTACCGTCACGGAGGACCCGTACATTGGCATTCCGTGTAATCTTGCCTTCCAAAACATAGCAGCCGGCAACAACACCCGCTTTCGGCACCTTGAATGTAGCTCTGACCTCCGATCGCCCTTGGAATCGTTCTACGTGTTCCGGTTCCAGCAATCCGGCCATCGCTTTCTTTATATCCTCTATGGTCTCGTATATCACTCGATAGAGCCTGATTTCAATGTTTTCGTCCTCCGCATACTTGCGGGCCTTGGAATCCGGCCTGACATTGAACCCAATTATAATGGCATTGGATGCCGAAGCCAGCATAACGTCGCTTTCATTTACTGCTCCCACCCCGGTATGAATCACATTGACTTTAACCTCATCAGTCGACAAACGGTCCAGTGACTGGGTAAGAGCTTCTACCGACCCCTGTACATCCCCCTTGATAATCAGGTTTAACTCCTTGACCTCGCCTTCCTGAATCTGTTTAAAGAAATCATCCAATGATACTTTGCTGGTCTTGGCCTGTTCCTCCCGCTTCTTCTCGCTTAAGCGCAGGGCGCTCACCTGACGGGCAATCTTCTCGTCAACCACTCTGAATATATCACCGGCCATGGGTACATCGGTCAGCCCCAGGACCTCAACCGGAGTTGAAGGCCCGGCCTCGGTTATGCGGGTACCTTTGTCATTCACCATGGCTCGAACTTTACCGAAAGCGGTTCCACACAATATGGTGTCCCCCACCCTGAGGGTCCCCTTTTGCACCAAAACTGTGGCCACCGGGCCGCGACCCTTGTCAAGCTGCCCTTCAATAACTACTCCTTCCGCGGGGCGGTCCGGATCTGCTTTGAGTTCCCTCATTTCGGCCAGCAGGATTATCATCTCCAGCAACAGATCCAGACCCTCGCCGGTCTTGGCCGACACCGGCACAAATATGGTATCGCCGCCCCATTCCTCGGGAACCAGTTGATGCTTGGTCAGCTGCTGCTTGACAAGTTCCGGGTTGGCATTTTCCTTATCGATCTTGTTGATGGCTACCAGTATCGGTACCCCGGCGGCGCGGGCATGGTTGATTGCTTCCACCGTCTGCGGCATGACCCCGTCATCAGCGGCTACTACCAAGACCGCAATATCAGTGGCTTGGGCACCTCTCGCTCTCATAGCGGTAAAGGCTTCATGACCGGGGGTGTCGATAAAGGTGATTCTCTCATCATGGATATTGACCTGATAGGCACCAATATGTTGGGTTATGCCCCCTGCTTCTTTCGATACCACATTGGTTTTGCGTATGGCATCAAGCAGGGACGTCTTTCCGTGGTCAACGTGGCCCATCACCGTTACTACCGGCGGTCTGGGCCTCATCTTGCTTTCATCGTCCTTGATTTCTTCCAGTATGAGTTCTTCGGGGCTTTTCTCTTTCTCCACCCGAACATTAAACTCCAAAGCAACCAATTCCGCGACATCAAAATCAATGGTATTGTTCAACGACGCGTTAATATTAAGCTGCATCAGTTTTTTTATAACCTCTGCCGGGCTTTTTGCCAGTTTGGATGCCAATTCTCGCACTGTGATCCGGTCTTCGATAGTTATCATTTCAGGTGTTTCATCCTGCTTTTGCTCAAATTTCTTAGCTTTTTTCTTTGGTTTGGTCCGACCGGGTTTGCCTAACTTGGGTCCTCCAAACGCCTTACCCCGAAAATCCGCCTTCTCCCGAGTATATAGCTGATCATCAAAGTGCGTATCCCTGATCCGTTTTTCTTTCCTCGGCAGATCATCGTCCGCGATATCGATTATTCTTTCTTCAATTCTCATTTTTGGCGGTACAGTTTTCTTGGGCTGAAATTCCGGTTTGCGCTGTGGTACCGATGGCTTCGTTTCTGCCGGCGCTTTTCTGGCTTCAGGTCGTCTATAAGCCTCGGAAACAGTTTCCTTGGGCTTGGTCTTAGGCTCCTCAACCTTTTTTACCCGCTCCTCTTTTTCCCGCAGCTTACGCTTAACCCATTCTCCTTGCTGTTCTTCCATGGTACTCATGTGGTTTTTTACATCAATTCCCAGTTCCTTTATGATCTTGACTAACTCTTTGCTCGGGATATTGAGTTCCTTGGCAAGCTCATGAATTCTTATTTTTGCCATTCGACCACCCCCATATCATTAGCCTCATCACCCTGCAGCTCATCCAACGCCTTCAGAATAGCATCAGCGAAACCTCGGTCATTTATTGTCAAGGCAACCCGGTAGGCCTTGCCGACGTGAGCACCCAATCGGTATTTATCCCCAAGAATCAACCACGGTATGTCACGTTTCCGGCTGGATGAAATCAATTCATCCTTGGTTTTTTCGGAAATATCACGGCTCATGATCAAAAGATAGGCTCTTCTGCGCAATATGCTGTTCTTGGCCGCCATACTTCCGGAAGAAACCTGACCGGCCCTGCAGGCTAACCCAATCAATTGATAAACATTTCTTTTCAATCTATCACCAGATCTTTCTTAAGCGCTGCGATTATATCATCGGGTATCTCCCGTTCCAAAGCCTTTGCAATCCGCTTGCCTTTGACCGCCAGATTGAAGCACTCCGCGTTCGGGCATATATAGGCGCCCCGCCCCGACTTCTTTCCCGTAGGATCTATGAGTATGGTCTCATCGGGAGTCCTTACAATCCTGATGAGCTCTTTTTTGTTTTTCATCTCTCGGCAGCCGACACACATACGCTGTGGTATTTTTCGGACTTTAGCCAAGACTATTCTTCCTCCTTGAGTACCTGGGATTCACTCTTGATATCGATCTTCCATCCAGTCAACTTTGCAGCCAACCTGGCGTTCTGTCCCTCTTTTCCGATGGCCAGGGAAAGCTGATTGTCCGGAACCACTACTCGCGAGGATTTCTCGGCTTCGTCGATCTCCACGTGCAAAACCTTGGCCGGGCTCAGAGCATTGGCGATGTAAACACTCATGTCCTGGCTCCATTTTATTATGTCAATCTTTTCTCCATTCAGTTCGCGTACAATGTTTTGGACCCTCATACCCCGATGTCCGACACAAGCTCCAACCGGATCAATATTGTCATCTCGCGAGGAAACGGCTATTTTTGAACGGTAGCCCGCTTCCCGGGCGATTGATTTTATCTCTACCAGGCCCTCAAAGATCTCAGGTACCTCCAATTCAAACAGGCGCCGCAAAAAGAAAGGATGAGAGCGCGAAACGGTAATCTGCGGCCCCTTGGCGGTTTTCTTTACCTCGGAAATATAACATTTTATCCGCTGTCCCTGGGTAAAGGTTTCACCCGGTATCTGATCCTGGGGCGGCATTATTGCTTCCGTTTGGCCCAGGTTGATTATCAACACCTTTTGTTCGGCACGCTGAACCGTCCCCGCTACAATCTCCCCTTCGCGGCTGGAATACTCATCATATATGACATTCCTTTCCGCTTCTCTCAGCCTCTGAATCACAACCTGCTTGGCGGTTTGAGCCGCAATACGGCCGAAATTGCTCGGGGTTACTTCAACCTCGATCTCATCGCCCATTTGGACTTCACTATCAATCAAACGGGCTTCTTCAAGACTGATCTCGGTCTTGGCATCCGAAACCCGTTCGGTAACTGTCTTGCGCGATAATACCTTGACATCGCCAGTTTCGGAATTCATCTGGACTTCAACATTCTGACTGGAACCAAAGTTCTTTTTGTAGGCGGTCTTTAATGCCGACTCAATAGCATCAATCAGAACTTCTTTGGGTATACCCCGCTCCTTTTCCAACTCAACCAAAGCCTGAATCAACTCGCCAGACATGGCATAACGCCTCCTCTAATATTCTCGACACTAAACGAATCGGGTAAAAACCTGCCCTTATAATTCTACCATCAATCTGACCTGTTTAGCGTTGCTTCTCTGAATACTCATCGTTTTCCCGTCAACTTCAATCATTATATTGTCACCTTGAAGTCCTTTGAGGATCCCGGTAAAGTTTTTCTGACCTTCTATCGCTTCATGGAGCTTGACCCTGACCGACCTGCCGCTGAACCTTTCAAAATCGCGATCCTTTTTTATTATGCGGTCAAGACCGGGTGAGGAAACTTCGAGCGTGTAGGCGTGGTCAATCAGACCATGTTTATCCATTATAGCGGATATCACTTCACTGGCCTCCTGACACCGGTTGTGATCGACTCCGTCCTCGTGGTCGATATACACCCGAAACACCCACCCACGGTGCTCTTTCCTGTACTCTATGTCAACAATCTCGATCGAGAGCTGAGCCAACGCCCTCTCCAGCAGCGGTTCCGCCTTGGCCACCACTTCTGCCGGTTTCGCCATCTGTGTACCTCCCATCTTTGAGAACAGAAAAAGTGGGATTTAACCCACTCTTCGCGCGGTCATATTTATACGGCAACAATTGGAGTATATCATATTGCTTTAACGCATTCAAGTCTGCCGTTCGTTAAGGATTATTGGAATTTTACCGGATTTTTAATCCTTGCCGGCCTCACATTTTTACGAACCGGCTATCTCCGTAAACAGGCTCATCTGGTCGGTGGAAGGGATGTCCTTCAGACAACCGGCTCTGTCCAGAATATCGATGACCGCTTTATTCACCCGTCCCCGCCGCTGGAGGTCCTCCAGAGAAGTAAACGGCCCGCCTCTGCGTCCCTCCATCAGATTATTGGCGGCCGCCAACCCCACCCCGGGCAGCGCGGAAAACGGGATCAGGAGTCCCCCGGGAACAATTTCAAAGCGACTGGCATGGGAGCGGTAGAGGTCAACCGGGAAAAACCGAAACCCCCTCACCCACATCTCCAGGGCTACCTCCAATACCGGGGTGAGATTCCGGTCTTTGGCGGATGCTTCTTGACCCATCTCCTCAATCTCGTCCAGCCTCCGGCATATAGCCTCGGCTCCCGCCGTTATCACCTCATCAAAATCCTGGGCCCTCACCGTAAAATAACTGGCGTAGAAGGCCAGCGGATAATGAACCTTGTAAAAAGCGATGCGGAAGGCCATCATAACATAAGCTACTGCATGAGCCTTGGGGAACATGTACTCGATCCGGTTGCAGGAATCGATGTACCATTGGGGGACGTTATTGGCCTTCATATAATCCATTTCCTCAGGGGAAAGCCCCTTCCCCTTGCGCACCTTTTCCATGATCTTAAAGGCTTCTTTCTTGTCCAGTCCTTTCTGGATCAGGTAAATCATTATGTCATCACGGGTTGCTATAACCTCATTCAGCCCGGCGATGCCGTTCTTAATCAAGTCCTGGGCATTATTGAGCCACACGTTGGTACCGTGGGACAAACCGCTGATCCGCACCAGTTCGGAAAAGGTTTTGGGCCGGGTCACTTCCAGCATCTGGCGGACAAACCTGGTATTGAATTCAGGAATGCCGTAAGTGCCCACCTGTGAACGTATATCCTCCGGCTTGACCCCCAGCGGAGCGACTCCGGAAAAAAGCTGCATGGTCAAGGGTTCGTCCAGCCTTACCCGGGTGGCCTTAAAGCCGGTCAGGTCTTCCAACACTTTGAGCATCGTAGGATCATCGTGCCCCAGCACATCCAACTTAACCAGAACCCCGCTCAAGGCTTCATATTCAAAATGCGTGGTCCTTACCCCCGATTTCATATCATCGGCCGGGTGTTGAATGGGCGTAAAGCTGTGTACATCCATATGACCGGGAATGATCATAAGCCCGCCGGGGTGCTGTCCGGTGGTGCGCTTTACCCCCGTGATTCCGCGGACCAGCCGCTCAATCTCGGCCCGGCGCAGCCGGATCCCCATTTCCTCTTCGTACTTCTTTACGAATCCATAGGCGGTCTTTTCGGCAATGGTAGATATGGTGCCGGCTCGAAAAACATGGTCCTTCCCGAACAGTTCCTCCACATACTGGTGGGCCCTGCTCTGGTAGTCGCCGGAGAAATTCAGGTCAATATCGGGTACCTTGTCCCCTTCAAAGCCCAGGAAGGTTTCAAACGGTATGTCAAAACCGTCCCTTTCCAGCTCCTCCCCGCAATCCGGGCACTGTGCGGATGGGAGGTCGACTCCGCTCAATACCGATCCGTCCTCAAAAAACTTGGAAAATCCGCACCTGCACCGGTAATGTGGCGGGAGGGGATTGACTTCGGTGATACCGGTGAAGAATGCCGCTAAAGAAGAGCCCACCGAGCCCCTTGAGCCTACCAGGTACCCATCCTGGTTGGACTTCTTAACCAGCTGATGAGCGATGAGGTAGAGCTCGCTGAAACCGTGTTTGGTTATGGATTGGAGCTCACGGGTTAGCCTCTCTTCCACCTGCACCGGCAGCGGCTCTTTATATAAATCACGGGCCGTTTTCCACGCCAGCGCGGTTAGCTTCTCTGCAGCCCCCTCCATAATGGGGGCATAATAACCTTCAGGTACCGGTCGGATATCCTGGCAGCGGTCGGCAATGGCATTGGGGTTGGCCACCACCACTTCCCAGGCCCGGTCCTCTCCCAGATAACTGAAGGCATCCAGCATCTCCTCGGTGGTGCGGTAGTAGAGCGGAGCCTGGTTTTCAGCATCGGCAAACCCTTTTCCGGCTTGAATTATACGGCGAAAGATCTCATCCTGGGGATCGAGAAAGTGAACGTCTCCTGTGGCCACTACCGGTTTCCCCAGACGTTCCCCCAACTCAAGCACCCGCAGGTTAATATCGATAAGTGCCTGCCTGTCCGCCACAATCCCATCCCGCACCATGAATTCGTTGTTCTCCAGGGGCTGTATCTCGAGGTAATCATAAAAATCGGCAATCTTTTGAAGCTCATCATCGGCCATGCCTTTGAGAATCCCTCGTATTATCTCACCGCTCTCGCAGGCGCTGCCGATCAGGATTCCGTCCCGCAAAGCCACGAGTTCGCGGCGGAGTATACGGGGAGTCCGGTAGAAGTTGTTGAGATAGGAACTGCTGATCAGTTGATAAAGATTGGCCAGACCCTCCTGGGAGGCGGCCAAAAGTATCACATGGTAGGGGCGATCCTGCAGCGGCTCGTCAACCAGGTAGGCCTCCACCCCGTATATGACTTTGATCCCATATTTCCTGGCTTCCTCGGCCGCCTGGGGAAAAGCCTGAATCGAACCGTGGTCGGTTATAGCCACCGCCCGATGACCAAACCCGGCAGCTCTCTTCATTAACTCATCGACATGAGTGAGTCCGTCCAGAGTGCTCATCGTGGTATGCAGGTGGAGTTCTACCCGTTTCACCTGAGAACTGTCAGTCCTTCCCGGGAGTTCCATCGCTTCGATGTGGTCGGCGTAAAGCACCGGTTCCTTTTCAAAGACATCAAACCGCACTCCCCCCCAAACCCTGATGGAACTGCCGTTCTCGAACCTGTCCTCATCAAACACTTTTACGGTAATGGAATCGGAATAGTCGGTAATATCGTAAGTGGTAACGTGTTTGCCGTCCTTCAGCTTCCAGGTCTTTTTGCCGAATATTATCCCCTCAACCACTACCCGCTCCAAACCTTCCTGCAGCTCGGTTATCTGCATGGCGGGAGCATCAATTTTCCTGCCTCTGGAGCGGCTGCGGCGTTCTTCTTTGCGTCGGCGTTTATATGAACTGGTGGGGAGAATAACCGCTTCCAGCTCTTCCTTGCTTTTTACTGTAGTCTGGTATTCCCGACGCTCGCTGTGGCGTGCCGAAACCAGAAAGGACATTAGATAAGAATCATAGATCCATTTTTCTATGCGGCGGCATACGTCATTGTCAACCGCCTGCTGCCAGCTTGACAATTCAGCAAACTTCAGTATAAGGTGCTCATCTTCTACCTGGTATACAGCCCGGCTGACCAGCTCCCGGTCAGGTTTGTCCAGCGCCTTCAATATTTGCGGCCAGTCCCGGTTGACAATCTCCGACAGGCACAATTCCGGGTCCTCCGGCTGGGCAACAACTTGAACCGTATCCAGGCCTTCAATATGCTCTATAATCTGCTCGCCTATAGATTTTAGCCTGGCAGCCGGTATCGGTTGTTTGACAACCAGCACCAGCCTCCAGGCCCTTTGTTCAGCAAAAACCAGTACTTCTTTTATTGTTACGGACTCCAGGTCACGTTCCCCGGAACACCCAATACTCTCCCACAATTCTCCTAAACGCAAAGCCATCCCCCAAACTTACTGCTGCCAAAAACCCAACGTAAACAAAGGTATCCTTAACCTATCTGCTCAACGCTGAATACCCCGTGTACATTCGAGAGGTTGTTAATCACGGCCTCAGGATCCAGGTTTTGCGGCAGAACCACCAGCAATTCCACTTCTATCCGCCCGGGCTCGTCAGTTTCTGAAAGCTGGATGTTTTTTATCGAAACCCCGAGATCTCCTAATGCCGAACCGATTCGCCCCACCTGACCCGGAATATCATCTACAATCATCGAAAAGGCTCGGTAATCCCTCAAACCGGAGACGCGCTCTTCCAATCGGCGGAAATAAATCAGTATAAACAGCACCAGAATTGAGGTGGCGATGGCCGGTACGTACATGCCAGCGCCGACCGCCAATCCAATACAACCAACAACCCAGATGCCGGCGGCCGTGGTTAACCCCCTGATGGTTGGTCCTTCGCGAATAATGGTACCGGCGCCGATAAAACCTATCCCGCTGACCACCTGAGCAGCGATCCTCCCCGGGTCAGCATTTACGGTGGCTTGAAATTGGTAGTACATCTCCAGGGAAACCACCATTGCCAGGGCCGAACCCATACATACCAGGGTATAGGTACGTAGTCCGGCTGGGCGGTTAAGACTCTCCCTTTCCAGACCAATGATCCCCCCCAGAATACAGGAGAGAGCCAGTTTTAAAATTATCTCCCATTCGGACAATACCTTCCCCCCTTTTACCTACATCTTACCAATCAGTGAGAGAACGTAATCCACTATTTTTTCCTGATCGATTAACTCGCTTTCAGCTTCCCACCGCTTCTTAATCTCCACCTTGTTCTGTTTTAAGGATTTGGGCCCAATGGTTATCCTCAGCGGAATCCCGATTAAATCGGCATCCTTGAATTTTACGCCGGCCCGTTCCTCCCGGTCGTCATATAAAACTTCGACCCCGGCCTCCTGCAGCTCCTGGTAGAGCCTCTCGGCACAACCAACCTGCTCCTCATCACGGGCGTTGACTGGAACGATAATCACCTGGAACGGGGCAATAGCCATCGGCCAAATGATCCCGTCCTCATCGTGTTTCTGTTCGATCGCGGCCGCCATTACCCGGGAAATACCAATCCCGTAACAGCCCATTACGAAATGTCGCCTGACTCCGTCTTCATCAAGAAATCCGGCGTCCATAGCCTCGGAGTACTTGGTTCCCAGCTTAAATATGTGTCCGACCTCAATCCCGCGGGTGGCCAGCAATTCCCCTCCACAACGGGGACAGGAGTCGCCGGCTTCAACGTTGCGCAGGTCTGCATAAGCATCAGGAACAAAATCCCTTCCCGGTAAAACATGAGCCAGGTGGTAATCATCCCGGTTGGCACCACAAAAGGCATCGCTCATTCCCTGGATCTCCAAATCCGCCAGTATCTTGATCTTGAGCCCCACCGGGCCAATGGAACCAATGCCGGCTCCGGCAATCTCTCTTACCATATCCTCCGGAGCCATAAAAATCTCCGAGGCCTGCAGGTAGTTCTTGAGTTTTACTTCATTGAGTTCGCGGTCACCTCTTATCAGGACGGCATAAGGGACACCATCCACGATGCAAATCAGTGTTTTGATTATCCGTGTAGGGTCTACTCCCAGGAATTCAACCACATCGGCTACCGACTTTTTACCCGGGGTGAATACGGCCTCGAACGGCGGACATTCAGCCGCCTTTTCAACCGGTTCAAATACCGCCTCAGCTTTCTCCACGTTGGCAGCGTAATCGCACTGGTCACAGTAGACAACCAACGATTCTCCACTCCGGGCCAGGACGATAAACTCGTGACTGCTGCTGCCTCCGATGGCACCGCTGTCGGCTTCCACTACCCGGAAGTCAAGCCCCAATCTCTCAAAAATAGCACTGTAAGCGAAATATATCTTGCGATAGGATATTTCCAGCCCATCCTCATCCACATCGAAAGAGTACAGGTCTTTCATTATAAACTCCCGCCCGCGCATCAAGCCGAACCGTGGACGGATCTCATCTCTAAACTTGTCCTGTATCTGATAGAGGAGCAGCGGCAAATCCCGGTAGGAATGAACCTCCGCGCCCACCAAAGCTGTTATAACCTCCTCATGGGTGGGACCCAGGCAAAAATCGCGCTGATGGCGGTCCTTCAAGCGGAACATCTCATCGCCGTACAGCTGCCACCTTCCTGTTTGATCCCATAAGTCGCGGGGCTGTATGATGGGCAGCCCCACTTCCTGGCCCCCGGCCTTGTCCATTTCCTCTCTGACAATTTTTGTGATTTTCTGTAAAACCCTGAAGGCCAAGGGGAGATAGGTGTATACGCCTCCTGCCACCTTGCGTATCATGCCCGCCCGCACCAGGAGCTTGTGGCTTATTACTTCGGTATCACTGGGCTCTTCCCTCAGAGTCGGCATTAGAAGCTGTGTCGTCCTCAACCGTTTCCCTCCTCTTTGCAGTTTCCCTCACCGCATCGATTAATGCGGAAGCCATCCGGTTGTTTTCCACTTTGGCGATCACCTGTCCATTTTTAAACAGCAAACCAAAACCGCGGCCTCCCGCTATTCCAACATCCGCATCCCTGGCCTCTCCGGGGCCGTTAACCACACAACCCATTACCGCCACTTTAAGCGGTTGCTCAATGCCGCGCAGTTCGCGGTCCACCTCTTCAGCCAAATCCTGGAGCGGTATTTCACAGCGCCCGCAGGTGGGGCAGGATACCAGTTCCACCCCGCGAGACCTTCTTCCGGCCGCTCTCAAGATCTCATAGGCTGCCCAGACCTCTTCCCGAGGGTCGGCAGTAAGGGAGACCCTGATGGTGTCGCCGATGCCTTCGGCCAGCAGCATGCCGATTCCCATAGCTGATTTTATCAATCCCCGTGCCAGGGTACCGGCCTCGGTTATTCCAACATGGAGAGGGTAGTCTACCGCCGCGCTCAATAACCGGTACGCTCTGACCGTGTCCATCACATTTGACGATTTGAGGGAGATCTTGATCAGGTTAAATCCCATGTCCTCAAGCACCCTGACCTGCCTCAAGGCGCTTTCCACCATGGCTTCCGGGGTAGCCCCTCCAAATTCATCCCGGAGCGCCCGCTCCAGCGAACCGGCATTGACGCCGATTCTAATGGGAACATTCCGCTCACGGGCTTCCTTAACCACCGCTTCCACCTTCCAGCGGGGTCCGATATTGCCCGGGTTTATCCGAAGACCGTGAACGCCGTTTTTCAAGGCCTCAAGTGCCAGGCGGTAATCAAAATGAATATCTGCTATTACCGGTATGGGGCTTTGTCTTACTATGCCGGACAGGGCCTCGGCTGCTTCGAAATCGGGTACCGCGACCCTGATCAGCTCGCACCCAACTTGATACAGGTTATCGATCTGCTCAATTGTTGCACGGATATCCCGGGTATCTGTATTGGTCATCGATTGGACAACGACCGGGTTATTGCCGCCCACCGCCACTTTCCCGATTCTAATTTCCCGGGTTATTCTCCGCATCAACCTATCCACCCTTTGCGATATTTACTATATCGTTAAAAGTAATCAGGATTATCAGGCCGACTAGAACCACAAACCCGATTAAATGTATAAAGTTTTCCCGTTCGGCTTCGATTGGACGTCCCCTGACCAGTTCCACACCGGTAAAAACAATGCGGCTTCCATCCAGAGCCGGAAATGGAATCAGATTAATAACCCCCAGGTTTATGCTCAACAGAGCCGTAAAATTCAAAAGGTATATCAAACCGCCCTGAGCGGCTTCGCCAATCATCTTGGTTATTCCCACCGGTCCCGCCAGAGAGTCGGGAGAAACTGCACCGGTGATAAGCTGGACCAGTCCCTGGAGCATCAAGACCGTGGTTAAATAGGTATTGACAAACCCCATCTTGATTCCTTCCCATACCCCCATTTTGTGGTAAGTAATGGTCGCACTTACTCCCAGCATCGAGGTTTGGGTTGAGGCGTTATACTCCGGCCTCACCGTGAATGTATGCCGCTGTCCATCCCGGAGCACTACCAGTTCTCGAGCGGCACCCTCCGGGGTTTTCCTGATTATCTCCACCATCTCTTCCCAGGTGGCGACCTCTTGTCCGTCTATGCTGATCACCCGGTCACCGGGCCTTAAACCGGCTTCCGCCGCCGGTTTCCCGGCTACCACTTCGCCCAGTATGGGCTGGTTTACTATTTCGGGCAGCCCGACCAGGGTAAAAGCAAAAATGAATATGACGATCGCCAGTGCAAAGTTAGCCAGCGGCCCCGCCGACAGCACCTTGATCCTCTGCCAGGGAGAAGCCCGGTTAAAACCGCGGGGATTGTCAAAATCATCAGGTTCGGCTCCGGCCATACGAACGAACCCTCCGATGGGAAAAAGCCTTAGCGTGTATTCGGTCTGGATATCCTGTTCCGAACGTGAATCTTCTTTTTTGCCGTTTATGCTGATCAACTTGGGGCCGAAGCCGATGCTGAATTCCTCGACATCAATACCGGCACTACGGCAGGCGAGAAAGTGCCCCAACTCATGGACCAGAATTATAACCGCCAGTACCAAAAGTGACATAATAATCATCATATATCTCCTTACCTCATTTCCGAATGTTTCGCCTGCAGGCTTCACGAGCCCAACTGTCGGCTGCCATAATCTCGCTCAAAGTTGGGTTGGCTATAACCCGATGCTCCCCCATTACCTTCTCCACCATCACGGTTATTTCTCTAAACCCCAGCTTCCCCTCCAGAAAGCTTTCTACGGCAATCTCATTGGCGGCATTCATAACCGCAGGCATGGTTCCTCCCCGTTGCCCGGCAGCTAATGCCAACTCCAGTGCCGGAAACTTTTTATAATCAGGAGGGTAAAAATTCAATTCACCCAATTGCAGCAGATTAAGCCGCTCACAGGGAGATTCCCATCTATCAGGATAGCTGAACGCATACTGGATGGGTATTCTCATATCGGGAACACCCAGGTGCCCCAACAGGGATCCGTCAACAAACTCAACCAGCGAGTGTACGATACTCTGGGGGTGAATAACCACACCTATCTGGTCATAGCTTACTGCAAACAGGTGATGAGCTTCAATCACCTCAAGTCCCTTGTTCATCAGAGTTGCCGAGTCAATGGTTATCTTTTTCCCCATGTTCCATTTCGGGTGGCGCAGGGCTTGTTCCGGGGTTACGAACTCGAGTTCCGCTATGTCCGTCTCCCGGAACGGACCTCCGGAAGCAGTTAACCACAACCGGGAAACCGACTTTTCTTCACCCTGCAGGCATTGAAATATCGCGGAGTGCTCGCTGTCCACCGGTAAAATCGCAGAACCGGAGGAACGTGCCAGGGGCATTATCACGTCGCCGGCCGCCACCATGCTTTCCTTGTTGGCAAGCCCCACAGTTTTTCCGGCAGCGACCGCCTTATAGGTAGGATAAATCCCGGCTGCACCGCCTACCGCGATCAATACCAGGTCGACGTCTTCCAGTGTCGCCAGGAAGGCAACGGCCTCCAATCCCTCACCGGTCCAGCAGTCGCAACGGGCGGCCAGCTCGCGGTACGCTTCTTTGTCAAAGACGGCCGCATACCGGGCATTGAATTCAGCCGCCTGCAAGGCCAGCAGTTTCGCATTACTCCCCGCTGCCAGAGCTACTACCTCAAGTTTGTCCGGATTGCGCCTGACTACATCCAGAGCCTGTACCCCGATGGAGCCGGTGGACCCTATTATCGCGATTCGTTTCAAAATCAATCAACTCTTTTCCAAGACCATTTGTCGAATACGCCAGCGCGCTGACAGGCCAAAAACACTACCACCACTGCGGGTCCCAGTATCATGCCCACCACACCGGCCGCTCTCAAACCCACGTAAAGCGCAATAAGAGTCACCAGGGGGTGGAGCCCGATATTGTCCCCAAGAACCCTGGGTTCCAGTATATATCTCACCGTAACAATTATTACATAAAGAACCAGGATGCCGACAGCCAGCCCGGTATTGCCGGTGATGAAGGCTATTACAGCCCAGGGAATCAGGATGGTGCCCGGCCCCAGGATCGGGAGAATATCAAGCAATCCGGTTATCAGTCCAATAGTCAGTGCATAGTTTACCCGCAGCATCGACA
Organism: Bacillota bacterium; assembly: GCA_029781825.1. GTDB lineage: Bacteria > Bacillota > Syntrophomonadia > Syntrophomonadales > DTU052 > DTU052. Next base: position 49,354 of record JAKOVY010000013.1, on the reverse strand, counting down.
ATCCTACAATAGTGAGGATTGCTGTAACCGATGTAAGCATGAGCATGGCTTTCACCCAGCCCAGGAAGGCCCCTACCAGATCACGTGCTACGGTGCGGGTCTTCCCTTCCCATGATTCCGGCAGCCACTTCAGGATCCAGTCCCTGATCTCCGGTCGACCAGATGCAATAAAGTAAGTGGCGATGAGCGCGATCAACAGGAAAATAAAATACCCTGGAAGGCTGGAAACTATGTCAATGAGGGTGGTAACCACCGAATTTATTATGTTCTCCAAATATGTCAATAATCTAAAGAGGTTTTCCTGCAATGAAGCCTCCACCTCCGGAGGCAGGTCGAGCCGCCGGTAAAACACATCTGCCTGTTCCAGGATACCGGTTACCACCTGGCTTATGTCCCCAGAGCGCATGGACAGTGTTTTATAAATGGAAGCCAGTTCCTTAATCAGCCGGGATACAAGCAAAACAAGAATCATTGAAAGCGAACCCAGCACCAGCAGCATGCTGAGCAGGGTCGCCGGTCCTCTTCTCAGCCTTATCTTTTCCTCCATGAAACTGATTGCGGGCTCGATCAGCAGAGCCAGCAGCAAGGCCAGAATAAAGGGCATGAAATACATCGGGAGCGCCGCCAATACATCCCCAATAATGGGAAATATGTAGGTGAACAAGAGGTAAACACCTACCAGGGCAAGAACTCCCACAGCGGTTTTCACCAATATCTTGAGGTATCTCAACAGTTCAGGCTCCACGTTTTAGCCTCCCCATCTAACAATCAACATGTAGACCAATGGTGCTACACACATAAAACTGTCTATCCGGTCCAGGATGCCGCCGTGTCCGGGAATAATACGGCCGAAGTCCTTGATGTTGAACCCCCTTTTGATCCCCGAGGCAAACAGATCCCCGAAGGGTGCCGCCAGACCGGCTGCGATACCGATCCCGACATACTGATAGAAACTGTATCCCGGCAGTATCCAGTAACCGGCCATTGCTACTAAGATAGTTGCCACAAATCCGCCAAAAAAACCTTCCCAGGTCTTATTGGGGCTTAATTGAGGAGCCAATTTGTTCTTCCCCCAGAATCTGCCGGCGAAATAGGCCCCGCTGTCACTGGCCCAGGTCAGCAGGAGGGCGAACAGTATAACCCAAAACCATCCGGGCAGTGTGGCCAGCTTCCAGGTATAACCCATCAAAATACCTATGTACAGAGCTCCAAACCAGGTTATCGCTAAATCAATTATATGGTACCTGGGGTATAAAATAACTAATAACAGTATCGACAGTATCAAAATCAATGCTCCCAGGGTGCCGCCCATGGGGCTTGCGCTCAAGGCCAGAGCCCAAACCATAACCATCAGGCCTACCGGCCATAGAGGCCGGTTGCCTGAGGCCTTAACCCCCCGGTAAAACTCAAAAAGGCTCAACAAGGCTGCCAGCCAAACCAGTGCGGTCCAGTAATAACCGCCTAACCATGCCAGCAGGAGTAAAATCGGAATCCCCACTGCTGCCGATAAAACCCGATTTTTCATGGTCTCCCCTTTCAACAAATTGGGTGTAACACCTTAAGGATGCTTTCTTCAGGACGAGGCTCGGTTACAGCAACTCAAAACCGCTTGCTTCTCAAACGTTCCAGAACGGTTTCACGTCGCTTCGCGAGCACGAACCGGTTGTTATTTGACCCGTCTTTCTGGCATCGTTCCTATATAACCGCGCCGAATTTTCGGTCTCGCTTGAGGTAATCCTCAATAGCCTCGAAGATCACCTCACTATTAAAATCCGGCCACAGGACATCGGTGACCCAGATTTCGGTATATGCAATCTGCCAGAGCAGGAAATTGCTGATTCGCATCTCGCCGGCGGTTCGGATTAAAAGGTCCGGTTCCGGCAGCCCCTTGGTGTAAAGGTTTGCTCCGAAAATAGCCTCATCAATCTCATCTATGCTGACATCCCCGTCCATAACCTGCCGAGCAATAGCTTTGGCAGCCCGTACTATCTCACTTCTGCCTCCGTAATTAAGGGCAACGTTTAGGACAAGACCGGTGTTTCCAGCCGTGGTTTCACAAGCTTCCAGCAGTTCCTCTCTTAATCCCGAGGGCAATCCCTTCAGATCCCCCAGTATGTTGAGCTTGATATTATTCTCATGCAGGTCTGACAGTTCATTATGCAGGTTTTCCCGCAGAAGATTCATAAGATGGTTTACCTCATCCGCCGGCCTTTTCCAGTTTTCCGTAGAGAAAGCATAAACGGTCAGGACCGGTATCCCCAATTCCATTATGGTCTCGATGGTTCGCTTGAGAGCGGTTATTCCCGCTCTATGACCGGCCTGACGGGGCAGATGTCGTTTCTTTGCCCATCTTCCGTTTCCATCCATAATTATTGCAATATGCTTCGGCAACCGCTCTTTATCATAATGCAGCCGGTTTTGTTTGCTCATGACCTAATATCCTCCAGTCAAACTATAAAACCCCCATAAGGGGGTATTAGAAGGAATCGGTTTTAAGTTATTATACAACTATACCTGCCATGCGTGGAATCTTTCTTGTGGGCTGCTTAAATCTTAAATAATGAAGAATTTATTCAGCATCAGCTAGACTTCCATAATATCCTTCTCTTTACCGCCAGCTAGTTTGTCGATTTCCTTGATATGATTGTCGGTGATCTTTTGGACCTCCTCCAACCGTTTCTTATGTTCGTCCTCGGAGATGAGTCCTTCTTTCTCCAGAGCCTTCAGACTGTCATTGGCCTCACGCCGTATGTTCCTAATTGCAACCTTGGACTCCTCCGCCCGCTTGCGCACGACTTTGACCAGTTCCTTCCGCCGTTCTTCGGTCAGCGAGGGAATGACAATGCGAATTACATTACCGTCGTTGGAAGGGTTGACCCCCAGATCGGACTTCATGATGGCTTTTTCGATTTCAGGGATAGACGATTTGTCCCAGGGCTGAATTACCAGGAGCCTTGGTTCCGGCACACCAATGTTGGCCAGCTGGTTGATCGGGGTAGGAGTCCCGTAATAATCAACCATGATCCTGTCCAGCATGGCAGGGTGGGCGCGCCCCGCCCGCAGTCCCGCAAATTCGCGGGTAAGGTGTTCCAAGGTTTTTGCCATGCGTTCACTCGCCTCTTTGATTATGGTTCCAGGCATTTTGTCTACCTCCCAACATAGGTTCCGATATTTCCATCCATAACCGCTTTGAGGATGTTCCCATTTTCAACAATGCTGAAAACTATAATCGGTATTTCATTATCCATGCACAGGGATGCGGCGGTTGAATCCATTACCCCCAACCCCTTGTTGATAACATCAATGTAGTCCAGGGTATCATATTTGCGGGCGTTTGGATTCTGCCGCGGGTCACTGTCATAAACCCCGTCAACCTTCTTGGCCATAAGGATAACCTGAGCCTCGATCTCGGCCGCCCGTAATGCGGCGGTGGTATCCGTTGAAAAAAACGGGTTGCCGGTTCCCGCAGCCAGGATTATTACCCTGCCCTTTTCCAGGTGTCTGATGGCGCGCCTTCTGATGTAAGGCTCGGCTATTTGTCTCATTTCAATAGCCGATTGCACCCGCGTCGGTACACCTGCATCTTCCAGGGCATCCTGGAGGGCCAGTGCATTGATGACAGTGGCCAGCATTCCCATGTAATCGGCGGTAGCCCGGTCCATACCTCGAGCGCTTCCTGCTACTCCCCGCCAGATGTTACCCCCACCTACAACTATCGCGACTTGAACGTTTAATGCTACAACCTCTTTTATCTGTTTGGCTATGGACACCAGTACCTGGTGGTTGATACCGAAACCGCCCTCTCCCGCCAAAGCTTCTCCGCTCAGCTTGAGGACTATCCGCTTATATTTGGGTTCTTGCATGGCCAGTACCTCCTGCCGCGGACTACTTGATCTGCGACATTACTTCATCGACGAAGTTCTGCTCCTTCTTGGCCAGCCCCTCACCTACTTCGTAACGGACAAAGCGTCTAACGGTTATATTTTCTCCCAACTTCATAATCTTGTCATTCAGCAAATCCTGAACCGTCTTTTCAGTGTCCTTGATAAAAGGCTGTTCCAGCAGGCAGTTCTCCTTGAAATACTTTTCGATACGTCCTTCCACCATCTTGTCTACAATCTTTTCCGGCTTGCCTTCATTAAGAGCCTGCTGCCGGAGGATGCGCTTCTCGTTTTCTATTGCTTCCTGCGGTACATCTTCACGCCTTACATACTCCGGTTTGGATGCGGCGATCTGCATGGCCAGGTCGTGACAGAGTGCCTTAAACTCGTCGGTCTTGGCCACGAAATCGGTCTCACAGTTGACTTCCACCAGTACTCCGATACGTCCTCCCAAATGAATGTATGAACTCACCAAGCCTTCGCTGGCTATCCGGGAGGCCTTTTTGGCTGCCTGGGCCAACCCCTTGGTACGCAGCAGTTCAATGGCCTTTTCCATGTCGCCGCCGGCTTCAACCAGCGCGTTTTTGCAGTCCATCATACCCACACCGGTTCTCTCGCGTAATTCTTTAACCATTGCAGCAGTAATCATTAATTAATTCAACCTCCTATCTCGTTGAAAACGGGGCGAAGAGGGCTGGTATTTTCCCCGCCCTCATTCACCCCGTTATGTTTCGTCACTCTTCAATCTGTTCCCCCTGTTTCCCCTCAAGGACTGCGTCGGCAATCCGGGAACACATGAGCTTTACCGCCCGGATAGCGTCGTCATTGCCGGGAATAACATAATCAATCTCGTCCGGGTCGCAGTTGGTATCCACAATCGCCACAACCGGTATACCGAGTTTTCTGGCTTCCGAAACGGCTATCCGCTCTTTCCTGGGATCGATTACAAACAAAGCTCCGGGAAGTTCCTCCATGTCCTTGATCCCGGAAAGAAACCGTTCCAGTTTCTCCTTTTGTGCACGCAGTTGGGCGGCCTCTTTTTTGTTCATCGTCTCAAAGACGCCTTCTTGCTCCATTTTTTCCAGTTCTTTTAGGCGGTATACCCTCTTCTTAATGGTTTTGTAGTTGGTAAGCATACCACCCAACCAGCGCTGGTTAACATAGAACATCCCGCATTTCGTAGCCTCTTCCCGAACCGTCTCTTGAGCCTGTTTTTTGGTACCTACAAAAAGAATGGTTTTGCCTTCGGCGGCTATGCTTTTGATGAACTCATAGGCCTCTTCAAACTTTTTCACCGTTTGCTGGAGGTCGATGATGTATATGCCGTTGCGCTCCATATAAATGTAGGGCGCCATCTTGGGATTCCATCGTCTGGTCTGATGCCCGAAATGGACTCCCGCCTCCAACAACTGCTTCATGGTAACAACTGCCACTAAATAATACACCTCCATGTTAGTCCACCGCATCCCTCATCCCCCAAAAAGACCAAAAAAAGCACCCTTTTCAGGGTCAGGTGCGTGCGTAATTTTTCCATCGGTTAGTATACCATACCCATAACAGGGCCGCAACTTTAGCTCGAAATTTCTCTTCTTTTCTGGAGATTCAGGATTAAACGAACCTCTCCCTGACCTCGATTCAAAATTTCAGCGATTTCAGGAATGCTGTAACCTTCATTCCACAATCTGGGTACAATAATGCTGGGGTGAGCACGGCGCAGTTCCTCAATGGTAAACGGGAGCGCCTTTCTGCTCGGTCTCTCCATGCTTCTCAGGCGACTCTTGGCGGGTTGATTAATGTTCTGCGATGAAGCCAGTCGTTCCATTTTCTGCAGGCGTTCGTCCAGGCTTTTTAATATATCATCCGAAAGCAGAACAGCGTTTTCCATAATGGCTTCAAAGTCCTTTTTGACCACTTCTGCTTCCTGGATCAATCCTTTCATTTCTTCCGTAAACTCCTCAACCAGCTTTTGACGGTTATGTATGCTGTACACCGCTGTAGCCATCAGTATCAGAGCCACAGTCATAAAAAACCAAACCATTAATGCCTACCTCTCAAACTACAATATCGATCGTGAAATCGCCTTTTTTGTTGGTTTGGGACCCATTTTCCTTGTTCTCCCCTTCGGCAGCTTTTCCTGCTTGTCGGTTTTCATTTTCTCGCTTTTTTTTGCCTTCCTTTTGGTCGCGGATCCGGGCCCGGTCACCGGGCGGAGTATGGTGCACCGTCTGTTCAGCCTGCTGCGCTTGAGTCGCCATTTGGGATGCAAACTCCTGCTGGCGTTGAACATTCTCTTGCATTTGCACTTGCTGAGTGCGTGATATTTCGCTGGCTCTGGGTAACATGACCTGTAATTCGGGAATCTTCAGGCTCACAAATCATCCCCTCCCTCGTCAACGAAGAGGTTCTATCTTGATGTCCCCCTCCTTTAAAGTAAAAAGCACGAATCTGACAGGATCGTTTACATGGTATTGTGCCTGTCCAATGGTAATCTGTACGCCCGGGTACACAATATCCGCAACCTTGATACGGCCATATTGTAAACGGTTCAGTTCTTCATCAATTTCCTGCCTGCGTTTTTCCAGCTCCTCCAATTCCTTTTTTAACTTCTGGTATTCGGAAAGCATATTCGCCAGAGCTTCCTTCCGTTTAGGGGTAAGACTCTCCGGCGATACCGCCATCTTTTGATAAGACTGAAGATAATGGTTCAGGTTCTCGAACGCCCTCTTTTTCTCATTATAATCCTGGTAAACCACTTTCCTTTCTTCTCTTAATTGCGGGTTGATGCCAACTTCAAGTACAGTATGGGGCGATAAGTGTGAACCGACCACCCGGGCCGAAATTTCCTCCCCGGCTTGGATGGTCCCTCCCACAATGACTCCTTTGCGCCCCTCGACCCGAACAGTCCTGTTTGCCATTACTACTGACTGTATAATAGCCTCTGAGATTATAACGTCCCCTTCGGCTTCCAACCGGGCATTCTCCACAAATCGGGCAAAGATGCTGCCTCCGGCCGAAACCAACCCTTTGTGGCCACCGGTAATCCCGTTCTTGACTACGATATTCCCCTCGGCAATCACAGTGGCTCCTTCTATAACCCCGATTACCTCTATATCGCCGCCTGATTTGACCGTAAACCCTGCAGTTATGTTGCCTCGGATGCGAACATCGCCGATATAATCTATATTGCCCGTAGAGTAATCCACATCTCCCGGTATTTCCAGAACTGTGTTTACGGTAACCTTGCCGTCAACTATGCTCACATGCCCGTCCAAAGCGGCCAACAATTGAGTATCATCTTCATTGGCCACGGTATTCTTTCCCCGGGGCAGCGGATAATTTCTTCCGGTTTTGGGCATGATCTTGCGCCCCGTTACCGTAACTCCCGGAACACCCGGTATGGGAGGTGTCCGCACCACCAGCACGTCTCCCTGGGATACGCTGACGAAAAGGTTCAGGTTGCGGTAATCGACCTTGCCGTCTTCACGCTCGACCGGTTTGCGCTCCTGATCGCGTTTGGCAAACCGGTATTCCAACCGCCCATCAATTCCATCCCGTGGTTCGGTCCCTTTTGCTATCAGCACGGGTTTATTCAAGTTGTCCTCTTTCAGGCAATCGGCCAGCTTTCCATAATCAACACCTTCAACAACCCCTGCATCCTTAATTGCGGATAGAACTTCCTGCATGGTAACGCTGCGGCCGCCGTTTTTGGGTGCATACACTGTTACGTATGCAGCCATGCCGTCATCAGTAATATGAACTTTTACGTACCCGTCCTGACTTAATTGAATACCTGACATTAACCTCACCCCCAAGTCATATCAACTGACTCTTACGGCGACTCAGTCGACCTCTGAGCCTGAGTATGGCTTTGGAATGCAATTGGGATATCCTTGACTCTGAAAGACCCATCACCGCCCCGATTTCCTTGAGATTAAGGCCCTCGTAATAATACAGTTCCAACACCAGCTTTTCTTTCTCCGGCAGTCTACTGATGGCCTCGGCCAGCACTCGTTTGGTGTCCATAAACTCTGCCATGTTCAGAGCATTATCAGCCTGCTCATCCTCAATAAGGTCCATGATCCGTCGACTGGTACCATCTTCACCCGGTAAGAAATCTTCCAGGTACAAAATCGTCGCCAGGCTGACATCTCGCAAGAGCGTCTGAAACTGTGCCAGAGTTATTCCCAATTCCTCGGCAACCTCCTGGTCGGTGGCATTCCTCCCCAGTCTGGTCTCAATGCGGTTGTAAGCCTTCTCCAGCTCTTTGCTTTTTTGACGTACCGACACCGGAACCCAGTCCATGGCTCGCAGGCCGTCAATCATCGCTCCTTTGATACGAGCGATGGCATAGGTTTCAAATTTTATCTTACGCTGGTAATCAAACTTGTCTGCAGCTTCAATCAGTCCTTCAATTCCATATGAAATGAGTTCATCAACCTCAACCGATGGCGGAAGATTGATAGCCATGCGATTGGCCATATACTTGACCAGATAGCTGTAATGGATTACCAACTCCTCTCTGGCATTCTGATCATCCTCTTCTTTAAATCTCTGCCAGAGCTGCATGAGGTCAGGTTTCATTAAATAACTCTCTCCCCCAGACCTATGGTTCTGATCAGCAGTTCCCCGGAAGCTGTATCGAATATTATTGTTCTCCCATAATTGCCGCCGGTGTCTTGGGCCAGAATGGGAATTCCGTTTTTGGCAAGAACCTCAACAACTGCCTTGCAGTTTCTCTCCCCAATCTTCATAACATCACTGCTGCCGATATTGAACATCTGAGCCCCCCCGGCAATCTTTGCTGTTATTCGCTTCGGAGAAGCCCCCATTTTAACCATTAACGCGACCATGTCTTCGATAGCAGTATCAGCAAATTTCGCTCGGTTCTGGTTGGCCCTGGCCTTCTCGCTTGACGGCAGCATGATGTGAGCCAGTCCTCCTATTTTCGCCGCTTTATCAAGCAGGCAGATGCCAATGCATGAACCCAAACCGGCAGTAATCAATTTGTCGGGTGCTCGCACCACTTTAAAATCGGCCATTCCTACTTGTAATAATTCAGACATTTCAATAGTTCACCCCAAGAGCGCTCAGTATGCTGTCCAATGCTTCGGCTTCTGGTAACAGGAACAAATGGCCGATTACGTCCAGATCGCCTTTGCGAAATTTATTCTCCAAAACCAGTACATAATCGCCAATTTCTCCATACAGTGCCAGTACCCCATCAAGCAGAGCCCCTGCCATATCAACGCCTACAGCCGGAGGCGAAGGGATCAGTGTCATCTGGGTAAACATGGCCAGGGCGTTGAGATAGGTGCTGGATATAATATTCCCGGCTTCGGCAACCGCCGACAACTCCATAGTTCCCAGTGTATTCTTGTTGCTGGGCGGTACCCCCATAAGCAATTCAGCCAGCAATACCGCTTTTTCTATCGACAATATAAACATGATGTTACACCTGGCGGCACCGGTTACCTGAAAGTAAACTGCGACAACCTGCGTATCAGGTCCGCCTACCAGCTCGGCAACCTTATCAAATGGTAATATGCCGACTCGGGGCACGCTCATATCGATTCGATCCCGGGTCATTACCGCCAGGGCAGTTGCCGCATTCCCGGCTCCAATGTTTCCTATTTCCTTAAGCGCATCAAGCTGAAGTCCCGTCAGGTCTCTAAAATCCTCGATCATGGTGTGTATCCCACCTTTATGTTTCTAACCCCAGCAGTTTTTTCACGTTAAGCAGCAGCAATAACCGGCCTTTAACCTTGCCGATTCCTTGAATAAAATCGGCCTCAACGCTTTGATACACTTTGTCCGCATTCTCGATATCTTCTACACTGATTCGCATCACTTCAGAAACCCCGTCAACTATTATCCCGGCTCTGGTGTCATCGAACTGAAATACTATAATTCGCGCTTCTTCCTTGTCCCCCACCGGAGCAACGCCGAATTGCTTGTGCAGATTAAATACCGGTATCACGTTACCCCTGAGGTTGATTACCCCCTCGATAAACCTCCCGGCTCGGGGTACCCTGGTTATGGTCAAAACCTTTATAATCTCCTGAACATCGAGTATGTCAACCCCATATTCCTGGGAGCCTATTGTAAAAGCAACCACCTGGATCTCTTTCAACCGGAAAACCTCCCTTATCATACAAGTGTATTTGTATCAAGGATCAAGGAGACAGCTCCATCGCCCAGGATTGTACCCCCGGCGACTCCCGGAATACCGGTCAGCAATCTGCCCAGAGATTTGATGACAATCTCCTGCTGTCCGATCAGGGAATCCACTACGATGCCCAGTTGTTTATCCCCCTTGCGCACTACCACCACATACATGATATCCTCATTGTTCTCCTGTTTATTAGGGGAATCGAGGAGGTCGCCGGCCTTCACCAGCGGCAGTACCTTCCCTCTTAAGAGGACAACCTCCTGAGATTGTACCATTTTAATATCAGCTTTCGATATCATGGTAGTTTCATCTACCGAAGAGAGAGGAATAGCATAGGTTTCATCGCCCACCTTGACCAGCAAGGCCTGAATTATGGCCAGGGTCAGCGGCAATCTGATCTTGAATGTGGTCCCCTGGCCCCAAACCGTGTCAACAACGATATCGCCATTCAAGCTCTCAATCTTGTTCTTCACTACATCCAGTCCCACACCCCGTCCGGAGATGTCGGTAATATTATGGGCGGTGCTGAACCCGGAACGAAACATGAAATCAGCCACCTGTGCAGCCGTCATGTTACTCACTTCCTGGGCGGTTGCCAGCCCCTTTTCTACGGCTTTCTCCCGAATCAAATCCAGGTCGAGCCCTTTGCCGTCATCCGAGACCTCAATAAACACGTTGTTGCCTTCATGTTTGGCAACCAGGCGTACCAATCCCGCCGACGGTTTGCCCTTCTGCCGTCGTTCTTCGGGATACTCTATCCCGTGATCGACTGCATTGCGCAACAGGTGAACCAGCGGGTCTCCAATTTCGTCAATTACGGTGCGATCCAACTCGGTTTCCTTGCCTTCAATAACAAAATCTACCTCTTTGCCCAACTCCTTGGCCAGGTCCCTTACCATCCTCGGGAAGCGGTTAAACACCTGCTCAATGGGAACCATGCGCACATTCATTACCACGTTCTGCAAATCGCTGGTTATGCGCTCCATCTGCTCAATTACTTCGTTTAAATCACTGCGATGTTGGGTCAGACCGATCTGCTCCAAACGGCCTTTGTTGATAACCAGTTCCCCTACCAGGTTCATAAGGTTGTCAAGTTTCTCTATATCCACTCGTACCGTCTGTTTGACCTTATTGCCCCGGAAACTCTCATCAGGCAGCTTTTCCGCTGCCGCGACCACCTGTGACGGTACCGAAACCGCAGGTCCTTTAGCGACTTGAGCGTCGGACCTCACAATATTCTCTATATCAATCAATCGAATAACCTCGGCCTGAACTTCACTGATATTATCGATTCTCTGACGAATTGTATCCTCATCCAGCTTATTGATAAGTATCAGATGAAATCGATCCTGAAACCGCCCTTCATCCAGGTCATGAGCCGGTGGATCGGTCTTTATGATTTCCCCGTCTGTTTCCAGGGCTTTAAAAACCATGAAAGCCCTTACCGATTTCATGAGGCAATCCGGTGCGACCTTTACCGAAATATAATAGGCGTTCAAGCCCCGGGTTTGGACCTCTCTTAAGATGGTCAAGTCATATTGATTGAACTCAAACGGCATACTGACTTCGGGGTCAATCTCTCTCTTCTTCTCCTCCGGGGACACGCCGGTCGACTTGTCATCAGCTTCGCTGTTCTGGAGCATTGTTTCCCTGTTTTTAATACTTTCGAGCTTTTCAATAAGATCGGTGTTGTCAACCGCCGGTTGACCTTGTTGAATGTTTCCTACCATCATCTGCAACCGATCAAGACAATCAAAGAGGACATCAATTATCGGGACTTCAACTTTGATAACCCCTTCTTTCAGGAATGAGAGAACATCTTCCATGTGATGGGTCAAAACCGCCATATCATTAAAGCCCATGGTGGAGGACATCCCTTTTAATGTATGGGCAGCCCGAAAGATCTCATTGAGGCTGGAGAGATCTTGCGGGTTCTTTTCAAGTTCAAGCAATCTTTCGTTCAGATTGACCAGATGTTCCTTGCACTCTTCCAGGAACACATCCAGGTATTGCGACATATCCATATTCAAAGAAACGACACCTCCCCAATATTCTTATATCGAAAAACTGCTTATTATCAGTTAATTTGGTTTTTTTGGCATATTAATGTTTTTTCCCTTTCGGATCTCATTGTCCTGCCGAATACAGCCAATTAAGGAAAATAAATTTGCTCATATATTTTCTACAATCCGTCTGGCGATTTGCGGCAGAGGTACAATCAGGTCGGCATAACCTGAATCAATAACCGATTTGGGCATGCCATATACAATACATGTTGAGCTGTCTTCAGCGATAACTTTACCCCCCCTGTTTTTTACGCTTGCGGTCCCGCGGGTTCCATCCTGCCCCATACCGGTCATAATAACCGCCAGTATGTCGGACCAGTATTCCTGCACCACAGATTCTATCATGGCGTCTACCGATGGACGGTGCCCGGAAACTAAAGGTTCCTGAGTCAGCTTGATCACCAGCCTGCGGTTCAAACCTTCACCCAATCGCTTTACTTTCAGGTGGTAATCACCGGGAGCAATGTATACAGTACCGGTCAACACCGGTTCACCATCTTCCGCTTCTTTTACATTTAGAGCGGACATTCCATTTATCCGTTCGGCCAGAGAACGTGTGAATCCCGGAGGCATATGCTGAACCACCAGCACGGCTGCGGGCAAACTACCGGGAAGTTTGGGTATAACCTCATGCAGTGCTTTGGGGCCGCCGGTCGATGTACCAATCACAATAATCTTTTCCGGAGATTTACTGATTCCGGGCGGTGATACCTTTGGCGGTTTAATGCGTTTGTCCGCCTTAACCTTTGTGAACCGAAGCTTATCCTTGGCCAGTGCCGCAATCCTTATCTTTTTGACAATATCCCGGGCGACTTCATTAATATCCAGCGACAACGTTCCGGAAGGTTTGGTAATAAAATCAACGGCTCCCAGGTGCAGCGCTTTCACGGTAGCATCTGCACCCTGTTTAGTTATGCTGCTCAACATGATAACCGGCAGGGGGTTCTCATTCATGATTCTCTGCAGAGCCTCGAGCCCATCCATAACCGGCATCTCAACATCCATAGTAATTACATCGGGACTGAATCTCCTGGCGCTCAATAAAGCCTCTTCGCCATTGCGGGCAGTGGCAACTACTTTCATGTCCGACTGGCCGTTTATTATGTCACTTATTACCCTTCTCATAAATGGCGAGTCATCTACGACCATAACCTTGATCTCTGCCACTGAAAAAACCTCCATCAATGCTCGCTTTGCAGTTTCTGCTTCCATATGCTGGTAATGCTGCGAAAGAACTTCTTGATACCAATCGGCTGTTTGGTTACCACCTCGGATTTTTCGCAGAATCGTGACGCTATCTGGCGTATGTTTTTTGACGCATCGGATGTTGGGGCATAGATCACAAGTGCTTCCTGGTTCATAACCGCTGAGCGGACTGCGCGGTCTTCAGATACGAAACCGATAATATCTATCTCCACGCCCAAAAACCTTTCGCAAACTGATTTAAGCTTCTGCCCCACCACGGCTCCCTGGGATTCTGAAAAAACACGATTGACTACCAGGTGGAATTTTCCCCGGGCTTGCATGGCGGCTGCAGACTTGATAACACCATAGGCATCTGTCAGTGATGTGGGCTCGGGAGTGGTTAACACAATTATATCGTCGGCCATAACCGCGAAGCTCAACACATTTTCGGCTATCCCCGCCCCGGTATCAATAATCAGGTAATCGCTCTGCCCCTCCAGCTTTTCCAACTGCGAGATTATATCTCTCATCTCATAATCTTTCAGATTTGCCAGTTGAAAGATCCCCGAACCTCCGGGAATTATCTGAATCCCTCCGGGTCCCGGTACGATAATATCTTTTAATGGTACCTCCTGCTTAATGACATGGTAGAGGTTATACCGGGGCACCAAGCCCAGGACTACATCAACATTCGCCAGCCCCAGGTCTGCGTCCAGAAGCATTACCTTTTGGCCAAGATCACTTAAGGATATGGCCAGATTAACTGCAAAATTGGTTTTGCCCACTCCCCCTTTACCGCTGGTCACGGTAACAACACGGGTTCGTTTTGTACCCTTGAACAATTCTGATTCTATTCTGGTCTTTATGTCGCGGGCCATGGTCCTGAGCTTGTCGGCCTGGTCCTTCATGACGCCGAATCATCCCCCACAATCATTTGGGCAATCTGGATATCGTTCAGCAATTCTATGTCGTCGGGTACATTCTGGCCGTTGGTTACGTAAGACAGACGCTTTTTGGTTCGGTGAACAGTATTCAAGATAGAACCGTAACAGTTGGTCTCATCCAGTTTGGTGAATATGATCTTATCAATCTTCATGATGTTGAACCGCTTAAAGGTGTCCAGCAAATCATCACTGTTGGTGGTCGCACTCAAAACCAGGATTACTTCGTCAGGTTCGGCTTCTCGCAACAAAGCAACCAACTCCGCCATCTGCTCATCATTCCGCGGACTCCTTCCGGCAGTATCAATAAACACCAGATCCCGGTTGGAGAAATGCTCAACAGCCGCTTTCAGATCACTCGGCTTATAGACGACCTGCAGCGGCAGGCCCATAATGTCGGCATAAATTTTTAACTGTTCGACCGCCGCTATCCTGTATGTATCAAGAGTTATCAACCCGATTTTCTTTTTTTCGATGAGGCTGAACCTGGCGGCAAGTTTGGCAATGGTGGTGGTTTTCCCTACTCCCGTCGGACCAATGAGGGCAACAACTCTGGTCTTACCTTTTTTAAACTCGATATCGCGGGGTTTTCTTATTAATTCCGCGATCACCTGTACGCACAGATTCCTGATATGCGCATAATCATGAACCTGTCCTGCTTCCGCCCGTTCTTCCACCGTTTTAACTATCCGGTTGGCCAGTTTTTCATCTACATGTCGGGAAACTAAATGTTTATAGAGCAGGCGGGAGTTCCGGTCAATAATGTCCTGGGAACCGCCGTCGTCGTCAATTCGCTCGCGCAGTTCCTCAACCATATCCTTCATTAACTTGATCTCCTGCAGGATCTCACTGGCGGAATGTACTGCAAACTGGCTGGAATCCGCCTCCTTTATCTCAACATTATCTTCCGCGGGTGTTGGCGTCGCCTGATTATCATTCCGGCCATTTTCGTCCATGGCCACTGTAATCTCGAATTTTTCGCGGCCAAAAAGCCCGAACAGTCCGCCTTCCTTATACCTGCGACTGTGCAGTATGACGGCATCATTACCCATCTGCTCCTTGGCCTGACGCATAACTTCAGAAAAAGAATCACCAACAAACCGCTTGATCTTCATGCAGAAATCATCCCCACTATATCCAGTTCAACACTGGTTTCTATCTCGTTATAAGAAATCACCACAATCCCGGGAATGAACTTATCAAGGAGTTTTCTAAGATAGATTCGCAGTATGGGAGCACACAGTATGGCGATATTCTTTCCTTGGGCCGTCATTGCTTCCAGATGGCGGTTGATCTGCTGCACCATGTTCTGGGCACGGCTCGGATCAACCACCAGGTAGGATCCGAAATCACTGGGCTGCAGAGATTCTCTCAGGTATTCCTCCAATGAGGGATCCATGGTCAGCACACTTATACGGCCGTTCTCGTCGGCATACTTTTTGGTAATATGCCTTTTCAAGGCCTGCCTTACATATTCAGTCAGAATGTCAGGATCTTTGGTCAACCGGGCATAATCGGCCATAGCTTCCAGAATGGTCGCCATATCCCGTATTGGTATACGTTCCTGCAAAAGATTGCACAATACCCGCTGGACATCGCCGATCGTTGCCAGATCCGGGATTAACTCCTGCACCACTGCCGGGTTTTGCTCCTTAATGTAGTCGACCATGCTTTGAACCTCTTGTCGTCCCAAGAGCTCATGGGCACGCTCTTTTATTATCTGGGTCAGATGGGTGGCAATCACTGATGGAGGATCTACGACGGTATAACCCTTGGCCTCAGCAACCTCTCTTCCCTGAGCATCAACCCATTTGGCCGGAAGTTTGAAGGCCGGCTCCACCGTATCAATTCCATACAGTTCCCGGTCGTCCTCAATGCCGGGGCCTATCGCCAGGTAAGAGTCAACTGCCAGTTCGCCCCGGGCTATCTCCAAGCCCTTGATCTTGATTGCGTACTGGTTGGGCTTCAACTGCATATTATCACGGATACGAATCGGTGGGACGATGAACCCCAGTTCAACTGCGGCCTGCCGTCTGATCATAATAATTCGGTCCAGTAAATCCCCTCCCTGGTCGGCGTCTACCAGAGGAATCAGGGTATACCCGATTTCCAGCTCCATTTTTTCAATATGCAGCAGTTCCATCACATTTTCCGGCCGCCTAATCTCCGCAACTTCTTCCACGGAATCCTCCCGGGACGGCTCTTCAACAGCCGCTGTTACCCGGCGGAAAATCAAAGCCAGGGTCATCAAGAGTCCCGCCATAATAAACATTGGCATTTTCGGAAGTCCGATTAAGCCGAACATAATAAGAACAGTGGCGGCAATGGCCAGGACTCGAGGCTGAGCCAGAACCTGCTTGGTAATCTCCTGCCCCAGATTCATCTCGGAAGCGGAGCGCGTGACCACGATACCCACGCCGGTTGATATCAGCAAGGCCGGTATCTGGGTTACCAGCCCGTCGCCTACCGTAAGCACGGTGTAGCGCTGGGCGGCCTCGCTCAAGGTAAATCCCTTCTCCACAACTCCGATTATAAGGCCGCCGATGATATTGATTAGAATAATAACGATTCCGGCTATGGCATCGCCTTTTACAAACTTGCTGGCACCATCCATGGCCCCATAAAAATCGGCTTCCCGCTGGATCTGGCGTCGCCGCCTGCGGGCTTCGCTCTCATCGATCATCCCGGCATTCAAATCGGCATCAATGGCCATCTGCTTGCCCGGCATGGCATCAAGGGTAAAGCGGGCCGCTACTTCCGACACCCTTTCTGCTCCCTTGGTTATGACGATGAACTGGATAACCACCAGGATAAGGAAGATTACAAAACCTACAACCATATCACCTTTGACCACGAAAGTCCCAAAGGCGTGGATCACCTCTCCGGCATCAGCCTCCCCCAGGATAAGCCTGGTAGCCGATACGTTCATGGATAATCTCAATATCGTGGTTAACAGGAGGAGCGAAGGAAATACGGAGAATTCCATGGCATCCTGAATAAACATTGACACCAGCAGAATTACCAGGGCAAAAGCGATATTAAAGGTTAGGAATATGTCCAGGACCTCTTTGGGGATGGGAATAATCATCATCATTACCACACAAATTACCCCAATTGAGATCAGGACATCGGTATTGGAAATCATGCGATTCAGCATCGAACCGGGAGCCGTATCCATAATCCACCTCGTATTCCCACGTTTAAATGTAACCGGAGTTCAACAATACCGGGTTACACAAGCAATTATCGAGCTTGTTTTTGGCGATAGACGAAAGCCAGGACCTGGGCCACCGCCTGGTAAAGGCTTTCGGGTATAACATCACCCAGGTCGCAAATATAATAAAGGTTTCTGGCCAGTTCCTGGTTTTCGACTATCGTAACCCCGCTCTCCTGGGCTACTTTCTTTATCCTTTGGGCCATAAAATCCAATCCCTTGGCCACCACCATTGGAGCATCCATATAATCAGCCTCATACCGCAACGCCACGGCATAATGAGTCGGGTTGGTTATAACCACATCCGCCTTGGGAACTTCGGCCATCATCCTTCTCATTGCCATCTCCCGCTGCTTCTGCCGCTGGCGGGCCCTTATCTGGGGATCACCCTCGGTCTGTTTATACTCTTCCTTGACTTCTTGTTTGGTCATCATCAGGCTCTTCTCATGTTCCCAGCGCTGATACAGATAATCCAGGATTCCCAGGGCCAAAAGGGCAACTCCGATTTTCATGGCCATTTCAAAGATCAGGTTTAAAAGGTTTTTTATTGACTGTGCGATCTCCATATCCATCATGAGCGGGAACAGACCGATATTTTTGGAGATCACATGAAAAACAATACCTGCAGTCAGGCCAAGTTTCAGTATGGATTTAACAAACTCCACCATTGCGCGCTTGGAGAAAATCCTTTTAAATCCCTCGACCGGATTTAAACGTTCCAGCTTTATGGTCAGAGGTTCGGTGGAAAACAGAAAGCCCACCTGCATTAGATTGCCGGCCAAACCTGCCAGGGCCGCAACCGCAAGAATCGGAATCACGACTTTGGACAGCAGAAAAACTGATTCGAATAATATGGCCTGAGCGGTTACCACGTTAACATCCTGGATTAAACGGCCATTCAGGTACTCTCGGGTAAAGCCCTGCACGGAGTCCAGCATATAGGAAAAACCAAAGAATATTACCGCAAACACAGCAATGAGAATTAAAGCTGAATTCAAATCGTTGCTGCGGAATACCTGACCTTTTTCCCTGGCCTTCTGCCGTTTCCGCGGGGTTGCCTTTTCGGTTTTTTCTCCTGCAAACAGCTGCAGGTCCAGGAAAACCATTTCCGGCAAAGCACTCACTTCCCGAGAAGAAGTATCAGGCTGTCCAGATAACCAAAGAACCTGTCCATCAGAATCTGGATGAACCATATAAATATCGGCAAGGTCAGGAGTACCATCACCAGGCCTGCTCCAATTTTGAATGGCAGCCCAACCACAAAGACATTCATCTGGGGTACGGTACGGGCGATGAATCCCAGGGCCAAATCGGCCATGAATAATGCTGCTACTACAGGAACGGCCAGTTTGAGCCCGATTACAAACATTTGAGCCCCCAGTTCCATTAAAAATTCCACAGTCTGCCCATTGAAACTGGTCCCCAGTACCGGTATGATCTGATAACTTTTGCTCAAGGCCTGCAGCAGGTAGTGATGTCCGTTAATGCTCAGGAAAATAACGATAGCTACCAGGTAACTAAAATTGCCGATTAACGGAACCTGAGTCCCTGACTGGGGATCGATTACGTTAACCAAGCCAAACCCCATCTGCATGTCCATGAGCTGCCCGGCGAGCTGGATTGCGGAAAAAAGCACATAGGCAACAAACCCCAGGGCATAACCGACAAACACCTCAACCGCCAGTGCAATCAAAAACGTCCCGGAGTCGGTTATTGGAACTGCGGATGTTAAAGGGTTGACGAAGGCTACTATCCCGCTGAGCATGATTATCAACAGGATTTTGACCTGAATCGGAATCTGACGGGCACTGAAAATCGGACTGCTGATAAAAAGCCCCGACGTTCGCCCGATAACCAGTAAAAACCCCTCCCAACCCAGAGCCATGATAACCTCCTACTGGAATGAAATAAGGTCCGGTATGCCGACAAACAGGTTATGGGTGAATCCGACCATGATATTCAGCATCCATGGTCCGAAGAAAACCAGAACCAGAAATACCACGATTATCTTGGGTATGAAGGTCAGGGTCTGTTCCTGAATTTGAGTAGTGGCTTGCAGAACGCTGACCAACAATCCAATCAACAGGCTTCCGCCCAGTATGGGAGCCGAAACCAGTATGGCTGTCCATATGGCGTCCTTGGCTATGCTCAAGACTGTATTGTCATACACGGTTAGCACCTACCTGAAGCTCAAGATCAGCGAATGAATGACCAGGTTCCAACCGTCCACCAGTACAAACAAAAGTACCTTAAACGGCAGTGATATCATCATCGGAGGCAGCATCAGCATTCCCATGGACATGAGCGCGCTGGAGACAATCATGTCGATAACCAGAAACGGAACATACAGCATAAAGCCGATTTGAAAGGCCGTCTTCAGTTCACTAATGATGAACGAAGGTATTAAAACATAGTTGGGTATGTCCTGGTAGGTCTGAGGGCGTTCAATATCAGACAGTTCAACAAACAAGGCCAGGTCCTTTTCCCGGGTCTGTTTAAACATGAATGCTCTCACCGGGCCCATGGCTGTTTCATAAGCCTCCTCGTAACCCATTTCCCCCCGCATATACGGTTGCAGCGCGTTGGTGTTTATTTCTTTCCAGGTCGGGGCCATAACAAAAAAGGTCAGGAATAATGCCAGCCCGATCAGTACCTGATTGGGGGGCATCTGCTGAGTAGCCAGAGCGCTGCGCAGAAAGGACAGGACTACTATAACCCGGGTAAAAGAGGTGAGCAGAATCAGTATTGCGGGGGCCAGGGTTAGAATCGTCAATAATGCCAGCAACTGCAGAGTTCTGGATACGCTCTCCGGTTCTCCGGACCCTCCTTCCACCGACAGATTAATGTCGGGAAGCTGAAAGGGCTGAGCTTGTACAGTTGAGGCGACAACCCCAACCAGCAATATGATTACTGCGATACCAATTGCAATTTTACCCGTGAGTCCTCGCCGTTTACGTCCCCTCATTATTTCACCTGTTATCCTCATCGTCTTTGAGGTTTCCCTTATCCAATTTCCTCAAGCGGTGGGACATGCGTTCCAAAGCCAGTATTTTTGAGTCAACCATGGTATCGAATCTGGAAGCTTGTTTTTCCGCCGGTACTCCTGCCAGTTTTTCCTTGACAAACTTCCATGCGGTGGCGGGAGTTACCGTAGAAGCATTGTTGTCCTCCATGGAGGTCATTACCATATCCTCAATAACCCTGGTGTCGGTCAATTCCCCCAGCATTGAAATCTGGTGATCGGTTATCCCGATTATGAAAGCCTTCCCGCCTACCTCAACCACTACTATTCCGCGGTTTGGTCCCAAACTGATCTCATCAAGCACCCTCATATATCTGCCCTGCAATCGGGTGCGCATGTTTCGACCAAATAAGCGGAACACTCCCCAGGCGAGGACCAAGACAAAACCCAGCGCCAGTATTGTTTGAACTACCATCCAAAAAACACTTGGTGTCTCTAGTTTCTGCTGTTCCTGGTAGTCCAACTGCACCTCCTGTTGCTCTGATTCCATAGGAAGTGCTTGAGCGACGCCATCCGGCGACAACACGCACAAAGCAATCAAAACAATACCGGCTAAGATTTTTACGATCCTTAAGGTCTGAGGTTTCATCAGCTTACAGCCTTGGCAACAGCTTCAAGTACCCGATCCGGTTGGAATGGCTTGACAACAAAGTCCCGGGCGCCGGCCTGTATGGCATCGATAACCATAGCCTGTTGTCCCATCGCACTGCACATAATGATTCGTGCGTTCGGATTTCTCTTTCTTATTTCTTTAACCGCGGTTATCCCGTCCATCTCCGGCATGGTAATGTCCATGGTAACCAGATCCGGCTTTAATTCTTCATATTTATCAATAGCATTCAGACCGTTATCGGCTTCCCCCACAACCGAATACCCGTTTTTGGTCAAAATGTCCTTAATCATCATTCTCATAAACGCTGCATCATCAACAACCAGTATGGTCTTGCTCATGTTACCCTCCCCATTTACTGTAGTTTTGTCATTCGATCCATAGGACTAATGATGGCTGATATGCGGATACCGTAACTCTCGTCTATCACCACCACCTCACCCTTGGCGATTAGCTTGCCGTTAACCAGCAGGTCGACGGGTTCACCGGCCAGCCTGTCCAACTGGACTATAGAGCCGGGACCCAATTCGAGTATTTCTTTGATGCTCTTTTTGGTTCTCCCCAGTTCAACGCTTATATCAAGGGGAACATCAAGAATGATATCAATATTCCTCACCTCCTGGTGATGATCGGTTTCATCCAGGTCGGCAAATTGAACGGGACGAACCGGAACATGCCCATTCCTTATTCCATTTGGCTTCTCCCGTACAAGCGATGAATGGTCCGGCTTGGAGGGCCTGCCGGCATCATACTTCGGGCTTTCCGCAATAATCACACTCTCAGTTGTTTCCATCTTGGTCTCACCACCATGGGTTTCGTTAACTCCTAAGGGTTCCGGCGCCGAATATTCAGCAACCGGTTTCTCCGCAGTCCCCATGTTTTTCATCAGCGTTTCAACCATTTCTTTGGCATACGGTACAGGAATGAGCTGCATGATTTCGCTGTCCACCAAACCTTCAATCTCCATTTTGAATGATATTTGAACCAGGTTTTCGTAATCACCGTCAAGTATGGCTGCGACTTCATTGCTTCCAAAATCCACCATGGCCAACTTCGGAGGATAGATATCAATCTTCTGCCCGAACATGGATGACATGCTGGTGGTAGCCGAGCCCATCATCTGATTCATGGCCTCGCTAACCGCACTTAAACCAATCTCATTTAGCTCGCCAACCTGCCCGCTTCCCCCCATCATGAGGTCGGCAATTATGCTGGCGTCATCATTTTTAATCACCAATAAGTTGGTACCCTTTAACCCCTCACGATATTGAACCTCCACTACCATAAACGGCATTGGGTATTCACTGCACAATTGGTTGGGCGAGGTATATCGTATGCGGGGGGTAGTTATTCGAACCTTCTTGCCCAAGAGAGTTGACAGGGTGGTCGCTGAAGTTCCCATATAGATATTCCCGACTTCGCCCAGCGTATCTTCCTCGATGTCAGTCAGTTCAGGAGGCAATTCCGCAGGCTCTGATTGGCCCTGGCCCTTTAAAAGAGCATCAATTTCCTCCTGGGACAATATACCGTTATTCATCCTCGTCAACTCCTTCCTCAACTACCCTGGTAATCTGCACCGCTATACGGTTGCTCAATGTTCCGGGTTTGGCATAAAACTTGGTTTTGCTCCCGATTACGACTTCAAGTTCCTCGTCAATCCTCCTATCCAGGGGCACAACGTCTCCCACATTCAGCTCGATCAGATCCGCAATTGTAATCACCGTACTTCCCAACACAACCCGAACCGGAATTTTGGCATCTTGAAGCCGATTGCGGATGGCTTTTGCATCTCCCGGATCTCGCTGTCTAACCGACGAGGCGTAATAATAGTTGACATTTAGTTTGTTGATAATCGGCTCCAGCACGATGAACGGAATGCAAACATTAATTACTCCCATAACCTCACCCATATACGTCTCCAGCGATACAATGACCACCATCTCTCCCGGAGATACGATCTGGGTAAACTGCGGGTTGGAGTCAATACGTTCTAACATCGGCTTAAGCGGTGCAATGGTGGCCCAGGGTTCCTCCAGGTAATACAGCATCTTGTTGCAGACCCTGTCCATAACCGTTTCTTCTATCTCGGTCAGGCTCCGCACCTTATCGATAGACGCTCCCGGACCCCCAAACATGCGATCAAGGATGGCGAACCCCAAGCCGAGGTTAATCTCCAGAATGGCGTTGCCATCCAGGGGCGGCAGAGAAAATATTGCAAGGATGGTTGGATTGTTGATCGACCGCACAAATTCGTCATATGTAATCTGTTCCACCGAGAGGACATCCACCGTTACCGGAGTGCGAAGCTGTGCCGAAAAATATGTTCCCAATGAACGGGAGTAGTTTTCAAATATCACCTGCAGGGTGTGGATCTGCTCCTTGGAGAACTTATTGGGACGGCGAAAATCATAAACCCTTACCTTCTTCTTGGCTTGTTCCTGTTTAAGTTCTTCAGCATCGACTTCCCCCCGTTTAAGGGCACCCAATAACGCATCAATCTCCTCTTGAGTCAGAACTTCGCTCACGGTGCTCCCCCTTTTTCACACTACTTAATGCCGTATGTTAAATCAGTACAACGTGGCCTCACTGCATAATGAAGGAGTTGAAATACACATTGTTTACCGCATTTTTGTATCGTTTGTTCAGCTGGTTTTTGATCTCCTCCTTCAGCTCGTTGCGATGCGGACTGTCAAGATCAGCTACCGTTTTGGCTGAGAGTATGCTGATAATCTGATCGCGCACCACCGGAAGCTGCTCTTCCTCTATTGATTTCTTGATCTTGGCGTCTGATACCTCAATGACTATCTCGGTCTTTAAATAACGCGACATGCTGACATCGGAAATATTAACCGTAAATTCGCCCAGTGGAACCAGAAAACCATTCGCTTTGGACTGACTTTGCGTCTCCTGGGGCATAAGAGGTGCTAGGGCACTCTTGATGACAAAATAGCATCCAGCGGTTGTTAGAATAAACAATACGATACCAAAGATTATGAGCCCGACACTAAATCCTGATGATTTGCCCGATTTTCCATTGTTGTCTTGAGGCACCTAACACCCCTCCTAACTTTTTACACCCAGGTTAGTTTTTTTCCTGAATTTAATAACCGCCGCAATGATCTGTGATGGTTTCTCGCGCACTACATACTTCTTCCCCGTAGTAAGCGTAACTACGGTATCCGGAGTCTCCTCCAGACTCTCGATTAGATCAAGATTTATTACAATTTTTTGTCCACCTAATCTCGTAAGTTCAATCATATCCGTACTCCATCATTTAACAAGGTTCCCCTCCCACCGCCAGCCCCTGGTTACAGTTTTATCTCTTCAAGTTGACAAGTTCCTGCAGCATTTCATCAGAAGCAGTTATAATCCGGGAATTAGCCTGAAACCCGCGCTGGGTGGTGATCATATCCACAAACTCCTCGGAAAGATCCACATTGGACATCTCCAGGCTTCCCGGGATCAGCGGACCTGCGTCACCCTGACCGGGTAATCCCACATTGGCATCACCTGAATTGGCCGATACCCGGTATAGGCTTTGCCCCACATTGGTCAGACCGGCTGGGTTCTGAAAGGTTGCCAGAGCAATCTGGGCCAGGTCTTTCCTTATACCATTTGAAAAGACGCCGGTAATGACTCCATCGGAACCGATGCTGATATTGGAAAGCTCGCCCGCCGGATAGCCATCAACATACTCAGCCCAGACATCGGTTTTCCCCCGGTGCTCAGTAATGGCGCTGAAATCAATCTCAAGCGAGATATCAGCTGCACCATTGCCAAGAGTAATGGAAGTAATGGAAAAGGTTATCGGGGCAGGAGGGTTACCGTTGATGCTAACCAATCTCCCGCTGCTGTCAAACTCCAGAGAACCGCTGACATCCCCAGCTTCACCAAAAACCATGTTGCCGTAGGATACCTGGTACGTCCAGGTGGTGGAGCCCGGTGCTACACCGGTCTTAAAAAACCGGAAATATACGGTATGGGAATTGCCGCGGGAATCTATTATCTCCTTGGAGGTGACAATGGGATATTCGGGATTCGCCGCGTCTGTACTTATCGGGGTTTCTGAGTCCAGGTTGCCGGCAAATTCCATCCATGTACTGGCTTGCGGCTCCAGTACGCTCAGACGACCGATATTTATCGCTGTGAGTTCCCCCGTGGTATCGATAGACCAGTTATTATTGGGATCCGCCAACCAGCCCAGTACCAGAGCTCCATTGCCGCCGGCACACAACTGGCCCAGCACGTCAAAATCGAAAGCCCCGGAACGGGTGTACAGAATCTCGTTACCGTATTGGACCATGAAATAACCGTTGCCGTTGATGCACAGGTCGGTATTCTTGCCGGTGCTCTGTGAAGGTGCCGGCGTGCATATCGTATCGATGCTTCCCAGCATCATTCCCAGTCCTACCGCCATCTGGTTGGTTCCCCCCCGGTTGCCCTGGGGTGCGGAACCGGTACTCATCGTCTGGTACAGGGTATCTTTAAAGACCACCCGAGCCTTCTTGAAACCGTATGTATTCACATTGGCAATGTTATTTCCGATAACATCCATCTTGGTCTGATGGTTTCTCAACCCGGAAATAACGGAATACATCGCGCGCATCATAATTAAATGACCTCCTTTTCAAAGCGGTGCGTTTCATTCGTTCCACGCATCAGGCTTCCTCCTTTGAGGTCCAGCCTTTTACAGCACTACTGCGCTGTCAATATTGGTAAAAACATTTTCTTTAATGCTCTGACCGTCCATCGCAGTAATTACAGTGTTATTCTTGATGCTGACAACCAGGGCCATATCGCCCATCAGTATCAGGCTCTCCCGCGCTCCTTTTTCCCGCGCCTTTTGCACGGCGTTCTGCAGGAGATTCATCTCCTGAGGCCCAAAATTGATGTTTCTTGATCTCATGCGCTGCTGGGCATGACTGGAGAACTTGATCTCTTCGGTCTGCAATGCCAGGACTTTGTCAAATGCAGAAGGTCCTGTTTTTTGAACCGGTTTTCCTTCGGATCTGGTTACCGGGGATACCGGTTGCACCTGTTGTGACAAAAGCAGTTTATCAACTGTCAATTACTACACCCCGCTGTTCGTCCGCTGTGGATTCGTCAGCACTCTCTTCCCCGGTGTTCCACGGTTCCGGGCTTTTGATGGCCACCACACTCGACAGGTCGACCTTGGTCCCACCGACCATGAGTACAGGCAATCCCCATTCAATCCTGACCGAATCCACCCTGCCGGAACTTATCTCTTCGCCGTTTTTGTACTCAATCACATTGCCCAGACACGCAGTTGCCTGTTGAACTGAAGCAATTGCGAACAGGCTGTCCTGCAGACTGGCTGTCAACTTCTCGAACTGGGTGTTAAGCTTTGTTGCCTGTTCCAGGGTGCTGAAAGTTGCCAACTGGGCTATAAATTCGTGGTCTTGCAGTGGCTCCAAAGGATTTTGGTATCGAAGCTGGGTTATAAGCAGTTTGAAGAATGCATCCTGTCCCAGTGTTTTGGCTAAAGCTCCAGTAGAGTACTGATTGGCAGTACCCTGGTTGGCCGATACAGCTTCAACTCCCATAACTCATTCACCTCCTAGATCAGGTAATCGACTGTTCCTTCATGTAATTCCCCGGCTACCGGCGAACTTCCATCCATATCCTGCGTTACGGAATCGCCAATTACCGTCTCACCGTAGAAAGATGTGGCTCCATACGGTGCGTACTGACGGTTCTGATGGCCGGTCTCGTTTGGGTTCTGGTATTCTCCAAAATAATGGCCCAAATCAATGTTAACCTCCGCCTTCTCCAGCCTTATTCCGCTGGCCTCCAGTTGGGACCGCAGCTGTCCGATTCCGGACTCCAGAAGCTGCTTCACCTGCAGATTGTCGGTGCTGAACCTGGCTATCAGTACGTCATCTACGACCTCCAGATTGATCTGCAGCCGACCCAGGAATTCCGGCTCCAGTTTGATGCTTACTGTCTTGGATTTGGGGCCGGTGAAGATTTCAATTTTTCTCACCACCTGATTAATAATGTCCTGGGTTGACACCTTCTCCTGAGATACCGGTGCCTTTTCAAAAGCGGTTAACTCATTTGGGGTGAGATTGATTGGGCTTTGCGGAGTTTCTGTCGTAATGCCGTCGTTTCCGGCAAGCAGCGGCGCCTTAACCCCATTTTGCTTTTCCACTTCTGCACCGTTGTTCGTGGCCGGCACCGCCAGCTTAACCCCGTGGTGCTTTTCCATTTCGGCTGCAATCAACTGTTGGGGTTGCAATAATTCAACGTTACCCGGTGTTGGCAATTTGGTGCTGGCGCCCGTGGGGTTGCCACGGCTCGGACCTTCTGCCTGCCAAACCTGCTCCGGCTTTTGCCCATTGGCGGTTTCGGCTGCCTGGTTGAGTTTCCAGATTGCACCACTGGTCGTTTCCCGGTTGGCTTCCCGGTGCAAGCCGCTAAAGTTCTCGCCATTCTGGCTTAGCGCCGACAATATCTTTTCATGTTCCGGTGCCGCCCTTTGATATACCCCATCAACAAGACCCTGATTGGGCTCGGCAGTTCCGCTGTTAACGGGAACGCCCTGGGTCTGCGCCTCGCCAGGTGTAAACTCGGTTCTCACGGGTTGCAGTGCGAACAATCCTGTTAAGACGGCATCCGATATTTCCGGCTTTGTTACGTCGGTATTCAATGGGCCGGGATCTTTTGCTGCGGTGTCGGTCCCCAGCTGCGGCAGTATAATTCCAACGCGAATAACCGCCCCTTCCGTACTCGCGGTTGCGGCCACATCGGATAATTTCTGGAACACTTTGTTTGCTGACTTCAGCATTATTGCAAAACCCGTGGCGCTTTTGCCGCCGGGAGTCCGGGGATCAGACTGAATGGCTTTCAGATTCCCCGCTATTTCACCAATCGGAAGCAACGCTTGTGCCTGCATTTAATCACCTCCTTCCGCACTCAGCATTTTTTGGGTTAAACTCGCAGCCCGCTGAGGCTCAAGTTCGCCAATTATGCCGGCTGCGGTTTCATCCTTCATGTTGGACAGGATTCCTATTATGGTGTTATCATCCAATTCGGCCATGATGGCGGCCGCCTTCTTTGTTTTCATATTGCTGTAGTAATGGGCGAGCTGTTTCAGCTGCTCGGTTCTGGCACTGTTCTCCTCATTAACAGCTTTAAGCTCATCGCGTTCCTTCTCCACCGCATTGAGCTGCCGCTTCAGCTCCGAATTCTCCTCTTCCAGGTCGGCAATAAGTGCTTCCGCATCTTCCAACTCCAATTTCAATCTTTCAATCTCGGCCAACTCGGGATCCTCAACCACACCCTTGTCCTTTTTATCCTTCTGGTCTTCGGTCAGCACCTTGCCTATAATCGGTATGTTTTTTATAAACTGCGGCGGTTTGACCACATCAAAATACATGGCAGCAAAGGCACCTGATATCAAAAGTAAAACAACTAACAGTATTATCTTGATGACCCTTCCCATAGCCCTTTTATCTCCCTGGAGGGTCAACTGCAGGTTGACCCGTTGTGTTTCCTCCAGAAGCCGGTTACCGCCGCCTCATCAATAATCGCCTGCTCCTGCCACTGGCATTCGTACAAATATCGGGCATAGCGGCGTTCCCTTAATTTTTCCATGGACTTCTTTTCCTTTCTTACTTCTTTTAGTTCGTGCCGTGATTCCTCCAATTCCGTCAACGCCTGTCTCACTACCTCCGTCTGCATTTGAACCACGGCCTTTGACAGGTTCTGCAGTTCTTTCAGCATGACCATATTGTTGATGGGAACGTTCTTCCCCTGTAAACTGCGCTCCATGTCGATCAGGGATCTCATCCCCGCAAGTTTTTCGTTAAGACACTCTTCCTCCCGGTCGTATACCATCTGTTTTTCCTTTAACTCCTGTTTGGCCAGCTTCTCACGCCAGGAAGCCAATTCATATGGTGTTTGCAGCCTGAATTTAAATCTGTTCATACTTAAACCTCAACCACCGTATTGCGAAGTTGTTGTATTATATCGTCAAAACTCAGCCGGTCATTTACACCCTGCCTGAGGAATTCGTTGCAGCGATCGATATACCTTATAGCCTCATCGATCCTGGGATTGGAACCGGGCTTATAGGCCCCTATATCGATCAAATCCTTGGCATCTTCATAAATGGCCAGGAGGCTGCGGAAACGCGCCGCCATTTCCAAATGCTCCTCGGTTGCCACTTCGGTCATAAGCCGGCTTACGCTCTGCAGGACATCGATAGCCGGATAGTGGTTAAGCGCTGCCAGTTCACGGTTAAGCACAATGTGGCCGTCAACAATCCCGCGGACGGCATCGGTTATCGGCTCGTTCATGTCGTCGCCCTCGACCAGAACAGTGTATAAACCGGTTATGCTGCCCGTGTTGGAGGTCCCGGCCCGTTCAAGAAGTTTCGGCAGGAGCGCGAAGACCGAGGGAGTGAACCCCCTGGTCGTGGGCGGTTCCCCAATAGCCAATCCTACCTCGCGCTGGGCAAGAGCAAAGCGAGTTATCGAATCCATGAGCATCAAAACATCGCACCCCTTATCCCGGAAATACTCGGCAATGGAAGTAGCGAAAAACGCACCCTTGATCCTTAATAACGCCGGTTGATCCGAGGTTGCTACCACCACTACTGAGCGCCGCAATCCCTCTTCCCCGAGATCCCTTTCCAGAAACTCTCTAACTTCGCGGCCACGCTCTCCGATTAAGGCAATGACATTTATATCGGCATTGGTGTTACGGGCAATCATTCCCAGTAAGGTACTCTTGCCCACCCCGCTGCCGGACATAATGCCTATTCTCTGGCCTTTACCCAGGGTATTCAGGCCGTCGATTGCTTTTATCCCCAGAGACAGCGCCTCGGTTATTCTGGCCCGCTCCAGGGGATTCGGGGGCGGGTTCATAACCGGGTACTCGGAGTCGGCCTGGAGCGGTCCCTTGTTGTCCATGGGCTGACCCAGTCCATTGAGAACCCTTCCCACCAGCCCAGGCCCAACGGGAACGCTCAACCTTCTGCCGGTAGCGGTTATCTCACATCCGGGGCTGATTCCTTCCATGTCTCCCAGAGGCATCAGCAGGGTGGTGTTGCCCCTAAATCCCACCACTTCAGCCAACAGTTCGAAATCACCGTCTGAACCGGCTTTTATAATACAGAGTTCGCCCAGACTGGCCCGGGGCCCAATGGCCTCAATAGTCAATCCGACAACTTGGGAAATACGCCCCTTATGCTTCCAGGTTGAGGTCTTTTCTATTGCTTTCTGGTATTTTTCCAGGTCAATCACAACCGCAGGGGCCTTTCTCATGTTCTAACCACTTCAATCAAGGCCTCCTCCAGGGAAGCCATCCGGGTTTCCACCCTGGCATCAACTGAACCCAGATCGGTTTCCACCACACAACCGCCGCGGGAAACACTGCTGTCTGCCACCAATTGAATGTTGTCGTTCCCGGTCGGACTAAATGTCCTCTCCGCAATTTCTGCCGCCAGGTTCACATAATCCTCAGGGTTCACCAGGATTTTATAGGTTTCGGCAGTGTTCATGGAATCGATGATGTTTTGAACAAGCTTAGTTATTATATCGGGATTTGTTTTAATTTCCTGTTCCACTATTTTTTCGGCTATGTCCAGAGCCATCCTCACGATGATGCTTTCACATGAGCTCAAGATGCTGAGTCTCTCTTTATGGGCCTGTTCAATAAGGTCTTCACTCATTTGCCTGGCCTGCTCAAGTCTCTGCTGCGCCTCCTCCATAGCCTTATCCCATCCGCTTTTGTAACCCTCTTCTTCGGCCTTTTTCCGCAAGAGCTCTGCTTCACTCTCGGCCGCCATACGTATCTGCCGGGCCTCTTCCTCGGCTTCTCCAATTACATTCTTAGCCTCTATACCTGCCTTTTCGAGGATTTCGACCACCATCTCCTCGGTTTCTTTTACTATCCTTTCGGCCTCATCTTTTGCATCAACCTCAATATCAGCAGGCTCTGCTTCCGGCAGCTCTTCTTCAACCTTTATCTCTATTTCCGGTATTTCAAGATAAATCGGTTCCTCAAGGATGATCTCATGGGGTTTGATGATCTTAGACAATTATCTCATCTCCCCCGCCCCGAGCTATGACAATCTCACCGCTGTCTTCCAGTCTGCGTATCACGTTAACAATCCGCTGCTGTGATTCCTCAACATCGCGCAGCCTGACCGGTCCCAGGAACTGAATATCCTCACGCAGCATATCTGCTGCTCGTTTGGACAAATTGCTGTAAATCTTGTTGGCCACCTCGTGGCTGGCACCTTTCAATGCCAGCGCCAGATCGTGGTTATCAACATCGCGGAGGATCCTTTGTACCGAACGGTCATCCAGAGTAACCAAATCTTCAAAGACGAACATCAGTTTCTTGATATCTTCGGCCAATTCTGGATCCTGAATCTCCAACGCTTCAAGTATCGTCTTTTCGGTTCCACGATCCACCCGGTTAAGGATCTCGACAACAGCCTTGACTCCACCTGCACTGCTGACCTCCTGCGGAGCAACAGATGACAGCTTTCTTTCCAAGACCCTCTCGACCTCTTTGATGACTTCAGGAGATGTATTGTTCATCAAGGCTATCCTTTTTGCGACGTCCACCTGTCGATCCGGCGGCAGTGCCGAAAGGATGATAGCGGCTTTGGCAGAATCAAGGTAGGCCAAGATTAACGCTATGGTCTGGGGATGTTCCCCTTGGATAAAGCTTAGAACCTGAGTCGGTTCTGTCTTGTGAACGAAATCGAACGGTCTTACCTGCAGAGAAGACGAAATACGGCTGATTATACTCATGGCTTTCTCGGGACCCAATGCCTTTTCCAGTACTTCCTGGGCATAAGCAATGCCGCCCTGTTGTATGTACCGATTGGCCAGACAGAGTTCATAAAAGTCGCGCATTATCTCATCCAATTGTTCCGAGGTGGTCTTACGGACATTGGCTATTTCCAGGGTTACCTGCTCAAGTTCATCCTCTTTCAAATGCCTAAATATCTTCGCTGACTTTTCAGGCCCCAGGGATATCAGAAGGTGCGCGGCCTTCTGTCGTCCGTTTATCGCCTTCCTCGCAGCCATCTCTACACACCCTCCTCCCAAAGCCAGGTTCTGATGAGATTGGCTGCATCTTCAGGATGTGTATCCACAAGTTTCTCAATCTCTTCGCGAATCATCTTCTTTTCTTTCTCCTCCGGGGTGAGTTCCTTATCCAATAAGTCTTGAAGTTTGATCTCTTCACCGGCCAATGCTTCAAATCGCCGTTCTTCTTCATCCGGCTTTCTCCGGGATAAGAACCGCAGCAACAGTATTACAACCGCCAGCACCAGGACGGCCAGCAGAATCCATACATACCAGGGCAATGCCTGCCATATGGATTCCTCTACAGGCGCCTCCTGAATCTGGCTGAATCTCATGCCGGTTACAGAAACGGTGCGGTTGGACTGGTCAGGACTGTCTCGGTCTATGCCCACGGCAGTTTCTACCATTCGCTGGAGTTGGTCCTCCTGTGAAGCATCCAACTCCTGATCCACAACAACGGCAACCGTAAGGCGTTTTACTGAACCGGGGGCAAATCTCTGCAATATCTCTTCCTTGTCAATTTCATAGTTTATTATCCGTTCGGTTTTTTCTGTGGTGGAACTCTCAGTAGCCTGATTCTCCTGCTGGTATGTAGGTATATTCGTATCAGTACCGGGAGAAGCAACCGCGGTCTGCCCGGTAGACTCCGAATACTCTTCCACACGGCTCTCACTGCGCACAAATGTGTCCGGGGTCTTTTTGTCCTGCAGCGGAGAGTAGATCTCCATCCGGCTTTCCTTTTCGTCAAAGTTGAGCTCCGCACTTACCCGGACCACCGCTTTGCCGGGACCGAGCACATGCTCCAACATCGACTGTACCGAATTCTGCAGTTCCCGTTCATACTGGCGTTGTAAGGCCAGTTGGGCCTGCGTGAGTTCAACGGTGTTGTTTTTGAATTCCGATTCCGTGGACAGCCCGGAAGACAGTATGTTGCCTTTCGTGTCAACCACCGTTACGTTTTCCGGCTTCAGGCCTTCCACACTGTTGGATACCAGATGAACGATTCCTTGTATCTCGCGGTTGTCCATACTGGTATGCGGCTTAAGTTTGATAAGAACCGAGGCGGTAGCCTCCTGCTGTTGTTCCGAGTACAGGGTCTTTTGCGGTATCACCAGGTTGACCTTTGCCGCCTCAACCTTGTCCATGCTTTGAATGGTTTTTGTCAATTCGCCCTGCAGGGCTATCTGATACTTGACCCTCTTGTCAGTCTCGGTTTCACCGAAACTTGTTTGGTTAAATATCTCGAAACCGACGGCTCCCTGCGGCAATCCGGCACTGGCCAGCTGCAGCCGCGTCTTGTATTTTAAGTCGGCGGGTACCATTATAGTGGTACCGGAATCCTCCAACTTGTAATCAATGTTTAGCTCTTCAAGCTGAGCGGTAATGGCCGCCGCATCTTCTATTGCCAGATCGGTGAACAGCGGTTCATACTCGCTCTTGAATATTGAAGCTGAGGAGACAATTATTGCGGTGACGACAAATAATAATGCCCCACCAAGCAATACTTTTTGATTTAAACTGAGTCCAGTCCAGAAATCTTTCATCCTGGCAAACCATTGCCCAATTAGCGCTCTAAAATCATCCATGTCGAAATTACTCCACCAAGTTTTACATCTGGATCCTCATTAGCTCTTGATAGGCTTCCACGAGCTTGTTTCTGACTTCAATAGTGAGACTGAGTGCCAGCGAAGCTTTCTCATAGGCAATCATGACCTGGTGTATTTGGGAAGCATCTCCGACAGCCATGTCAATAGCCGCTGAACGCGCCTGGTCTTCCAGGTAAGCCACCTGGTTTAAGGCCTCTTTCAGATAGCTGGAAAAGGATATTTCCGGCTGCTGCTCCGTCTCATGCGGGCCAATTTTAAACACGTTCACATGAGGAATCGCATTAATTTTCAAAGAAAACCCTCCTTATCAACCTCCGGTGACGGTCAGGGTAATTACCTTCCGATTTCGATGGCCTTCATCGCCATGTGCTTTATGGAATTTAACGCCGTTATATTGGCTTCATAGGAACGAGTAGCTGATATCATGTCGGTCATCTCGGCAACGACATTGACATTGGGATAGGATACATACCCATTGGGATCTGCATCGGGATGCGAAGGATCATAGACCTGACGCAGTGGTGAATTATCGGTTACTATCTGTTTAACGCGAACCCCGGATAACCCTGTAAGTTCATTCTCCAGGAGCCGTTTAAAATCACTGGTTTGGGAACGGGCTTCAAAGACTACTATTTGACGCCGATAGGGCCCGCCGTTCTGTGTTCTGGTAGTTGTCGCGTTTGCAAGGTTGTTTGCTATAACATCCATTCTCAGCCGCTGGGCGGTAAGGCCTGAGGCACAGATATCCAACCCACTGTTAAGCAGACCCATTTGCTATACCCTCCCCTGTATAACCTTTCTCAGCAAATTGAATTCGTCGTTGATACACCTGGAAATGGCATCGTAATATATCTCATTGCTGGTCAACTTGACTATTTCGCGATCGATATCCACATTGTTTCCGTCATTCCGAACCTGTGTGTTTTCCTGTCTGATTACAAATTCCTTAATGGTGGACGCGTTATTAATCTGAATATGTCGTTGGTGAGTAGTCCGGAGCCGGACAACTTCCCCGGGTTTTTTCAAATAGTCCCGGAGCTGATCTGCAAATGATACTTCAATGCTCTTGTAACCGGGAGTATCCACATTGGCTATATTGGCGGCAATCGCCTTTTGTCTTAAAGCCGATCCGTCCAAAGCTTTCTCCATGCCCTGGAGGATAGGACTGCTGAAGATATCGAGCATTGAACCCCCTCCCCATGACTATAGTCCTGGATATTCTATACAATTTACAAAACTCCTGCTAAAATATACCGAAATTCTTGGTCAATGCTGGATATTCTGTGCGATTGTCAAAAGTCCTGCCAAGAAATTCCGATTTCTGTGACTATCATTGGTAATTCAGCACAATAAGTCAAAATCCCTGTTACAAAACCAAGAAAAATAGAGGGACTTGTAAAAAAAATCCCTCTTTTTAAATCGACTATATTTCTACCCTGATATTAATGCAAGCTTATATTACTTTTTCTGGAGTTCCTCGAAAAGGAATTCATTCAGAACTTTGATGTAAGTTCCCTTCATGCCCAGAGAACGGGATTCAATTACTCCCGCACTTTCAAACTTTCGCAGGGCGCTGACAATAACGGATCTGGTTATACCAACCTTGTCGGCTATTCGGCTGGCAACGACAAACCCCTCATTACCGTCCAGCTCCGCCATGATGTGCTCAATGGCCTCCCGTTCCGAGTACGACAGGGTAGCGACCGCCACATGAACCGCGGCCTTGGCCCGCGCCTCTTCCTCAATCCGCTCGGCGCGAATCCTCATTATCTCATTGGCCAGCACCGTGGCTCCGTATTCCGCCAAAATAATGTCCTCTTCACTGAAGGTTCCCTCGCTTTTAACCAGCAAAAACGTCCCCATTCTTCCGGCACCGCCGTAAATAGGAACTACCGCTGCCATCCTGTCACCAAGCGTGCAAGCTACGTTGTCCGCCTTGAATATGCAGGTCCCGGCAGGTAAAGGTATATTGACCTCTGTTTCCTGTACATCAAGGAAACGCTGATTAAAAGCACTGGGGAATTTCTCAGAGAACTTGGTTATGGCATCTATGTCGACACACTCCTGCCCGGGCTCGAATGCCCATCCCAGCAATATGCCGCGGCGGCCGAGAATATATACACTACACTCCAGGTTATCAGCCATCATTCGGGCTGCGCTCTCAAAATCCGGTCTTTTGGGATGGACTGGTATCTGCCGCACCATTTTATTAAGTTCTCTCGATTTCTCTAGCAGACTTTTACTCATTTCCTTTACCCCCTATAAAATGTAACGACTTATTTCATCATCTTCGACAATTCCGGCTAACTTGGAAACCACGTACTCTTTGGTGATTTCAAATCTGGTCCCCGTGCGCTCAGGAGCGTCAAAGAGCAAGTCTTCCATAACCTTTTCCAATATTGTGTACAGCCTTCTGGCGCCGATGTTTTCCATACGGCTGTTAACTTCATATGCCACTTCGGCAATGTAACTGATAGCTTCGGGTGTAAACTCTATCTCCACATTTTCCGTAGACAACAAGGCTACATATTGTTTGATCAATGAATTGTCCGGTTCAGTTAAGATCCTCTCGAAATCCTCTTTCGTCAAACTGTCCAATTCAACACGGATCGGGAACCTTCCCTGTAATTCCGGTATCAAATCCGAGGGCTTACTCGTGTGAAAAGCCCCGGCCGCAATAAACAGTATATGGTCTGTTTTCACCGGCCCATATTTGGTCATTACGGTTGAGCCTTCTACAATGGGCAGGATGTCTCTCTGTACCCCTCCCCGAGAAACATCGGGCCCGTATGAACTCTCTTTGCCGGCGATTTTGTCGATCTCATCAAGAAAAATAATACCATCATTTTCGGCCCTAGTCATGGCCTCTCTGGTAACCTCATCCATATCGATAAGCTTTTGAGCCTCTTCAGCAGTCAGGTACTGCCGAGCTTCAGCTACCGTCATTTTGCGCTTTTTCTTGTTCTTCGGCATCATGCCGCCAAACAGATCCTGCAGGTTAATCCCCATTTCCTCAACCCCGGAACCGGATACAATCTCCAGGAAGGAGATGGGTTTCTCCACCACATCTATCTCCACGATCTGATCCTCAAGCTCCATGCGCTTTAGTTTTTGAGCTACAATCAAACGCTCTTCCTCGAACTCTCTCATACACCGTTCATTATCCGGGTCGCTGTCATTATTTTCTTCACTTGGACCCCAAAGTATTTCCAGGGGGTTCCTGCTCATGCGACCTTTTTTGCGCGGCGATGGAACCAGGTAATTAAGGAGCCTCTCTTCGGCCAGCTTCTCGGCTTTTTCCTGAACCGACGCCATTTTTGCCTGTTTTACCATGCGTATGGAGGTCTCAACCAGCTCCCGCACCATGGAGTCAACATCGCGGCCGATATATCCGATTTCGGTAAATTTGGTGGCTTCTACCTTAATAAACGGCGCCTGGACCAGCCGGGCAAGTCTGCGGGCAATTTCCGTCTTGCCTACGCCGGTCGGTCCAATCATTATTATGTTTTTGGGGTAGATCTCCTCCCCCACATGATCAGGAAGTTGCCTGCGACGGTACCTGTTGCGCAAGGCAATCGCAACTGCTCGCTTGGCCTTGCTCTGTCCGATAATATAACGATCCAGTTCCCCTACTATCTGCCGGGGGGTTAAGTTGCTCATAACGCCTCCTATGCTCTGATTTCCTCCACCGTTATGTTATGATTGGTAAAAACACAGATGTCAGCAGCGATCTTTAATGACTCTATTGCTATTTCACGCGCATCAAGCTCGGAATGCTTCATTAACGCACGGGCTGCCGCCAAAGCGTAGGCTCCTCCCGAGCCGATGGCCAGCACATTGTCATCTGGACTGATAACCTCGCCGCTGCCGGAGAGCAGGAACATTTCATCCTTATTCATAACCACCAGCAACGCTTCCAGACGACGCAAAATCTTATCTCCGCTCCACTCCCGCGCCACTTCAACCGCAGCTCGGGAGAGGTTTCCGTGAAACTCCTCCAACCTGCCTTCAAACTTGTTAAACAGGGTAATGGCGTCAGCCACTGAACCTGCAAAGCCGACCAGGACCTGGTCGTGGTAAATCCTTCTAATCTTCCTGGCCCCATGCTTCATGATTGTATTCTGGTTCAGAGTTATCTGCCCGTCTCCAACCATCGCCGACACGGAGCCTTTTTTCACAGCTACGATAGTAGTTCCTTGAAACACCAGGTATTACCCCCTGGGATGGCTTTTATCGTGAACGCTCTTTATTCGATCTTTGGTCACATGAGTGTATATCTGGGTAGTTGACAGCTTAACATGACCGAGCAACTCCTGAACCGATCTTATGTCCGCTCCGCCGTCCAACAAATGGGTTGCAAAAGTATGACGCAGTGTATGAGGGCTTACTTTCTGATTCAATGCTACCTTTTGAACATACTTGTTTATTATATTGCGTATACTGCGGGCGGTCAATCGTTGTCCGAATTTGTTCAAAAATACTGCTGTTCCCACATTACTATTCTTTCTGACTATTTTCTCTCTGGCCTGAAGATACTTCTCCATAGCCGAACAGGCTTTTTTGCCCATGGGGACAATTCGCTCTTTGTCGCCCTTGCCCACAACCCTGATAAACCCGTTCTTGGTATCAACATCATTTATATTCAAGGCGACCAATTCACTCACTCTAATCCCGGTAGCGTAGAGGAGTTCGAGAATCGCCTGATCTCTCAGACCGCTGACACGCCCTGTATCCGGAGCCTCAATAAGCGTCTGAATTTCCTGCGGGTAAAGAAACCTGGGTAATTTCTTTTCCTGCTTGGGAGTGGCAACCGCTGCGATCGGGTTTCCTCTCAACACCTCTTCCCGGCACAGGTACTTGACAAAGGATCGAAGAGTCGCCAACTTTCGCGCCATTGTGGCTCTGCTTATTCCGTTATTCTGCAGATGAGTAAGGTAGTCGCGCACCGATTTATGATTGAAGGATTCTTTGGAAACCATTTCAGGAGGCAGTGAGTATACCTGAGAAAGAAATTCAAAGAACTGATTCAAGTCAGTGCGATAACTCACTATAGTCATTCCGGAAGCATTTTTTTCAACTCGCAGATGGTTAAGGAACCCGTCAATGTGTTGAAACAGCACAGCATTTCCCTCCCAAGGTTCTCCATAAAGTTACCTTAACGTTTAT
The DNA here is from genome assembly GCA_029781825.1 of Bacillota bacterium. GTDB lineage: Bacteria > Bacillota > Syntrophomonadia > Syntrophomonadales > DTU052 > DTU052. The sequence goes on along the minus strand of JAKOVY010000013.1, from coordinate 10,424 downwards.
AGTAACATACTGATTGCGCAGCTTACAACTCATTTTGCGAATTCTTCTGAAAATTCATTAATCTTTTGCCAAGACCTTTCTCCCAGATACTTATTCCTTACCCTCTTATTCTTAACCCGGTTTTCCAGCGGCGGCAGTAACCCGAAATTGGCATTCATGGGTTGGAAGTTGCGATTTTCGGGGTCGCTTATGTACCGGCAGAGGCTGCCGATTAAAGTCTCCCGGGGCAATACCACCGGTTCGAGTCCCAGGTATCTGCGGGCGGCGTTAATCCCCGCTACTATTCCGGTAGCAGCCGATTCCATGTAACCCTCAACCCCGGTAATCTGTCCGGCGAAGAACAGATCAGGTTTTCCCCTGAACTGCAGGGTTTCAGCAAGAACTTTGGGGCTGTTGATATATGTGTTGCGGTGCATGGCTCCCAACCGCAGGAATTCTGCCTTTTCGAGTCCCGGAATCAGCCTTAATACCCGCTCCTGCTCTCCCCATCTCATCCGGGTCTGAAAGCCAACCATGCTGACCATGGTGCCCTCCCGGTTTTCCCTCCGCAACTGGACCACGGCATAAGGTACCTGTCCTGTTTTCGGATGGGGGAGTCCCACCGGCCTCATGGGGCCGAAGCGCAGGGTATCCTTTCCTTTGCGTGCCATTACTTCAATGGGAACGCAGGCACTGAAATAAAGGCCCTCGTCCACACCTTCAATCGGTATCGAATCGGCCTTAAGCAGGGCCTCATAGAATATATCGTATTCTTCCTGATTTAGTGGACAGTTAAGATAGTCATCTTCGCCTTTGCCATAGCGTGAACCTGAATATACCTTGTCCATGTCTATGCTGTCGACGGCAATTATCGGCGCCACAGCGTCAAAAAAATAAAGGTGTTCTTCACCGGTCAGCTTGGCAATCGAAGCTGAGAGGGCATCCGACGTGAGCGGTCCACTGGCAACCACCGTTATTCCGGATTCCGGGAGGTCCGTCATCTCCTTTATCGTTACCTGTATCAGCGGGTGGCCGGTTATGATTTCTGTTACCGTCCTGCCCAGGAGCTCGCGATCCACCGCCAAGGCTAAACCGGCCGGAACCCGGCAACGATCGGCCGCCATTAGAATGAGCGAATTCAACTTGCGCATTTCCTGTTTTAAGACTCCCTGGGCTGTGCTAATATCTTCGGATTTTAGGCTGTTGCTGCAAACCAGTTCGCCCAGGTAACCGGTTTTATGGGCGGCTGTACTCTTGGCGGGACGCATCTCTACCAGCTCCACCGGCACGTTCATGTTGGCCAGCCGAAAAGCGGCCTCGCATCCGGCCAGACCGCCGCCGACAACCACAACTCTATCGGATCTCATATCTCACCTTCAATTGAGCGGCAAAAACTTGAGCAATCATCTATCTTCATTACTGCCTGATTCGCTGCCGCATTTGGTGTCAGCTTCGCTATAACCCAAAGGAGGTTTTGCCCACCGGTCCTGCCGCGCTAGCTAGGGCTTTCAGCGAGCTGCACCTCGGCCTTGTCACCCTTGCGTTTGGACGCTTCACCGGGCTTGTTCCAGGACTTAAAGTCACACTCCGGGTAGTTCTTGCAGCCATAGAACCGGCGGCCCTTCTTCGTTCTCAATGCCACGATATCTCCCCCGCATTGAGGACATTTGGCATCGACAGTTTCATTAATGGATTCCGTATAACGGCACTCAGGAAAGCCGGAACAAGCCACGAATTTTCCGAACTTGCCCATCTTAATCAGCATAGGTCTGCCGCATTGCGGACATTCCTTTCCTGCAGGCTCGTCGGGAATGTTGACCTTTTCCATCTCCTCACGAGCCTTCTCCAAACGGGCAGCAAAGGGATAGTAAAACTCTTGTACCGTCTGATCCCAGGACCGTTCACCCTCTTCGATCTGATCCAGGTTTTCCTCCATCTCAGCGGTGAACTTAACCTCCATTATCTCCGGGAAATACTGTATCAACAAATCAACCACAATTATTCCCAGTTCAGTTGGATAGAGCTGCTTCGCCTTGCGCTCCACATAGCCTCGCTTTATAATGGTCTCGATGATGGGGGCATAGGTACTGGGCCGGCCTATATTCTTCTCCTCCAACAGCTTAACCAGACTGGCCTCGGTATACCGCGGCGGTGGCTGGGTAAAATGCTGTTCCTGTTTAACATCGTGCACCGCGACTTTCTGGCCTACCTGCAATTCCGGTATTTTGCTGGTCGAGGTTTCACCCTCGTGTTCATCCTCTTTTTCCTCATACACGGCCAGGTGACCCGGAAACTTTAACTGCGAGGAGTTCGCACGCAAGACCAACTTATCCCCGCTGATATCTACCGTAACCGTGTCGTATACCGCTGCAGCCATTTGACTGGCCACAAAGCGCGACCAGATCAACCGGTATAACCGCAGCTGATCTCGCGACAGGAAGGCCTTAAGGTCTTCCGGTCGTCGGTAGACCGATGTGGGTCGTATGGCTTCATGCGCATCCTGAGCGGATTTTCTGGACTTGTATACATTGGGCTTGCTGGGGTAATAGTCCGGGTTGAACGCTTCCTTTATAAAGGTGCGAGCCTCGGCCTGAGCATCGCTTGAAACCCGCACGGAATCAGTCCTGATATAGGTAACCAGACCCACGCTGCCCTCGGCGCCGATATTGATTCCCTCATATAATTCCTGGGCAATCCTCATGGTCCGGCTCGGCGTGAATCCCAATCTCTTGGCAGCTTCCTGCTGCAGGGTACTGGTCGTAAACGGCGGCAGGGCATTACGACGGCGTTCCTTTTGTTCGATTTTGCTCACCGAGAATTCCGCCCGTTTGATCCGGGCAACCAGTTCCTGAGCAGTCGCTTCATTCGGAACAACCGGCTTTTGGCCGTCCACATTATACAGTTTGGCTGAAAACGGCGTCCCGTCTTCAGTATGGAAGACACATTCAATCGTCCAGTACTCTTCAGGTTTAAACTCCTGAATCTCCTTCTCCCGCTCACAGATTAAACGTACTGCCACCGATTGTACTCTGCCGGCGCTCAATCCCTTCCTGACTTTTGCCCAGAGCAGGGGACTTAAAGAATAACCAACCAGGCGGTCCAGAACTCGCCGGGCCTGTTGGGCATATACCCTGTCGTAATCAATGCCGCGTGGGGCTCTAACCGCTTTCTTTACCGCCTCTTTAGTTATCTCATTAAACTCAATCCGGCATTTCGCGTCCTCCGGAAGATTGATGACCTGGCTCAGATGCCAGGCTATGGCTTCCCCTTCACGGTCGGGGTCTGTAGCCAGCAGCACCCGGTCAGCCTTTTCAGACTCTTCCTTAATTTCTTTTATCAATGCTCCCTTGCCGCGAATAGTAATATACTTGGGCTGGAAACCGTTTTCAATATCCACTCCCAATTTACTTTTGGGCAGGTCCCGCACATGACCCACCGAGGCTTTGACCTTATAATTCTGCCCCAAAAATTTGCTTATTGTCCTGGCTTTAGCTGCTGATTCTACGATTACAAGTGTCTTCTTTGCCAATTCATCACCCCAAAGTAAGCAGTGAATAATCAAAGTCTAACATATATATTCCCGGGTAGAGATTTAATTTTACCCGCCATCTCCAATCTTAGCAACTGTGATGCCGTTTCCCCCGGCGTAAGCTGGGACATTTCCAGAATTCGATCCAGGTGAATCGGTTCATATCCTATGTATTTGAATACCGTATATTCCAGGTTTTCTTGATCGGAGGAATTGACATGGGATACGGTTTGCTGCTCAATCCCCCACTCCTGTAAAATATCCTTCACCCCGGTTACCAGGCAAGCACCCTCCCGTAAAAGTCTGTGCGGCCCAATGCTGTTCGCGCTGGTAATCGGTCCCGGAACAGCAAACACGTCCTTGCCTTGCTCCAGCGCATACCCCACCGTTATCATGGCCCCGCTTTTTTCGCGGGCTTCTACTACAACTACACCTCGTGACAATCCCGAAATCAGGCGATTACGAATCGGAAAGCTACCGGGTTCCGGCTTGGTACCGGGTGGATACTCTGACAACAACAACCCCTTGTTTGCAACGTTGTTATAAAGCATGGCATTTTCCCGAGGGTATATAACATCGATCCCGTTTCCCAGAATACCGATGGTCATACCCCCGCCTTCAATACATCCCCAATGTGCTTCGGCGTCAATCCCGCGTGCCATACCGCTCACTACTACGATTCCAGCCTGGGCCAGTTCTCGTCCCAGTTTCCTAGCCACCATTTTGCCATAAGGTGTTGCCTTTCGGGAACCGACGATTGCAATACTCAATCCTTCCAAAGATCTTAAATTCCCACGGTAGAACAGCAGCGGCGGCGGGTACCGTATCTCTCTCAATGCCTGGGGAAATTCAGGCTCAAATTCCGCCATAACTTGAATCCCCAAACCGATACACTTTTCCAGTTCTTCTTCGGGGTCGCAGGTACGGCGAACCTCCACCAGCCCCTGGGCCAAGTTGCTGCCGATGATTTTTTCTACCTGTGCATAGGATGCCTCCCAGATCTCACGATAGGTGCCGATTTTGCTTTTAAGCTTAGCCAGGTTCTGGGGCCCCAGGCCATGCACCTTTAGAATACACAGAAGACAGGCCTTCTCACTGCACATTGTATCCCCATCCCGACAGCATATTACGCTGTCGCGCAACTTAATCAAAGTTTACTCACCATATACGATATAGTCAATTCTTTCCTGCTGCCTCCAATACACGCTTCTGGTGCTCGGGGTCAACCTTTCCGGAGGCGTGAACTCTGCTGCCCCAAAAATGTACGCAGAAATGGCCGGGAAAGTCGTTATCCTTTATCAGTCCGGCTCCGTGGGGCATACCCGCCATGGAAGCCGCGATCCTCCTTCCTCCGACCACTACGATTATAGCCCGCCGCTCCCAGGACCATTCTCCGTAAATCTCTTTCATAATCCGGGTATCCTCCCGGGTTATAGGCTGACAGTCAGCATGATATCTGCCGCCCCTCCTTTGCACCCGGAAGCTCTTGCCCGTTTCCAAATCTATGATTTCCGCCCAGCAGTACATGGCAAAATATGTTTTTACCTCATCCCAGTGCATCAGTTCCCCGAACCGGTCCGCCAGCATAGTTTCCAACCGAATAATAACATCATCGAGCACCCGACAGGAACCAGGGGGCAGGCTAAATAACACCTCCTTCTCATCACAGGCCACCCGGGCCGCTCTCCAGATGCGTATTGATTTTTTCCCGGTTTTCAGTATGTAGTCCGGGGCAGAAACCGGAACTGCAATCGGCAGGCGGCGGGCCCAATACCAGCTCCTCGTCAGGGCTTTTTCCTCCCTGTCGGTCAACGAGCACGGCAACTGCATAATAGCGGTTTTCAATAAAACAGCATCCTGAATTCTGCCGGGATAATAGAACGGCAGTCTGATCACCAACCACATAATGATTAGAATTATAGCTCCCATTGTTACCTTTTTGAGAAAATCCATACCCTTCACCCTTTTCAGGGCAGGATTATGCGGCAGGACTGGTTTTCAGAACAACCGGTGTCCAAAATCGTTACCAATCTGAAATTAACCAGCCTTGGTATGCGCGCGTCTGTTCAAATACAGCAGTTTCCAATGGGGGAATTAATCGAATGCCGATATCGGGGACTGTCCTATGCGGAGTCCCTTTGGGGTTGCCGCTCTTCCGGCAGATGAATCCCCGCCTCCCCGGTTTTCGACGGATCATTTGATCGATTCCGGCTCCTCATCTTCTCCCCTTTTTACTTCTTCTTCGGATGCTACATAGTTTGTTATCAAATTTAACGCAGCGCCGTGTATCCCCCTCTTTACTTCTTGTCCGAGTTATACAGCACTCGGCGGCTCAGTTTATCCTCCGCCCCTTCGCTCCTTTTGCTTGCAGGAATTTTGGCTTTTTGCCCGAATCCATCCAATCAGACAGCGTTTGGTGTTTTCGACCTTTTATTCCTTTTTCTATGAGGATCGGTGATTTGGGTGTTTGCTTTAGTCCAGAGCCTTACTCTGAACGGCATTGAAGCCGTTCCGGTGCAGGTCGAGGTTGATGTGCAGAACGGCCTGCCCTGTTTTGAGGTTGTTGGTCTTCCTTCAGCTTCAATACGGGAAGCCAAAGAACGGGTGAGGTCGGCAATAAAAAACTCCGGTTTCGAGTTCCCCCTGCAGCGCATAACCGTCAATCTGGCCCCGGCCGACCTCCGCAAAGAAGGAAGTCACCTGGACCTTCCCATAGCTCTGGGAATCCTGCTCGCCAGCAGGCAGGTTAATGCCCCTGCGGATGAGCTCTTCTGGATCGGTGAACTGTCGCTGGAAGGAACCATAAAGGGAGTTCCCGGGGTTTTGCCGATGATAATGGCTCTTAGCCAAAACTTTCCGCGGTCTAAAGCCATAATTCCCTCGGCCAACCAGGCGGAAGCTTCATTGGTAGATTATCCGTCGCTGATGGCTCAATCCTTAAAACAGGTGGTTTCCTTCCTGGATGGAGAAGAAAACCTGGCTCAGACCAAACTTGCAGATTTGAGCATTAAACCGGGTACCTACCAGGAGGACTTTTCGGACATCAAGGGCCAAGCCTCCGCCAAGCGGGCGATCGAGGTGGCAGTGGCGGGAGGACATAACATACTGCTGGTGGGTCCTCCCGGTTCGGGCAAAACCATGCTGGCCCGCCGCATACCCAGTATCATGCCCGAGATGAGCCGGCAGGAGATCCTGGACACAACTCAGATTTACTCGGTAGCCGGATTGCTCACTCCCGAACGTCCCCTGATATGCACCAGACCCTTTCGCTCTCCTCATCGCAATGCCACTGCCAACAGCATCATCGGAGGCGGCAGGATACCCCGTCCCGGCGAGATCAGCCTCGCCCAACACGGGGTGTTGTTCCTGGACGAGGTCACGGAATTCTCGAGAGATGTACTGGAGAGCCTGCGGCAGCCCTTGGAGGACGGTATTGTTACCGTATCTCGTACCCATTCCACCTCCACTTATCCGTGCAGCTTTATGCTGGTAACGGCCTGCAATCCGTGCCCATGCGGTTTTTACGGCGATCCTGAACACGACTGCAACTGCTCTCCGCTGCAAATAGCGCGCTATATGGGCAAGCTTTCCGGACCGCTTATGGATCGTATCGACTTGCAGGTCGAAGTACCAAGAGTCAAATACGAAGCCTTGACTGATGCTGCAACCCCGGAGAATTCTTTAACGATTAGAACAAGAATCGAGAAGGCACGTGCAATCCAGAATAAACGCTTCCGCCGCCATAAATTCAAGGTCAATGCTGAAATGAGACCGCGGGATCTAAAGAATTTCTGTCGGCTGGACGATGATGCCCACGAGCTGCTCAAGACTGCGTTTCACAATCTGGGCCTCAGTGCGAGGGGTTATGACCGGATACTGAAAGTAGCGCGCACGATTGCGGATCTGGATGGCTCAGAAAGAATCGGAGCCGCTCACATAGCCGAAGCCATCCAGTACAGGAGCCTGGAGCGCAAGTACCACTGATGAAGGTAGAGGTATTAACTGGAGGGGCGTCTGTTTAGCTAATCCTGTTTAGCTTTAGGCTTCTGCAAGGAACGAATCAGCAGCACCCCAGCCGCTATGCTGATCATCATATGTGCACCAGGATAACTACTAGGATTTATGTAAAAAAGTATGTGGTCATGGGGATGAACCGACGGGTAAAAGAACCCGGCAGCCCATAGCCAAAACGTCAGGACCAATAACGCTATGGTGGGTATAATTAGCCAGTTTACTGCCGGTCAGTTTTTCATAATTTGACCAGATTCTTGGTATCCAGCACTACCCCCCAGAGCAGTCCGGCAAGTGCATACTTACCCATCAGGGGAAACAGCCATGGACGTATACCCTGTATCTTCCCCATTTCCCATTGAACTTCCATAATAAAGCCAATAAAAGCAAAACCCACAAACAGTGCTGCGCAGATGCCTGCAAGTCTTATCGTTCTATCGTTATAATCGGAATTTAATATGTTCAAAGCTTTCCCCTCTTTTTTACAGATGACCCAATAATCCCTCGAGTTAATCCACGAACGGCAGGTAGTAGCACCATACTTTATATGCATGGACCGCATTTTACAACATAGGTAACGAGGTTTGATTTCTTGCCAGTCCTGCCTCCATTGAAACCATTTTATCCGCATAGGTTTTTTATATGGGCCTGAACTTGATAAAATAAATCCTCATCAATAGCTGGTGGGATATAATCAGGTATCGGCGCTTATGGATTGTCTATTCCTGTCAATCATCTAGCTCAAAGAGTCGTTGCCATGACCAAAGGAATTTTACACACAATATTATTGGACTTGATCCAAAAACCGCTGCTGCATTTTCACTATCTCCTTTTGCGGACGCCTTTCCATAATATTATACAATTTCGGTTTATTTTACCAAAACAACTACGCTCGGCTTCAACTTGCGCGCCATATAGGCAAGCTTTCCGGTCCGCTTCTCGACTGTATCGATTTACAGGTCGAAGTATCAAGAGTCAAATATGAGGCCTTGACTGATGCTGCAACCCTTGGGGATTCCTAATCGATTAGATCAAAAGTCCAGATGGTACATGCAATCCGAAATCAACTCTTTCACCAGCATGACGTGAAGCTTAATAACCCAACGTGACTAAGGGATATTAAGAAATAACGGTAGGATAACTTATTCCTTCACCATGATGAGGAGAAGGATAACTAATATACTTTCTCGTATACATAACCAGCGGGGAAAATTTGCTATTGTCGAGAAAGGAAATCTAAGATGCGTCAGTTGAAATCCCATACTGAAGGCAACAAACCTCGCCCTCCTGTGAAATGGGCCGGAGGAAAAGGACAGTTGCTGGAACAGTTTGAACCTCTGTTTCCTACGACACAGTATAAGTTGTATATTGAGCCTTTTGTAGGTGGCGGAGCAGTCTTTTTTCACTTGCAGCCAAGAAAGGCAGTATTGATAGATAGCAATGAAGAACTCATCAACTTCTACTTAGTTGTCCGTGATCATCTGGAAGAGCTTTTGAACGATCTGAGAAAGCACGAAAACAAAGCAGCCTACTACTATCAAATCAGAGCGCTTCAGCCTGAAGATCTTAGTCCAGTTGAACGTGCTTCGCGATTTCTTTACCTCAACAAAACCGGTTATAACGGCCTTTGGCGTGTTAATCGTCAGGGCAGGCACAACGTTCCCTTTGGAAGATACAAGAATCCGAAAATCGTAGACGAACCCAATCTGTACCTGGTTAGCAAGACGTTAAAAAAGGCTAAAATAATATGCGGAGACTTCAGCCTAATTCTAAAGCACGCCAAACCGGGAGCATTTGTATACTTTGACCCACCCTACCATCCACTATCTGCCACGGCCAACTTTACAAGCTATACAGCGGACTCTTTCAATGAAAAGGAGCAAAAACGACTGGCCGAGGTCTTTAGAGAATTAGATCGGATGGGTTGTTTCCTGATGTTGAGCAATTCGGATACTGAACTAGTGCGGGAATTATATAAAGGTTATGATATCACAACTGTGTGGGCCAGACGTAACATAAACTGCCGTCCTGACAGCAGAGGTCCAATTACAGAACTGGTTATTAGGAATTATACCTAGATCCGAAAGTACGGGGGCTTTTTATGGCAGGGTACATAATCAACCTTGATTCAGAATCTGCGATGACGATGTATATACAAAATGGAGTGTACTCGACCAAACTGTCTCCCCCCAAGGGCAGGTGGCAGACGCATCACGAAGGTACTTTTGCCGATTATGCCACCATGAAGCCAGGAGATCACATCTACTTTTTTCTTCTGAGACGGATTTATGGAATAGGAATTTTAACGGAAGTATGTGGCGACTGTAAATTCCTGAATTACCCCGATGCTAGCACGCCGGAAAACTTTGATTACGGGCATGTGAAGCGCTCTCTTTTGTGGGACGAAGGAGAAGAAAGCATCAATCAGCGGTGGATATGTCTTTTCAAACCTCATCCCTACTTCTTTACGAACGGCATTGATATGGATGATGTGCTGGCTTCCAACCCCCATCATTTTCGAATGTTGAGGGCTTTTTGGAAAGTTTCCTTTATCAAAGTGGATGATGATGAAGACCAAGCCTTGATGGATGTCATCCTGAGAGCCAACCAAGATGTGGATCAAGTCCAATATTATGTGTAAAATTCCTCTGGTCATGGCAGTGACTCTTTGAGCTAGAGATAAAAGATATTAGAACCTGGTTTGGGCCGGCATGAACGGTATTCATGGTATTCAGCCATATCTAAATACCTTCGGCCGCCAGCCCACTTGTTATCTATCTCAAGGAGCAAAGCTCCAATTAACCTGTTTGCTGAGTCTCGACTCGGGAATATACGTATAACTCTTTCCCTGCGGCGAATCTCTTCGTTCAATCTCTCCAGGCTGTTGGTCGTACGCAGACGTCTC
>JAKOVY010000170.1 GCA_029781825.1 Bacillota bacterium | reverse complement strand
ACATGGGGGATATAGACCGCACCAGTATGCAGCAGGAGTTCATCAAAGCCCTGGCCAAGGAAGTGCTGCAGCCCAAAACCCTTCCCAAGCTGCCCAAATTGATTAAAGACCTGAATCAATATGTGGAAACCAATATGAAAGTAACCGACATGCTGCGCATAGCCAGCTGGGCTCCTGGATTCAGCACCGAATCCATTATAGCCCAAACCCTGCCAGGTTCATTTTATGATGAGGTGGATGAAAACGGCTATCTCCTGAATAGTTACTGGCAGGTGGATAAAAAGCAGATAGCCAACCTCCTGGAAACCATGTTCGAAGGCAAGACCGTAGCGGTGGTGCAGAACACGATTAAGAATGTTATACCATCGGCTAACGGGTCCAGTAATAATGACGAAGATGTCAGCAGCCAAGATGGTTATATTTCCGAGGAGGAAGAAGCAACAGACAACAGAGACAAGAAAACAGATAGGATGGACATCAAAGATGACCCGGTCAGCCCTGAACAAAACCTGCCCCAGCCTGGTTCTGGTGAGCAATCTTCAGAGGATGAGCCGAAGAGTCCTCCTGCGTCTCCTTCGACACAAGACTTCACCGGCCCCGAGGGGTATGTTTACTAAAAGATTTCTGTGGCCTAGTGCAAGAGGGGTCAGTTTTGCCTGTCATGTATTAAGATGAATGATTTACGCGAAACAGTAGAGCGGACATGACAGACAGAACCGTCCCCTCTTGCATGGAAACCATGTTCGAAGGCAAGACCTTAGCGGTGGTGCAGAACACTATTAAAAATGTAGTACCCTCGACCAATGAATCTAATAATGACCAGAAAAATACCAGCAGTGAGGGTTATTTGCCCCAGGAAGAAGGCAAGCCTTCTCACAACGTTGATAAAAGAACAGATCAGTCTAATAAACCAGGGAAAAAGGAACCTTCTGAGCCAGACCGGCAGGAGCCAGTTGAGGATGATACGGACAATCCTCCCGCCTCTCCTGCTTACTCAGATCTTACCGGCCCTGAGGGCTACATCTAACAATCTATCTTCAAGTATTCATAGCGGGGACTCCGGTTCCCGCTTTTGTCATCTTAGATGGAGATTACGATGAATGACAGTATCCTCATAGATGAATCTTAGTAGGGGCCGATGCCCACATCGGCCCGGAGATCTGTATGGATCGACAACCCCGTCGACCCGGCATGTATGGAACCAAGCCCACACCGGCCCGTTAGAAGATGAACATTCTATCGAAAAATCGTAGGGGCCGACGACCCTGTCGGCCCGTATGTCAGGCCTGCTGTAGGAAACGACGACTTATGGTATCCAGTAGGTTAAACATGCGCACCTGTTCCGTCGTCACGATATAGCAACGGTTTGCTGTGCGACTCAGGGGGTACCGGGCTAAACAAACATCCTGTTTGATAGCCCTCTCGGGACATCCTGTCCCTCGTCCCCCTTCCTTCGCCCATCTGCACCGGCTATACCGGACTCCTCCACCAAGGTGCTCATGGCAACCTACTGAAACAAAGCAAACATGGTTTATGACCAGATTGCGCTGAGCGGTAGCCGATGCCCACACGACCCGATGGATTGAGCGAACGGATTGTAGGGGCCGACGACTCTGTCGGCCCGTATTTATCGAACAATATCTGCATTGCCCAATTGTAGGGGCCGATGCCCACATCGGCCCGGTTCATGATAAAGACCAAATCACTGCGAACCGGAACATAATCAGGGGGACGATTCTCATGGCTGCATATTTGAACCGGAAGAACCGCCTCTCTGGTTTTTCCCTGGTTCTTAGAGACACAGTTCTACCTTATAATGCTCCAGCCACCGGTTCACCTGCAGCAGGTAAGCCATGTACTGGGTATCCCCCATTAACTGACCGAACCAGGGCTTGTTCATCAGCGGCTGGTCGGATTCCAGCAACTCCAGGAGCTTATCGGACTGAATCAGGTTTAGAAGGGGAGCGTGGGGATTACTGAGCACCTGCTCCAGTTGGGCCTTGACCATTTCCCGGTAAATGGGATGGTGAGTTTTTGGGTAAGGACTCTTCTGGCGCATTAAAACCTCGTCAGGTAATAGTCCCTTTGCAGCATAGCGCAGGATTCCTTTGGGCAGACCCCCGTAATTTTTCAAAGACCAGGGGATATTCCACACATACTCCACCAGACGGTGGTCACTGTAGGGCACCCGCACCTCCAGACCGCAAGCCATGCTCATGCGGTCCTTGCGATCCAAAAGGGTGGGCATAAAACGGGTGATGTTCAGGTAGAAAACTTCCCGTATCTGGGCATCCGCTGGATTCTCCCCCGGCAGCCGCGGCACTTCCGCCCGGGCTTGATGATAGCGGTCCAGGGCGTATTCGATGGGCTTAATTAGTTTATTGATTTCTGGTGACAGGAACGCGCTGCGCTGTTCCACCATTCTGACCCAGGGAAAGCCGCTGTCTGAGGCTGCAGCAGGATTATGAAACCATGGATAGCCGCCAAAGACTTCATCTGTGCATTCCCCCGACAGGGCTACCGTCACTTTTTTCTTTATTTCCCGGCAGAATAGCAGCAGTGAAGCGTCAATATCAGTCATACCCGGTATGTCCGCAGCTTGCATCGCCTGGGGCAGAGCACCGGCCAAATCATGATTATCCAATACTAGAGTGTGGTGATTGGTACCCAGGTATTTAGAAACCGTTTCTATCCAGGGGCCATCAGGGTTGGTTTCAAACTGATTGGCCACAAAGTAGCGGCTGGAATCCCGGTAATCCACGGAAAAGGTTGATAGAGGAGCCCCCTTTATCGCCCGTGCTGCCAGAGC
>JAKOVY010000169.1 GCA_029781825.1 Bacillota bacterium | reverse complement strand
GTCCTGAGAGAATGTCCTGACCAATTGCTCCATCCGCTCTCTTGTCATCGGCCAGCGGGTCTGCATCCGTGTCAATACTCGCACCCTTCGCTGCTCAATCGAAAGACTATCATTCCGGGGTATACCGACAAGCCTTTCCCAGTAAACGATTCCCCAGGTGGCCGTTTGTGGGAACAGTTGCGCAAAGACCTCATCTGTAAGCCTGTCAACGTCGTCCCATTCCACGCCGATGGCTTCCATGATGGCTTGCATGATTACTGATTGTTCGTATATTGGAGAGATATATCCAAGAAACTTCCTGCCTTTTGGCGATGTGATCATGCGATACTCACCGTCACTTCACCCAGCACAGGGATTTTGGCCACCGGTATCTCAACATAATCGTCATTCCCGTTCAGGGTTAAACTCGCATAGTCGGCCGCGCCGTCCACGCTCAGTATTTCATAACCAACCCTTGTGACGGTTATACGTTCTGGTGGCCGGTCCCCCGTATTCAGCTCAAATCCAGCCATAAAATCCCGGAGCCGGGCCTTGATATTCTCCACTACGATTTCCGCATCGTACCCGTCCTTGAGGAAGAGAGAAAAAGCAATATCTACAGCGAATACCTCCGGCGCGTCCACTGTAACATCAGCCCCGATGGGAGCCAGTCCTCCCCCCAGATTTCCGTCTGGAGCGATATGATTTTGGACAGCATCAATGAGCTCTTGATTTGCCGGCTGACCATTAGCGTCTATGACGAGAATTTTCACCGTGCCCGGCCCGTTCCAAAGAGGAACCACATACACTGCTCCCACCCCTGGTACCTCTTTCGCCCAGCGCTCATAGTCCTTCTTGGCTCCGCTGAGTGGCTCATCATATGCGACCAGTACTCGCTCCCGGAAACTGTCATCATCTTCCATTTCCGTTCCGCCTGTGAACGGTTCTGGATTTGTTACCGAAGCGATACCATTTATGGGTTCGCTTAATAAAGTAATGGTGTTTGCGGCTACGTTTCCTATGGTGCCCGGCTCCAAGCATTCCGCTGCTACGGCGGCAGTGCCATCTTCTCCGATTTGGGTCCTTTCTTTGGTCTTGAATTCGATGGCCGAGAAGGAACCGGTAGCCTCCGTCAATACCACAAAACCGGCAGGAATGACAGTCCCGGGCTGGCCCGTGAATATAACGGTTCCGATGGCTGGAGTGGCCGGATGTCTGAATACGCCTTTCATTTCGCCCAGGAAGTCTAAATACTGCCCATAGCTGGTCTGCGGAAAGCATAGCCGCAAGAAATGCTGGAGCTTGAGCTGTACCAACTCGGCTTTTTCTATAGCGGTAGGCCGGGTAGCATCCCAAAAGAAATCCCCTTCCTTGGTATTGATACCCGGAGGGGCTTTCTCTAACATCCTGCGATGTATAGTCTCTTCATCTTCTTGGAGAAACTCCGGAATAGGCAGTTCATACGGCACGCAACCTCACCCCCTCAATACGCGCCGGCTCTCCAATGACCGGTACAATAGTAAAGCTAACGTAAAGTTCATCAGTCCTCCACTTAAATGAAAAATCCCGCACCAGTTCGGTTCTCGGATCTGCCATCAGGGCCTCCGTGATGGTTCTCTCTATTTCCATTTCCACCAAGGCGCGGTCTGGATGTTTTATGGCTTGCTCGGCTTCTACTCCATAGTTCCAACTGTACGCCAAGCAGGCAAAGCGTTCTGTCATGACCGTTTTTATGCACCATTGTACCCAGGCTGTATGACCGTCCGCTATTGCTATTCGTCCAGCCGCATCCCGTACGAAGTCGCCCTTCTCGAAGTCAAAAAGATAACTTTCGAGATATTCCGGCTCTGGCTGCGTCTGTTGTTGTTCTACCAGCTCCGGCATCTCAAAGACAGGATAAAGGTTGGGCATTATGAGCTCACCACCTTGCTCACTACAACCGGGTCGGTATGGTCGTTCACCCAAGCTACCAGCACCCGGTCACCGGGTTTGAGTTCGGGTTTGAATTCTATTTTGACGCCATCTATAACTGTTGGTTGGAAATTGAAAGTAGCATCTCCGGTTACTGCCCCGTTCAGGCTATCTTTTAGCCCATTTTGGTTGCCACCAAGGCTAAAAGCAGGCAGTATAAGTTTTGCTGTCCACTCTGAAATCAGGTATTCCCCCCGCGGTATCGGCACCGCAAACCGGTCCAGCTTTAAACTCATATCACCTTGTATCGTCCCCAATTCTAGCGCATCAGGCCTGGCTGTCTGGCTGCCTATCCTCTCCGCTATCACTTGCGCCAGTTTACTTGCCCCGCTGTTAGTCAACGTCTTCCACCTCCATTGCCATGGTTCGGTTAGCCGCATCATGCGTAACGCTGGAAACGATATAGTATCCTATCAGCGTACCAGCCTCAACTTTCACCTTGTCTCCTCTGCGCAAGAACGGCAAGTCGGGCGCTATCACTTTGCGCATTCGCCTTGGCTGGCCTCGTTCTTTTAAAATGTCCTGCGCGGCGGCCTTGGCGGCCGCGGCATTGTCAAACTGACGTTGGTAGACTACTTCCTGAAGCGTCCCGAATTCAGTTCTACCATCGAGCGTAGCCGCCACTGGCGCCTTGCCCTCTTTGTCCTCCGCACCGATGATTTTTACACGCGTAACCAGCTCCTCAATATCCTGCCTGTCGCTAATGCTGTCAACGTTCGTGTGCGCACTAAAAACGTAAACCGGGGAGTTTTGCCCCGGCCTGATGACATCTATTTTTCCTTGCTTGCTACGCACAATCCACTTTCCGCCGCCTTTCTTCTTGGCTTCATTCAGCACAGAATAAATCATGTCGGCTAGCGTTTCTCCCCGGAAAACCTGCTTGCCCAGTGCAATGTTCGGGCCTTGCACGTCTCCCACAGGTATTCCCCACGCTTTGGCAATATCCTGGATAATGACCTTTGCGGTCTGGCCTGCCTTATAAAAGCGGTCATCCTTGCTTTTC
>JAKOVY010000145.1 GCA_029781825.1 Bacillota bacterium | reverse complement strand
CCAGCTACCGGCTCAAGGGAAAATTGAGAGCTTCAACAGAAACTCGGTGACAAGGCTAAAGTTTTATCCTTTTTTACATCACTACAAGCTCGCAATTATTACTCTCAGGTGGGTCAATTTTATTTGCATATGGCGGATCAATTCTATTGACTATCAACAATCCTTTTTCGCGTACGACCAGTACAAGTCCGTTATTGGCAGTACATATGCTGACGCCGTTTCCAGCGATAAGGCTGGTTCCATTGGAGAAGCAGGAATTCCTGCAATCGAAAAATCAGTTATGCAGTCAGAACCGTCAACTGATGAAATCGAAGCAAAAGCTGAAGCTGATTTGGAGGATAAGGGTGAATTGCCGAGCCATAACGGCGCCGAGCAGACCCCTGCTGAAATAATCCATATTGACGAACACAAGATGGAGTTGAAAACCGTGCACAAGGAAGAACCCGAAGAAGCAGCGGACGAAGCGGAGAGCGTTTTGCCCGACGACGTCCCGGCTGCCGCGGCCGCACCGCCGCCGGATACAGAGATTGACATACATACGGTGGAAGAACCAGGCGAACCGGAGATTGCTTTGCCCGACGATATCCCGGCAGCCGTGACCGCTCCTCTGCCGGATGCAGAGATTGACATACATACGGTGGAAGAACCAGGCGAACCGGAGATTGCTTTGCCCGACGACATCCCGGCAGCCGTGACCGCTCCTCCGCCGGATGCAGAGATTGATATACATATGGTGGAAGAACCAGGCGAACCGGAGATTGCTTTGCCCGACGACATCCCGGCAGCCGTGACCGCTCCTCCGCCGGATGCAGAGGCTGATATACAGCCGACAGAAGAAGCATATGAACCGGAGGTTGCTTTGCCCGAGGATATCCCGGCTGCCGTAGCTGCACCGCCGCGGGATGCAGAGATTGACATACATACGGTGGAAGAACCAGGCGAACCGGAGGTTGCTTTGCCTGATGATATCCCGGCTGCGGTAGCGGCATCGCCGGCTGATACGGAGGCTGAACCGATGAGCGACGATTTCAAAGATCGTATGGATGAAGAACTTGATACCCTGGCAGCATATGACATTGAAACCTTGATTGAACTGGCCTTTGCAGCCAGGGCACGCGGCGATTATTACCGCACCCTGACGATTTTGGAAAAAATCCTGGAGCAAGATCCGCCGGAAGAGATGGTCAACCTTATACTTGACGATGTGGAGGTTTTGTTCGCAAAATTGGTGTCATGAAGAACCTGGAGAGCAATATCACAGATATCTCTCCCTTAACGGTCGGTGTAATACCTTGCTGGGGGAGTTCATAATGTCTCGGAACCCTGCGGGCGGGATTGTAATAAAAACAAAAAACTATTCCTATGGAGGGATATTTGATGCGAAGTATTGATATTAAAGGGCTGGCTGTGTTTGAGATTGCCAGCGGTCGCGAGATCGGCAAAGTAAGTGAGTTGCTGATCAACGCGCAAGAGAAATCGGTTCAATACCTGGTCATTGATGTTCCCAATTGGTATTTTGGTTCTTACGTTATCCCCTTCAATCAGACTGAAGGCATCGGGGAAGATGCGGTCATCATCGAATCGGAAAGTCTCATTAAGAAACTGAATGATGATCCGGAGGCCATTAAACTGGTTGAAAGCGGAGTCACCCTTATCGGGAGCAAGGTACTGACGAAAAAGGGCAAACATATCGGAAAAGTCACTGAAATCTATATAGATGAGAACGACGGCCGGGTTATCGGCTGCGAGCTTGCTGACAACAATATCGCTGTTAAAGGGATCATCCCCGTCAAGCACGCATTGACTTTTGGCAGGGATGCATTGATTGTTGATGAAAAAACCGAGGACAACCTCCTCAGCACGGCGGAAGAACTGGAACAGGAACTCGCCTTAATGGTTTCCGACGACTTCCCTCCATTCACAGATGATGAAGCAGATGGCAGCGAACCCGAGCCCGAAGGCGATGAATCGGCAGACGGCAACGGTCGCAGAGCGGTAAAGCTCTATGAACAAAAGCAGCGCGAATACCTGCTGGGCCGAACCGTTAAGGAAGATGTTTATGATAACAACGGAAATCTCATTATAAAAAAAGGAGAGAAGATAACCAAGGAGGTTCTTGATAAAGCCGCGGCAAGCATAACGCTGAAAGAACTCTTGCTTCATGTTTGAGATTAATATTCCATGATGGTGGTCGGTGATATGAAGTACAGGCCAGCATTTATTCCAATCATTCTTGTTTTTCAGTTTCTTCTTAATATAGTTCTGGGCGTTGTCTGGATCATGCCCGGCACGGCCAGTGAGATACCGTACGGGATTACCGTTGACGGCCGGGACATCAGCGGATTTGAACCGCAGACTGCGGCATCATACCTTAAAACCATTAAGCGCAATTCGCCGATAGATAAAGAGGTAATTCTTAGCGACGGTGATAATGAATGGGCACTGTCCACCAGAGACTATAAATTCAGGTATGACTATGAAAAAACTATCGGCCAGGTTACCGCATATCTCGAAAAGCACAAAGGCATAGATAAGGTCGTCAATCTGCTGAAGCTGCAAGCCCAACCTGTAGATATGCCCATGGTATTGTCCTGGGATCATGACAAGCTGCGGGAATTCCTGGAATCAATAAATGATGAGGTATCTTCTCCCGCCCAGGAAGCCTCTCTGGAGTATAAGAATAACGAGATCGTTATTACCGTGTCCAGAATGGGTGTAGAGTTAGACTACGAAAAAACATTGAACCTAATTCTGGATAACATCCTGTCTAACAACAGTGCTCCGGTTAGAATTGCCAAAAGAAATTGCCAGTTGAACGCCGGTGCCGACAACCAGCAGATGTTTGATACGGTGTTGGCCTCCTTTGTTACCGAACTCAGCAACAACAAAAACAGAACCATTAACATTCAGCGGGCATCCGATCTAATTGATGGTGCCATTGTACAACCGGGCGAGATATTCTCCTTCAACAATAGAGTTGGTAAGAGAAATAAAGAAAATGGATTCACCCTGGCTCCGGTAATCATAAACAAGCAGATGGTGAATGACATCGGAGGAGGAATCTGCCAGGTTGCCACAACGCTTTACAACGCCTCAATACTGGCCGGATTGCCGATCATTGAACGACATCCCCACTCCGTCGATGTCAAGTACGTCCCGCACGGTCAGGACGCGGCCGTGGTATATGGTTCGATGGATCTTAAAATAATGAACAACCGATTGCAACCCATCAGCATACGCAGCAAGGTGGTGGATGACAAACTGGTGGTGGCTATTCTGGGCAGTGAAGCCGATAACACCGGTAAAAAGGTTGTGGAAAAGTAATTGTCCCGCCAGTTTCCAAACCCATCTTGAGAATGCAGAGGGAAGAACATGTGCTTTTAAACTCAACCTGTAACAACTTTTCCCCCTCTGTTTTTTTGTGACGAAGCCACATTACCGTTATCAACCCGACTATGTTCCCATAGTATATTCCTCACCTCATCAAATACCACTATCAGATATTTGCTGCATTTTTATCGTCTTGTACCTACCGGGGTTACACTGTAAGTTTTTGAACTACCTCTTGTCGATTCTTTTGATTCCTCTCCAGAGCAAACGCAGGCGTTGATTCGTACCGATTTGTGATACAACGCTGCACCGATTTCTCCGGTACTCCGCCTTTTATCATACTGGCTTTTCTTCCTGATATTTCATAAAATGAATTGTAGGAATACTTTTAATTATAATAACATAACGAATTATGTTTATAATTGGTATATTATGTCGAGCCATTGTGATGGAGGGGAATTCCCTTTCATCGGAGGTGAGAACAGTAAGAATAAAATGTTTCAACATTCCGTTGGTCCAAACCCTGAGCGGTAGGGGGACCATACCTTAGCAAAGGCGGGCTGCCCATGCCCGGCCTTACTCCCAGGATCGTTGAATGAATTCGGATCCCGTAGCACTGAAATGTTGTCGGATTTTCGTAAGTGCCGATCTAAGGAGGGCGATACAGTGCGGTATAAACCAATGGAAAGAATATGGGAAAAGCACTATCAGGGAGACTATATCCTCGGTAAGGATGTATTTATCGGTCGGGATCCGATTGTTCAACACCTGATTTACAACTCTTACAAGTTCCGCAATAAAACCTCCCTCATCTATTATGGTACTGAGTTTTCCTGGACGGACTTTAGAAATATGGTATTGAAAGTTGCCGGTGGCCTGAAACGTCTCGGGGTCAAGAAAGGTGACCGTATCTACCTGGGAATGCAGAACTGTCCCCAGTTTATATTCTGCTACTTCGGCGCCCATGCGGTAGGAGCAGTTGTTGTGCCCGGCAGTCCGATGTTTAAAAAAGGAGAACTGCAGTATATCCTTAATGACAGCGGAGCCCGGGTTGCCATCCTGGAAGACAGACTTTATCCCATTTACGAGCAGGCCCGTGAGGGGTTGACATCAGTGGAAAAGGTTGTAGTCACTTCCCTGGGAGAATACCTCCCCGAGGAACCCACCCTGCCGGTTCCCGAGGGCCTGGTGCTCGAGGATCCACAATGTCCCGGAGCGATAGACTGGAAGGAGTTTATTGACGGCGAACCCGCCAACGGCCTCGAACCGCTGGAATTGGAAGATTTGGCCCAGTTGCAGTATACATCCGGCACCACCGGGCATCCCAAAGGTGCGATGCTGGTACATCGAAACCTGTTGTGGAAAGCAACCGTCTACTCATACAATGCGTCCAATGTTGACGATGTAAGCCTAGCGGCTCTTCCCTTATTCCACATAACCGGCATGACCGGTACCATGCTGAAAACCGCTTTCGTCGGCAGCACCCTGGTGATTCTGGCCCGGTTTGACCCGCTGACGGCTCTGAAAGCAATAAGCCACTACAAGGTTACCGGGTTTGGAGCCATAACCACTATGAACATAGCCCTCATAAACCATCCCGATGTCGACAAATATGATCTCAGCTCCTGGAAACTGGCCTGGATGGGCGGTGCACCTCTTCCCGAGGCGGTTCAGAAGAAATACCTGGATCGCGGCATCCGCCTGGCGGAGGGTTACGGTATGAGTGAAACAGTAGCTACCGTGATCCAAACCATACCGAGGTGGATCAAACCCGGCAGCATTGGATTCCCCTTCTCCGGAGTTGATATTCGCATCGTTGACCCGGAAGACAACGATAAGGACATGCCGATTGGAGAAGAAGGTGAATTATGGATTCATGACAACAGTGTCGCCGTCGGCTACTGGAATAATCCTGAAGCTACGGCCGAATCCTTTCCGGAACCGGGTTGGATAAAGACCGGCGATATTGCCAAAATTGATGAGGACGGATTTGTCTGGCTATGCGGCCGGCTTAAGGAGATGATTAAGGCCTCGGGATACAGTGTCTTCCCCGCCGAGGTAGAAGAATACCTTTACCAGCACCCGGCCATCGCCGAGTGTGCGGTTATAGGTGTGCCCCATGAATACAGGGGCGAAGATGTGAAAGCGTTTGTGGTGCTAAAACCTGAATATGTTGGTAAAATCACGGAAGAGGAGTTGGTGGCCTGGGCCCGCGAGCAGATGGCGGTCTACAAGTACCCCCGCACCATCGAATTCCGTGATTCCCTGCCCAAGTCCGGCACCGGCAAGATCCTGCGCCGGGAACTGAAAGAGGAAGAAGCGGCCAAATGTGCCGCAGCCGGGAAATAACCGGCAGCAGCACACCGAACAGGCGGACGAGGGACAACAACTGTCCCTCGTCCACAATCAAAGCCGCTCCCGTACATTATAATTGCCCCTTCACGAAAAACCGATGGCAACCACAGTATTCATTTCTGTTTTCCCCGTTTCAACCCGGCCTCGGCCACCAGGTGGTCAACAAACTGCCGGGCGGTACGTCCGGACGGCCCCGAATGGCTCTTCTCCCACTGCAAAGCTCGTTTTACCAGTTCATCGTCGCTGAGGTCAATATGGTAACGTGCAGCCAGACCCCTGACGATTTCCAGGTAGGAGCGCTCGCTGGGATAAGGAAAAGTGATGGTCATGCCAAAGCGGTCGGCCAGGGAAAGCTTTTCCTGAACCGAGTCGCCGCCGTGCATTTCTTCGGCCGCGCGGTCGCTGAACATCTCTTTGACAATGTGGCGCCGGTTGGAGGTGGCATATATGAGGACATTGTCGGGACGCCTCTCGATGCCCCCCTCCAGCACGGTCTTCAACACCTTGTAATCCACCTCGTAATCTTCAAAGGACAAATCATCCACAAAGATTATAAAACGCAAGGCCCGGTTGCAGAGCAGATTAAATATGGCGGGCAGGTCACTCAGATGCTGCTTCGGCAGTTCTATGATGCGCAGACCCCGGTCAGAGTAGGCATTCAGCAGTGATTTGACCATAGTCGTTTTCCCGGTGCCGCGGGGTCCATAAAGCAGCACATGGCTGGCGGGCAAACCGGCCAGAAAGTACCGGGTGTTGGTCTCCAGCGCCTCCCGCTGACGTTGCAGTCCGATCAGTTCTCCGGGATTGACGGCGTCAGGCCGGCTGATACCAGTGAGGCAGCCTTCATCCCCGCGTTTTTCCCAGCGAAAAGCATGGAAACGCTGAAAGATTCCAGTGCCGTGGGCACGATAGTATGCGGCTACCGCTTCGATATCGTTCTCCCAGTGGTCGGAGTTGAACAGTACCATAGAATCCACGGGTGAATCCTGCCCGGAACTCATAGCCTCCCAGGAAAGCAGGCTTATGCTGTCACAGTTCTCCATCTCCCTGCTCATACGCTCAATAGCCACCTTGCGTATGGACCGGGATGAGGTCTGAAACATTTGTTGCAGGCAAGCCAGGTCATGCCGCGCGGCTTCAATCAGGTTGGGGCTTATCTCCTGAAAAGAGACATGTTCAGCCTGACGTGAAAAGGGGTTCTCATCCGCCAATATGGCGCTTACCAGATACCTTTGCCATGCATCCGGCCATTTCCCCGGGGTCTCCTTCATAATCAGATTATGAACAAAATCATGGTAAGCATTGTTAATCGTAGGTACCGCCGGCGGATACGAGATCAGGGCTTCCAGCAGACAAAGATAACTCTTAACCACATGATCCTGCAGCAATCCCCGATAAACCACCAATTGATGAGCTTTCTGCAGTGCTTTAATCAGTTCATGCAAAGAGATTCCTTCGGTGTTCGCTGTTTCCGGCTGTGCATTATACATACTCAATCACCTGCTGCCAAATTTTTTGCTTTCAAGGTATGATTCTTCGCGATGATAATCAGCCCCCGTTAATCGGGCACCCTCCTCCGCTGATGAATCCGGGTGTGACCCGCTGCCGATCAAGCGGGATTATCCAATGTACCGGTAGGGGCACTGCCGCCGCCAAAAATGGTGTAGAAACCGCAGCCCAGTCCCAATGCGAGTACCGCTACTGAGATAATCCAGCCCACATAAGGGAGATCGACTGCCAGCATCAAAACCACTAGAACGGCAAACCACAACCATGGCCGTTCAAGATTGTATTTTATCCTTAACACGTCGGCCAGGTAGATGGAGGCGACCAGCTTGCTGATGTACAGCAGGATTCCGTAAACAATAAGAATTATGAGACCCAAAGGGAATCCGACTATGGTAATCATCGCCAGTATGGCCAGGATCGGTGTTGATATCAGCAGCAAGAGGCCAATCCCTCCGGTCGCCAGCAACCGGTCGCGAGCCGGCTGTGCCAGTTGGTCCCAAATTTGGGGCCGGAGCTTTTTTGCCAACCAGTAGATAATCAATATCCCCACCAGGCTTATGAGGAACCCTTTTATCGACCAGGGTGATTTCTGCTTAGTCGCGGTAACTTCCACCTTTTCCGGTTTCCAGACCACTTCGCCGTCAATCTTGGCATTGGGAGCGATAAAACCTTCGGTGCTGCTGATATATGTTAAGTTTCCGCCAACAGCAGCACCATCGGCGACATTCAGCGTACCGACACTGATGTTGACGTTTCGGTTGACACTGCCGCTGAGAAAGAAATCACCGGCTGCCGCAAATAGACTCCCATTTATTAAACCGTCAACATTCGCCGACGAACATCCTGCTATTACGTCACCGCCAACAGCAGCCTGTTTTTCGAAGTGCAGTGTCTCGCAGGCAACGGTGACGGATCCGGCCACCGGCCCCCGAAAACGAATCTTTTGGGCACCTGCCCGGACATCTCCTTTAACCGGCCCCGATATCATCAGGTCGCGGGCGAATCCAATGATGTCGCCGTTGACGGACCCGGTTATACTTATAGTATCTCCCGCCACATATAGATCTCCGTTAACGGTTCCTTCCATCCTGACTTCATCACCGGCCAGGAAGGTTGACCCTTCCCTGGTCTCGTCGGTGCCAACAATGACAACATCTCTTTCCGCGGCCATAAGGCTGCCAACAGGCAGCATGATAAATCCAAGCAACAATAAGACACCGACGGCTATACGAATTTTATTCTCCACCAGAAACCCTCCCCGTTATTAACCTGACTATTCCATTATATCGTTAAAACAAGCTCTGCGACTAACAGCAAATCAATAATTGGCAACGGCCGGGCTGTCAATGGAATAAAAAAGAAACGGGTGTGAAGCATTACCCGTTTCTTTGTATTAGATTATCGTTCAGGGACTCGTTTGTTGTCGCTCAAACCTGGGTTTTGACTGCCGATTGGGAGCACGCCCCGGCAGCTTTTAACCGGGCCGAGTTTAGTCGGTGAACCACTGGGTCACATAAAGGTAATTCCCCTGTTTGACAAACCCGAGCCCAACCTTGTTGAAGTTTTTATTTAGAATGTTGGCCCGGTGGCCGGGGGAATTCATAAATCCCTCATGGGCGCTCTTGACCGACATGTGTTTGGCAATGTTCTCACCGGCATAGCGGTAGCTGATTCCCAAACTGCGCATCATTTCAAACGGGCTTCCGTATGTCGGTGACTGATGGCTGAAGTAGTTGTTGGCAGCCATATCCTGCGATTTAAGGGTGGCGCCTTCGCAAAGCTTGGCATCGAGTTTTAAAGCATGCAGACCGGCCTGGGCTCGAGCTTCATTAATGTAACCTAACATCTCGGCCTGCATCGCACTGGCATTGACGGTTGATCCGTTGCCGGTAGCCGGTGTTGTTGGTTTGGGAGCAGGATTGGTAACCCCCGGTTTCTGCGCCACATACGGTTTCACATAGTCATCGATGACACAGCCAACCGTATCATTGGCGAGTTTAACCACATACCAGCCGTTGATTTTGCCCAGTACTTCCATAACGTCCCCGCGATGCAGGGTGGTTATGATCTGGTGATTGGTACCCGCCCCGGTCCGCAGGTTGAGGTTGTTTGATATCACCTGGATTTTATCAACGCTGGAAGGGGTAAATGTTCCTGCAACTTCCACACCGGGATTGAACAGAAACATACAAAGGGCGGCAACGATAATAATTCCTGCCAGTTTTTTGAACATAGTCTATCGCCTCCTCCCCCCTAAGATAACCCAACTCTTTGGGACATGACTACCTGAGAATTCTGGCAAATCAGCCAGGTTTCTCAGGTAGGTCGGGGCTTTAAAAAACCATTCTTTTGTCACGTTTCCCGTGAAAAAATACTCCCGGGGATTAGCCCGGGAGTGTTCTGTCTATCCAGTTTATCGGAAGCGATTACCGCAACAGGTTACCGGAGATCACAATCCTCTGTACCTCGGATGTGCCCTCATAGATTTCAGTAATCTTGGCATCCCGCATCAGCCGCTCCACCTTTTGCCCCTTGATATATCCATAACCCCCGTGGATCTGCACCGCTTTGGAGGTGTGACGGGAAGCCATTTCCGAAGCAAACAGCTTGGCCATGGCTGCTTCTTTGGTGTAAGGCAGCCCCTGATCCTTCAGGTAGGCGGCATGATAAGTCAGGAAGCGAGCCGCAGCGATATCGGTCGCCATATCGGCAATCATCCATTGGATAGCCTGCTGCGCTGCGATGGGTTTACCGAACTGTACCCTCTCTTTGGCCCACTTAATGGACTCTTCCATAGCCGCCTGTGCAATTCCCACCGCCTGGGCAGCAACTTCAATGCGGCCGTTATCCAGCGTCTGCATGGCAATTTTGAAGCCCTGGCCTTCTTCTCCCAGCAGGTTCTCCTTGGGCACTCGGCAATCCTTCAAAATGACTTCCGAGGTCTGCGAAGCCCTGATTCCCATTTTCAGAAAGTGCTGCCCTATCGTAAGGCCGGGGGTTTCCCGCGGTACGATAAAAGCGCTAAGCCCTTTTGTGCCCTTGGATCTGTCGGTGGATGCAAAAACGATAAAGGTGTTGGCCACCGGACCATTGGAGATAAAAGTCTTGGTGCCGTTCAATACATAATAATCCCCGTCCCGGTCGGCGGTGGTGCTTCCCGCTGCCACGTCCGACCCGGCGCCGGGCTCGGTCAGGGCAAATGCTCCAATATGTTCCCCTTTGCACAGCGGAGTCAAATACTTCTTCTTCTGTTCTTCGTTGCCGAACGCAGCTATGGGCCCGCTGGCCAACGCGGTATGACAGGAAAGGGTAAAACCGGTAGCCGCACACGCCCGGGAAAGCTCTTCCACTACTATGGTGAAGGTCAGGTAATCAGCCCCTCCTCCCCCATACTCCTGAGGATAGGGTATCCCCATCCATCCCATCTCCGCCAGCTTGCTCATGATTTCTGCCGGGTAACGGCTGTTCTCATCGATTTCGGCTGCAATCGGTTCTACATACTTTTCCGCGAACTCACGCATATTGGCACGAATGAGTTCCTGTTCTTCGGTCAGGCGAAAATCCATCACAATCTCTCCCTTCATGATCTTGTCGTCCAAACTTCCGTATCCTTTGTTGGAACTACCGGCATTATGCCTATACAGCCATTATACAACAACACTTTGGTCAGAAATCGTTGCATAACACCTTTATTTATAACGGACTGGCAACCAATCCTCTCCTTTGCCATAGTATATTGATGGTTAATACTACCTGCTCGGTTACGTATTACCAGAGCCGGTTCGGAAAGGAGTGATTATATGTTTTCAAGAGTGGCGGTGGCCGAAATTCGCGGCGGACCGCTCGCTCCCGGAATACGGGGGTTGGTCATTTTTCGGGATGTGCCCGGCGGTGTATGGGTATCCGTTGATATTACCGGACTTCCCTCTTATCGCCCCGCCGATGGGGGCAGCCCCATCGGTCCCCACGGCTTTCATATTCATGAAAACGGGACCTGCGCTGTGGGCAACCCTCAGACGCCCTTTACGGCCGCCGGTGAACACTGGAATCCAACCAACCAGCCCCACGGCAACCATGCCGGTGATTTCCCCGTACTCTTTTCCAATAATGGCCGGGCGCGGATGAGTTTCTTCACCAACCGGTTTAAGGTGCGCGATGTAATCGGCAAGGCCGTAATAATCCATCAAAACCCTGATGACTACCGTACTCAGCCCGCAGGCAACGCCGGCAAACGACTGGCATGCGGCATCATAAGGTAGCCTGCTTTTCGGGGAGCCCTGCTGCCGGCAGGCAGGTAATTCCGACTTGAACCCGGCTGCGTTCGAGGCCGACAGCAATTCAGTTGCCGGCCTCATTATCCTCATATGACTCCGGTAATTCCTCCAAGATCTCGGAAGCTTGTTCAAATGGCAGTTGTTCCACGTCTTTCAGCTTCTTCTCGATAATACGCGACTTGCCGGCCGCCTTTTCGATGGTGTTGCTGGCTTCCTGCAGTTTTTTCTGAGTTTTCTCCAGGGCCTGCCCAAACTTGCCGAATTCAGTTTTTACCGCTCCCAGCAAGGTCCAAACCTCGCTGGATCGTTTTTGGATCGCCAGGGTGCGAAAGCCCATGGACAGGCTGTTCAGAAAGGCGGCCATGGTGCTGGGACCGGTTATATTAACCCGGTAGTTGCGCTGAATTTCTTCGATCAGACCCGGGCGGCGGACCACTTCGGCATAGAGGCTCTCGGTGGGCAGAAACATAATGGCAAAATCCGTGGTATGCGGCGGATCCAGGTACTTCTCATATATTTCGCGGGCCTCAGCCCTGACTTTATACTCCAGGTGTTTGGCCGCTTCCTCGGTTGCGGTTTGACTCCCCTTCTCCTGGGCCTCCACCAATCGCAGGTAATCCTCAACCGGAAACTTGGCATCAATGGGAAGCCATATGAATTCTCCCTCGTTTTGGCCCGGCAGTCTCACCGCATACTCAACCCGGGTAGTGCTCCCCGCCTTGGTGCTTACGTTGGTCGCATACTGCTCCGGGGTTAAAACCTGTTCCAGGATATTACCGAGTTGGATCTCGCCCCAGACCCCCCGGCTCTTAACATTGGTAAGCACCTTCTTGAGGTCTCCGACTCCGGCAGCCAGGGCCTGCATCTCGCCCAGGCTCTTATTGACCATTTCCAGACGGTCGCTGACCAGTTTAAAGGACTCTCCCAAGCGAACCTCCAGAGTCGACTGCAGGCGTTCGTCAACGGTGGCTCTCATCTGTTCCAGTTTTGCATTATTGTCGCTTTGTAAAGCCGCAATTCTGGTTTCAATCGTCTGCCGCATGTTCTCCAGTTTCTGCTCGTTATTAGCGGCCATCTGAGAAACATGACGGCCGAAAACCTCGAGCTGCCGGTTCTGCATAGCCGCCATCTCTCCTATCTGGAGGAGAAGGGCGTTGTTTAATTCCGTAAAAGAGCGGTTCAACTCCTCCCTTTCCAGCCGGAAACTGTTAGCCATCTCTTCCCGGTTCCTGGCCACCTCATCCCGCAGGGATCGTTCCAGTCGCTCCTGACCCCCGCCCAACTCGCGTAGGCGGGATTCCAAGTATTGACCGGTCTGCCCCCGTCGTATCAGCACCAGGAGCAGTATAATTATTACCAGGTCCAGTACCCATGAAACGACAGTAAAATATTGCGACAAATCAAAGCCCTCCATTACACACTCTCCAACGTCCGCTCGCGATGCCTGTCCAAATCTCAGGCGACAACGACCGTTAACACGACAGGTGTTAGGAGTGTGCTGTTTATGCCAATTCAGCCGGTTTAAGATAATCCCGGGCCGACTCCAGCAGGGACGCAACCATATGATAAGACGACCATTGGCCGGATGTTATGTAGGTGGTTATGGGTTTTTGGGGAAACAGGGTGCGATCGATCTGCCGCAGCGAATATCCCTTTTTATACAAAGCGACCACTCTTTCCCGTAAATCCAGAAGGTATTCGAACTTCTGCCGCAATAGATCCTTCCCGTTACCGGTTATTATCCCGGCATGGCCGCAGAAGATGGTATCAAAGTCCAGGGACAAAACCCTTTCGAAAGACATAAAAAACTGTTCTGCGGATTCATTCGGGTCCCACTGCACAGGGTGAGTAGTAATAAAAAAGTCCCCCGTAAAAAGCCAGCCTTTGTTCCTTTCGTAAAAGACTACGTGATCCTCCGTATGCCCCGGAGTAGGAATGACCTCAAACGTGTGATGATCCCGCTCGATCTTTTCCGGCAGCGGCCTGGATGCAAACGGTATATAACTACCCCAGCATAACCGCCGGTGCCAGGGCAGGGGCGAGCCCTTTAGGGCCACGGGTACCGCCTGGCTGTGGATGAGAACTTCCGCACCTTTACTCTGGGACAACCAGTGGGCCAGACCCACGTGGTCCTCGTGAAGATGAGTCAGGGCCACCTGTTCCACGGGAATATCCCGCAAAAAGGGAATGGTTTCCGATCTGAGCGTGCGTGGTCCGGTATCGATCACCAGGCCATCCACCACATAAAGGCAGGCTTTAAAACGGCCTCCCAAAAACCTGATGGTGCCACGGGCCATCTGAACACCATCATGTTCCGCTACCGCCAACATGCTTCAATTACCTCCGCTAAATAAACATCCTGTTAATTCGATAATCTTGCTGCTCGATCCGGCCGGTGCCATTTAATTGCTTTACAGTTCCACCTTCTTCATGCCTCGCAAGGAGCGCGCAGCCAGTTCCTGATAAATCTGAACTCCGATTTTGGTCATCGTGACCGCATTTTCCGATACCTCGCGTACCTCACTGGCCGGCACTCCAGCCACCATTCGCCTTGGTGCCAGCTTGGTGTTGTTCCTAACCACGCTCCCGGCTCCAATTATACAACCGTCACCTATTTCGCAACCCGTTAATACGACCGAACTTATGCCCACCATCACATCTTCGCCCACCACCAGCGGCCCGTGCAGCATGGCTCCGTGTCCGATAAGGTTGTTTCTGCCAATGACTGCTTCCGTCCCCGGATCGGCATGGATTATAGCCCCGTCCTGCACATTGGTACCATCGCCAATCTTGATTTTGCCGGTATCGGCTCGCAGAACCGCCGTAGCTCCGATATAACAGTTGTCACCAATCTCCACATCGCCGATAATGACGGCTTCGGGATGGACAAAGGTGCCCTTTCCAATCTTCGGTACTTTGCCTTCGAATTCATAAATCGCCAAATACCCCGACCTCCTTTCTGTTTATACTTATAAGAATATTCTAACACCAGGATCATTTTTCGGTAAGATGCCGATTGGAGGGCAGCTCGGTTGTTCCTTTTTTGGCCCTATGAAGGCATTCCGGCCACCGGATATCGGAAGCTTTACCGGACGCAAAAAAGCATCTCCCGCTTGTTGAGAGATGCTTTTTTGGACCGTCAAACATTTTACCCCTAAATGGAACCCAGGTATTCCATAATTCCATTAGCAATGGCCTGTGCCGCCCGGTCCTGGAAGGCGGGATCATTTAGCAAAACCTCTTCGCCAAGATTGGTCAGATAAGCTATCTCCACCAATATGGCCGGAATTTGGGTGTAACGAATCACGACAAAGTTTTTGTTGTCACGGACACCGTTGTCTTTCCGCCCCAGGGCGCGCAGCAGGTTGTCCTGCATAATCCGGGCAAAACGCGCTCTTTCTGCAGCCTGGGCCACAACCACCGGGTCGTCTTGATCGATATAGTAGTAAACCTCGGTCCCGTTGGTTTCCGGATTGGTAGAGCCGTTACTGTGGATGCTTACAAATGCTGCCGCTCGGGATGAGTTTGCAAAATCGACCCTATCGTTTAGAGATAAATACCGGTCATCCTCGCGGGTCATCAAAACCTCATAACCTGCTGCTCTCAAAAGTTCCGCTGCCTTTTTCGCTACCGACAGATTGACATCCTTTTCATAACTGCCGCTGTAGCCGATGGCCCCGGAGTCATGCCCCCCATGTCCGGGATCAAGAACCACTCGATTGGCAACCGTAACCGGTTGGGGCTGGTTTTCCTCCGGCAACACCGGGGACTCGTTTTCATTAGGCTCGTAGCCCTCCGGACCCGGATCGGGGACAGTTCCGGTGTCTCCGCTATTCTCCTCCGGCATACCGGGAGAAGAAGGTATTTCCTCCGCACTGGCCGACTCAGTAGTCAACACCCGGGCCAACCATCCCGCCAGGTAAGCCACTCCCCTTGAAGTCTGTACCCGATACCAACCCCCTTGCTCGCCCAGCAAAGGAAGTTGTTCACCTTTCTTTACCTGCCCCCGGGTATCGTAATTGGTCCCGGGACCGGCGCGGAGATTGACCGTATTTCCCGTAACCTCGATTTTGGCCCCCGGGCTTGTACCGCCATTAACCTGGTTGTTGGCGGCCGGAGCCTCCGAGATTTGGACATAGTCCGCATGAATCCAACCGGTAACGCCATTGTCAAGGCGGACATTCAGCCAGGAGGATTGTTGACCGAGAATGGTCACCTTGGTTCCTCGGCTGGCCTTTCCTTTAACTGCATACTGGGTGCCCGCTCCGCCGCGGACATTAACCACCGAACCGGTAACCGTCCCGTTTTTCGCCTGAACGGTACCGGAACCGCCGGTGTTCTCCGCAACCGTGGAAGTCTTTAGATAACTGGAGTTGACCCAACCGGTAATACCGCTCTTGAGCCGGATTTTCGACCAGGCGCCGTTTTGACCGACGATCTCCACCTGGGCTCCCTTCAGCAGGGACCCAACTTTGGTGTAATTGGTTCCCGGCCCCTGGCGGATATTCAAAACTGATGCGGTTACCACCCCGGTCGCCGCCTGGGCCTGCACGGCAAAAACTGCCAGGATTATGAACACCGATACAAAAACGGCCAAACACTTGCGGATTAACGTGAAATATTGGGCTAACATGGCAAGCACTTCCCTGGTTACTTATACCTGCTTGCCCATTTCGACATTACCCGGCCATCATCCTGCAAAAATTATGAAATATGTGTGAATTTTGTTGGGAAAAAATCACCGAAGATATGAGGTAAGGGATTCATTCAGGGGATTTACCGCTATGCGGCTATTTTTCTGGGATCGCGCCACGGTGTTTTGGGGACGGTAACCTTGCTCACCATCAGCCCGGATAACAATAACAGGACCATAAGATAGAACCATCCCGCCAGCGCAGGCACAGTCAGAACCAGCAGCGCAATCAGTCCTCCGGCCAGGGTGATGGGGACGCCAATATAAAAATCGGAGATGTTTAACACATTAAACCGCGCCAGGCGATAGGCTCCGCAGAAAATATACAGGATGCAGGCAACAATCACCAGTGTGCTAAGCGTTCCCGGCGTCTCAAAGGGACGCAAAACCTCAAGCACCAAAAAAGCGGGAGCAACTCCAAAGGAAACCATGTCGGCGAGGGAATCAAGTTCTTTGCCGAATTCGGAAGAAGCATTGAGCCGCCGGGCCAAAATTCCATCCATAAAGTCAAAGAAAACTGAAAACAGCACGAATACCGCGGCTAACCGCAGTTGATGGTTAAATGCCAACATCAAAGAAACAACGCCCATTCCCAGGTTCATCAGCGTCACGGCGCTGGGCAGAAAAATCATTCGGTAAACCTCCCCAGTATTGTTACCCCACCCTTTACTTTATCGCCCAGTTTTACGTCAAGGATAATGTTTCGGGGCAGGAAGACCTCGGTACAGGATCCGAACCTGATAAGTCCAAATCGCTGACCTTTTTTGAGTTGATCTCCCACTTCGGCCCAGCACACAATACGGCGAGCGATAAAGCCGGTTATCTGCACTACCAGCACTTTTCCCCAGGGGGTCCTCAACCCCAAGCAGTTCCGGGAGTTAATGGCTCCCGCATCTTTACGATTGGCGATTACAAATTTCCCCGGGATACGTCGTTTAAAATCTACCGTACCTTCGCAGGGACTGCGGTTTATGTGGACATTGAACAGGCTGAGGAAAATGCTTATTTTTATCGCATCCTCTTCCATATAAAGGCCCTCGTACTTCTCTTCAATACAGGTGATCACTCCGTCAGCCGGGGATACAATCACGTTTTCCGTAGTGGGCACCGTCCGGTGAGGGTTGCGAAAAAAATAGCCGGTAAAGAGTAAAAGAATGGTCGGCAGTATAGCCCACATATAAAACATTTTATAGGTTACGATACTAACAGCGGCAAGAACCGCTATGAACGGCCATCCTTCTTTGGCTACCGGATACTGTTTCATTTG
Source organism: Bacillota bacterium (assembly GCA_029781825.1). Taxonomy (GTDB): domain Bacteria; phylum Bacillota; class Syntrophomonadia; order Syntrophomonadales; family DTU052; genus DTU052. The sequence continues at coordinate 2,578 of JAKOVY010000145.1, read as the reverse complement.
TTTCCTCCCCCACCATTTGCAAGTGTTGAACTCCGGCTTCCACAGACCTTGTTACAAAAATATGAAGGCAATCCGTGTCCAAACCCCAACTGCCGATTTTATACTGAAATATTTGCACCATCTGGCAGTATCATAGCATTAATTATTACTCCTGACACGCTTAAATTCCTGCCTGCCCCAGTATCATAAGAAAACCAGGAACTGAGGCTACAGTTCCTGGTGGATTATCTTTGGGAATCAAAAGCACTGACTAACGGATTTATCCCGGCTTCCCCCGAGTTTAACCACCCACGTTTGCAATTCACCATTAATTTCTAGGCAGGGAAATCCGGAATTTTGATCCGGTCAACATTGGCAGGTTCGATCTTGTATTTACCTTCAGCCATTCCCTTGACAATTTCCAACACCTGCTCGTTTACCGGTGTCTTAACTCCATACTTTTGCCCCCAACTGCAGATAATACCATTGTATGCTGTTTCAATCTCAGGCATACGCCCTGCTTCAATGTCATACAGGATTCCGGTTTTAATATTACGGTGGGGTGTCAACAATTTGGAAAACAGAGGTAATTTTTCGTCCCGCTCTTTCTGAGTGCTGAAATCCAATTGCCGGATGTCAAAACCCTGTAGCGGTTCAGGCGATACCCCCGCAGCTTTCGCAACCGCCAGGGATTCTTGCCAGATATGAGCCGCACAGGTTAATGCCTTGGGGTTATCAAGTACATCGCCGTAAGTACCGGCCACCACCGCCGACATGGTGCTGAATGAACAGTTAATGGTCAGCTTGGTCCAGCGAATACCAATTAGGTTGGTTGATTTCTCGGGAATACCTGCAGCAGAAAGGATTTTCACGATCTCATTCAACCTTGGAGTATCTTTCCCGTCCATCTCACCGAGATCATATGTCATACGGTCAGGAGCCGAGGTTAGTTTTGACACTCCCGGTTCCAACCAGGTTGCTCCCCATCCAACTATGCAACCAACAGTCCTTTCCTTTCCTACGACTGCTGCTACAGCATCCTCGGGGATACCATTCTGCATGGCCACGACGACTCCTTCCGGTTTCAGGTGCTTGACGACGTACGGCAAGGCGCTGTCGTGTTGAGTGGACTTAACCAGATAAAAGAACAGGTCGTACTCGCCCGTCATCTGCTCGGGTGTCAATGCCTTGACGGGCTGAACCAGCTCCATAAGGCCGACAATTTTGGCGCCTGATTTGTTTAATGCCTCCACATGCTCGACATTCGAATCGATCAGGTCTACTTCATAGCCGTTCTTGGTCAGCAAGGCTCCGATGATTGTGCCTAACGAACCAGCACCCATAATCGCCATCCTCATATTGGTAACCTCCATTCCAAGTATGTTACTACATCTCATGCCATATTGACTAAAACCAGTCTTTCGGGGTGGATAATCAGTCAAATGCAGCCGGTTCCCGATTTACAAGTGCTTTGACTCCAGACGCCAAAATCATTAGTGTTCGATGTGGTGGAACTACTGCCCCCTTTCACCACAAAGATCACTATATATATTAGTATGTATATAATATTATCACATTTTGCCGTTTTTGGTGCGGGATGCAAGATCAAGTCCAATATTGTGTGTAAAATTCCTCTGGTCATGGCAGCGACTCTTTGATCTAGAGATAAAAGATATTAGAACTTGGTTTTGGCCGACATGAACGGTGTTCATGGTATTCAGCCATATCTAAATATCTCCGACCGCCGGCCCACTTGTTATCTATCTCAAGGAGCAAAGCTCCAATTAACCTGTTTGCTGAATCCCGATTCGGGAATATACGTATAACTCTTTCCCTGCGGCGAATCTCTTCGTTCAATCTCTCCAGGCTGTTGGTCGTACGCAGACGTTTTCGGTATTTCACAGGTAACTCGAGTATTGCCGTGGCATCATCAGATCCTTTTTCAAGGATCTCCATAGCTAGAGGCGCTTTCTTAGCAAATGCCTCATATGGTGCAGCTCGCAGTTGTTCCGTGGCTTGCGCCTCTAAAAGCTGCAACGAAAAAATGGTCGTTCTCCCACCGGGAAGAACGACCATTCTTATGCTGCTTCGGTTTTAATCAGGGAATGGCCTTCGCCAGTTCATCACGGAATTTGGGATGGGCAATGCTTACGAGGGCTTCCGCCCGTTCCCTCACGCTCTTTCCTTTAAGGTTTACCACTCCGTATTCAGTTGCCACATAGTGGACATCACAACGAGAGGTGGTCACTACCGAACCATAGTCCAGGTAAGGCACAATGCGCGAGACGGTGCCATTGGCGGCAGTTGACGGCAGCGCGATGACCGATTTCCCCCCTTTGGAGAGAGTAGCCCCGCGAACAAAGTCCACCTGTCCTCCAACTCCGCTGAACTGCAGGGTGCCGATGGTCTCAGCATTAACCTGGCCGTACAGATCCACCTGGAGTGCCGAGTTGATTGCCACCATTTTATCATTTTGAGCAATAACCACCGGGTGGGTTACCTTTTCCACAGGCAAAAGGACCACACTGGGGTTCTCCCGGACATACTCGTAAAGTTCCTCGGATCCGAGCAGGAAAGTAACCACCGATTTGTACGGCAT
>JAKOVY010000024.1 GCA_029781825.1 Bacillota bacterium | reverse complement strand
TTCTACTTCAGTTCGCTCTTTCCTTAACATGGCTCAGAACTGGATCTGCCATTACAACTACGAAAGACCTCACTTCGGCTCTAATATGGCTGGCAAAACACCTGTTGAAGCTATCCGTTATTACCGATCTTTATGCCATCCAGCTATCGGCGCTATGCCTGTGGTCGTTCTGGATCGCTTGGCCGTCCATATCTCCGACCTCTTCTGCCTCAGCCTAATACCTTGGGACCATTCCCCCCGTAATATTAAGAAATTGAACGAAACTCAGGCCTATTACATACCGAATTCCGGGCCGTAGAACGACCAGAGTTTCGTTCACAGCGGGTGTTAAGGAACCGTCCCCTCGACACCATATTCGACGGCTTGCGAGCCAGCTACGTTGTGACGAGCCGTTACATCCCTCAACGAAGTTCTTCTGAGTCCAGGGCGGGACTATTACGCCACGGATGGCGAAATACCGGCATTGCGGCATGGATGCCGCTTATTTCGGTTGGCCCGCCCAAAGAAAAACGAGCTGCGGGGAACATTGGGGCGAACTGCAAGACGGCGAATATGCTCGAAACCGTCCTCCCGGCGTCTTTCAGTAGTCAACCTTTACCAGATACAATCCACGTGCAGGGGCCGTAGGTCCGGCCAGAGTCCTGTCGCCCGTTCGCATCACTTCTTCCAGTTGTTCAAGGGACATGGCCCCTCTCCCGATCTCGAGGAGCGTCCCCACCAGATTCCTGACCATCTTGTAAAGGAAACCATCGCCGGTAATCTCGAATTCAAGCCAGGGCATTTTTTCTTCGGCGGTAAACTCGCAAACCGTTCTCACCGTATCCTGCACCGCACTGCCCGCGGCCATAAACCCCCGGAAATCATGTCTCCCGGTGATGCAGCGGATGCCTTCCTTTATAAGATTTACATCAAGTCCCCCGGTATACTGATGAGCATACCTTCGGTGCAGGGTGTACCCGGCAGTTTGCCGGTAGACCAGATAGCGATAAGTTTTACACCGGGCATCATAACGGGGATGAAAATCCGGGGCTGCTTCTTCGCTGCTTACAATTCTTACATCAGGCGGCAAAAAGGTGTTGATGGCCGCGCCGTACCTTTCCGCAGGTATAGACGCCCGGGTATCAAAAGCCACCACCTGACCCAGGGCATGCACCCCGGCATCGGTCCTTCCCGCGCCGGTTACCCTGACCTCTTCACCGGTAACCTTGTAAATGGCTTCTTCCAGTACGCGGTCGACCGTCCTTTTTCCCGGCTGTCTTTGGAAACCGTGAAAGTCAGTACCGTCATACTCTACTACCAACTTGATACGCATCTCCCGACTCCTTGACAACCGGCCGCCGCCGGCTTAATTCGCGGGGTTGCACACTGTATTGCGAAGCCCGACCGTTTAAGTCCGCAGAACAAATGTTAACGGCACCAATGCGGCTGTTACTGCCATCACCAGGTAGTCGGTGCGGGACATGGCTATTTCATGCAGCCGCGTGCGCCCCTCTCCACCTGTATAGCAGCGGGATTCCATGGCCAGAGCCAGATCGTCCGCCCGGCGGAAGGCCTGCACGAAAAGGGGAACCATGATGGCTATCAGGTTGCGCGCACTTTTGAGCCAGCCTCCCTGAAAATCGGCCCCACGCGAAACCTGGGCCAGAATTATCTTGCTGCCTTCCTCAAAAAAAACCGGGATAAACCGCAGAGCGATGGTCATGATCATGGCCAGTTCATGGGCGGGAAAACCCACCCTGGAAAATGGTCTCAATATCCTTTCCAGACCATCGGTCAACTGCAGGGGCGAGGTGGTAAGCGTGAGCAGCTGGGCCAGTACAAACACCATGACCAGGCGGTAGCTCATCAGGGCTCCCATCTCGATTCCGTTATCGGTTATGGAAAAGATCCACCACCGCCAGATAACCTCCCCGGGAACCAAAAATACCTGGAAGGCGGCGGTGATAACCACCAGTATTATCAACGGCCGCATCCCGCGGAAATAAATCGTCACCGGCACCCTGGTGAGTCCAACAAAAACCCCGGTAAACAGAGCCGTAATTAAAACCCCCGTGAGGGTGTTTACCGCGAGGACTGCCGCCATCATGATAACGACGGAAAACAGTTTGGTTCGCGGATCCAAAGAGTGTATCAGCGACTGGCCGGGTATGTACTGTCCAAAGGTAAAAGAGTTCATCATAAGCCCCTCAACGCCCGATCGATTTCATTCGCCGCCTCTTCCGGTCCCAATGATGCCGTATCCAGGTAAGGAAAGACATCCTTAAGTTCATGCAGCACCCTATTGATCGGCGGGAGATGAAGTCCGATTTCCATCAGTTCCTGCCCGTTGCGCATGATCTCTCTGGGTGTTCCAGTTTTCCGAATCTCCCCCTTTTCCAAGACCACCACCCGGTCACAGGTACTCATGATGTCCTGCAAACGGTGAGATACCATGACCACACCCATTCCATGGTCTTCACGCAGTTTCCTTATCAGGTTAAGGAGTAGTTTTCTGCCTTCCGGGTCCAGCCCGGCCGTCGGTTCATCAAGAATGAGGTACTCCGGTTTTAACGCCAGCACGCCGGCAATGGCCACCCTTCGCTTCTGACCTCCGCTTAAGTTCTGCGGCCGGCGCCGGCTTAAATCCTCGAATCCCAGGTCCAGGACTTCCATGGCCCACCGAACCCGGTTATCCAGTTCGGAACCGGTAATCCCCAAATTTTTGGGTCCAAAGGCGATGTCCTCATAGACGCTGCTGGCAAAAAGCTGATCTTCCGGGGATTGAAAAACCAGGCCAACCTTCTGTCTGAGCCTGGTGATTTCCCGGCCTTTAAGTACGGCGGGATCCTGGTCATCAATTAAAACCCGGCCCTCACTCGGGTGTCGAATACCGTTCATCAACTGTAAAAGGGTGGTCTTGCCCGAGCCGGTGGGTCCGATTATCCCCAGTATCTCGTTTTTTCTCACTTCCAGGTTTATGTTCTTTAAGGCCTCGGTTTCCCAGGGAAGTCCCCGGGCATATCGGAATCCCACCTTCAGTAAACGAATAGACATATACTCACCCGGGTTAAAAGGTATAATAAATAACCCTCATTGCATAATCCCTTTAATCTTTCAAGGAGAACTGTTTAATCGCATCCGCCACCAGCCGGCTGTCGAGTGCCATGGGAATTTGGTTGTAACCCCTTTTCCTCAGCTCGTGGCACAGCAGAGCGATCTCGGGGGGCTCCAGTCCCCAGTCGGCCAGATCATCGATCCTGGTCAGGATCTCAAGTGGTGACCCCGTAACAAGCACTCTGCCCCGGTCAAGGACCACTACCCGATCCGCGGCCGCGGCTTCTTCTACGAAGTGGGTGACCATAATGATGGCGGTTCCCTGTTCGCGGTTCAGAGCCGTCAGGGTACGCATTACCTCCTCACGTCCCCTAGGATCGAGCATCGAGGTGGGTTCGTCAAGAACCATGTAACTTGGCCTGAGGGCAAGGACGCCGGCAATGGCTACCCTCTGTTTCTGACCCCCCGACAGCATGTGCGGTGGATGCTTGAGGAACTCCTCCATACCAACTACCGAAAGAGCCCATCTAACCCGTTCCCGGATTTCTGCAGGCGGCAGTCCCATGTTTTCCGGACCAAAGGCCACATCCTCTTCAACAATGCCGGCAACCAACTGGTTGTCCGGGTTGGAGAACAACAGCCCAACGCGCTGCCTGATCCGGAGCCGGTGGTTTGAATCACGGGTATTGAAACCATCAACTATCACATCACCGGCCGTAGGTATCAATAACCCGTTCAACAGCCTGGTAAACGTGGATTTCCCCGAGCCGTTTCTACCCAGCAAGGCCAGGAATTCTCCTGGCCTGATCTCCAAGTTTATATCTTGTAAAACGGGCGATTCGAGCCCGGGGTAGCTGAAACTTACCCCTGAAACCTCAATCATCCTATTTTACCAGTTCAATTATCGCCATGGGTGCGCCGTCACCCCTGCGGAATCCGGACTTGATGATCCGGGTGTAGCCCCCCTGCCGGTCGTCATATCTTTGGGCGAGTTCACTAAACACCTTGCGGACTACGGCCTCGTCGGTCAGAAAAGCCAGAGCCTGCCGCCGGGAGTGCAGATCCCCCTTCTTGCCCAGGGTGATCATCCTGTCCGCCATTCGTTTTATCTCTTTGGCTCGAGTCTCCGTGGTAGTTATCCTTTCATGGGCCAGCAACGAGGTGACCGAATTCCTGAGCAGAGATCTCCGGTGGTCACTTCTTACTCCCAGTTTCCTGTATCCCAACTCTATTTCCTCCTTCCCTGCTAGTCTTCCGGTTGCTTGAACGATAGTCCCAGTTCTCTCAACTTGGCCTCTATTTCATCAAGAGATTTCTGTCCCAGGTTACGGATTTTACCCATCTCCTCGCGGGTCTTCTCCACCAAATCACCGACGGTATTGATGTTAGCCCGCTTTAAGCCGTTGGAAGCCCGTACCGACAATTCCAATTCCTCGATGGGCATATCCGGGATCTTGTCCTTTTTCTCTTCCTCTTTCTCAACCAACATCTCGATTTCGGGATGGCTGTCGTCCATTTCCGAGAACAGCTTAAGGTAATTGACCAGGATCTTGGATGCCAGGCTGATGCCTTCTTCCGGCGTAACAGTACCATTAGTCCATACCTCAAGCATCAGTCGGTCGTAGTCGGTAATACGTCCTACGCGAGCATTCTCCACCGTGAAGTTGACTTTCCTTATCGGGGTAAAGATGGAGTCAATGGGAATAACCCCGATAATCTCGTCGGATTTCTTCTTTTGGTCGGCGCTGACATACCCGCGACCTCTTTCAACGGTCAACTCCATATTGAGTTCGCCGTCTTCATTCAAAGTGGCAATAAGTAAATCGGGATTTATAATCTCAACTTCAGCATCCCGCTCAATATCGCCTGCTCGAACTTCCTTTTTGCCCTTTTGTTCAAGCCGCAGGATTTTGGGTCCGTCTCCTTCATACTTGAGAACAACCTGTTTGAGGTTCAGGATCACCTCGGTGATGTCTTCCAAAACCCCGGGCAGCGTGGAAAACTCATGCAGAATACCGTCGATTTTGACGGAACTGATAGCGGCACCGGGAAGTGACGACAAAAGCACCCGGCGCAGTGAATTCCCCAGGGTAATTCCATAACCCCTCTCCAGGGGTTCGACTACAAACTTTGCATAGTGAGCATCCGGATCCCTTTCAACGCACTCTATCCTTGGCTTTTCAAATTCAAGCATCTTTCACCCTCCTTAGGCTGGAATATAACATATCCTGAACCTATCGGGAGTAAAGCTCAACGATCAGGTGCTCAGCTATAGTAGCCTCGATGTTCTCACGTTTTGGAAGCGCCAGCACCCGGCCCCTCATGTTTTCAACATCAAGCTCCAACCACTCCGGAGGAGTTTTGTACGCTGCTTGTGCCTGGATATCTTTGAATTTTGGGGATTCTTTACTGCGGGCTCTCACTTCTATTTCCTGTCCCGGTTTGACCAGGAACGAAGGAATGTTAACCTTTCTCCCATTCACAGTAAAATGCCCATGGGAAATCAGCTGCCTTGCTTCCTTGCGGGAGGCGGCCAGTCCCAAACGGTATACAACATTGTCCAGCCGTCTTTCCAATAGAATTAAAAGGTTTTCCCCGGTGATGCCGGACTGGCGTTCCGCTTTTTCAAAGTAATTGCGAAACTGCTTCTCCATCACCCCGTAAATTCTCTTGGCTTTTTGTTTTTCACGCAACTGCAGTCCATACTCGGTCGGCTTTTTCGGCCTACCCTGTCCATGCTGCCCAGGTCCATAGGGCTTACGGTCTACCGCGCATTTCGGAGAATAACACCTGTCGCCCTTCAAAAAAAGTTTTTCCCCTTCTCTTCTGCAATGGCGGCAAACCGAGCCAGTATATCTTCCCACTGATTAAAAACCCCCTTTAAACCCTTCTTCTTTTAGGTGGTCTGCATCCATTGTGCGGTATCGGTGTAACATCTTTAATAACGCTTACTTCAAGTCCAGCCGCTTGCAGGGAACGGATGGCGGCCTCTCGACCGGACCCGGGCCCCTTAACATAGCACTCGACTTCTTTCATGCCGTGTTCCATCGCCGCACGAGCTGCCTGCTCCGCCGCCTGTTGAGCAGCAAAAGGAGTGCTTTTGCGCGAGCCCTTAAAACCGACGGTTCCGGCACTTGCCCAGGAAATCGCATTGCCTTCCCGGTCAGTGATGGTGATTATCGTATTATTGAATGTAGACTTGATATGAGCAATGCCGTAGTCGACGTTTTTTCTTTCACGTCTCTTGATCCTTGCCGAAGCTCCTCGACGCGCCATTTATCACTCGCTCCTCCTTTACTTCTTCTTCTTGGCTGCCACGATGCGGCGCGGACCTTTGCGGGTCCTGGCGTTGGTTTTTGTGCGCTGCCCGCGTACCGGAAGCCCGCGGCGGTGCCTAAGCCCCCGATAACAGCCGATATCCATCAGCCGTTTGATGCTCATGCTTACTTCGCGGCGCAGGTCTCCTTCTACCTTATAACTCTTATTGATTACTTCTCTTATCTTGGCAATCTCTTCCTCGGTTAAATCTTTCACCCGGGTATCGGGATTTATACCCGTCTGCGCCAATATCTTACGGCTCGATGGTCTCCCAATACCATAAATATAGGTAAGAGCTACCTCCACTCTCTTGTCACGGGGCAAGTCAACACCGGCTATTCTGGCCAAATAATTTCACCTCCACCTAACCTTGTCTTTGCTTGTGCCTGGGATTTTCACAAATTACCATGACTTTACCCTTGCGCTTTATGACTTTGCATTTCTCGCACCTGGGTTTAACAGATGGCTTAACTTTCATTGAATGGTCCTCCTTTTATTTGAACCGGTATACGATTCGGCCTCGGTTTAAGTCGTACGGTGAGAGCTCTACCGTAACCCTATCTCCCGGCAGGATTCTGATGAAGTGCATCCGCATTTTGCCGGAGATATGAGCCAACACCTTATGCCCGTTATCAAGCTGAACGGTAAACATAGCGTTTGGAAGCGGCTCAATCACCTTACCTTCAACCTCAATGACATCCTCTTTCGTCACCAAGGGACCCCCCTTCCCTGTTTTCCTCCTGGCACTCAGACCACAAAGATCTTAACAGTTTCCGTAAGCGGTGGTTTTCCAAGACTTCTCCTCGTTCTATAGTCTCAACCACTTCGGGTAATCCCCTATTGGTAATCTGAAGATGTTTGATGTTTTTGACTTTGGGATTATCCACTTTTCTCAGGTCACCATCCGCCAACAGGACAAACCGATCATTGATAACTTCTATGACAACAAATGGCTTTCCCTTGTCCCGACCAGCTTTGGAGATAACTATTCGGCCGACCAAATCATCCATCCATGTAAGCACCTCCGTTACTTGCGGGTAAGTATCTCCGGCCCATTACCGGTTATGGCTATGGTATGCTCGAAATGAGCCGAATAACTGCCATCCTTGGTAACTACGGTCCAGTTATCGGGGGCAACCAAGACTTCATATCCCCCGGCATTGACCATGGGTTCAATGGCGATGGTCATGCCTTCCGCCAGCAACGGTCCCCGGTCCGGCCTTCCAAAATTGGGTACCGGCGGGTCCTCATGCATCTGCCGGCCGATCCCGTGTCCTACATACTGTCTCACTACAGAAAAACCGGCTTTTTCAACATGTTTCTGTATGGTATTGGAGACCACGCCCAACCTGACTCCCGGCTTAGCCGCTTCGATACCGAGATAGAGCGATTCCTCGGTAACCTTTAATAAACGCATAATCTCAGGATCGACCTCGCCTACCGGTACTGTAATTGCAGCATCACCGTGCCAGCCATCGACGATGGCTCCCAGGTCAATACTGATTATATCCCCTTCCTTCAAACGGCGCTTACCTGGTATCCCGTGCACGACCTCCTCGTTGACCGAAGCACAGATTGACGCGGGAAAACCATTGTATCCCTTAAAAGAGGGTTTGGCACCTCGCTGGGCTAGGTACTCTTCGGCAAAACGGTCAAGGGCGGCGGTGGTTATGCCGGGCTTAACCAGCCCGGCTAACCGCTCCAGGGCATCAGCAACAACGAGGCCCGCTTGTCGCATGCTTTCAAGTTCTTTTTTGCTTTTAATTATTATCATAGGACTCCAGAGCTTTTTTTACGTCTTCCCAGACTGCAGACCGGCTCCGGTTGCCGTCGATATTCACGACGACGCCTTTTTTGGTATAGAAGTCAAGCACCGGGTTGGTCTGCTCGGCGTACACCTTCAGCCGTTGTACTGCGGTTTCTTCCCGGTCGTCTGCTCTTTGGAACAGCGGCTCACCGCACTTGTCACAGATTCCCTCCACCTTGGGAGGATTAAACTTGACATGATAGACAGCATTGCATTTTTTGCAAGACCGCCGTCCAACGATGCGCTCGATGATTATCTCATCGGGAACAGCGATGTTTAAGACAAGTTCAATTTTCTTGCCCAGGCTGTCCATAATTCCGTCCAAGGCATCCGCCTGTACTACGGTACGCGGGAAGCCGTCCAAAAGAAACCCGCGATCGCAATCCGGCTGGCTCAGCCTTTCTTTTACGATCCCGATGGTAACCTCATCGGGAACCAGCTTGCCGGCATTCATGTATTCTTGAGCTCTTTTCCCCAGTTCCGTTCCCTTTCGAACTGCATCCCGGAACATGTCTCCGGTGCTGATATGGGGAATCCTAAAGGTTTGAACAATGGTTTCGGCCTGGGTTCCCTTTCCCGCACCGGGAGGTCCAACCAATATGACGTTCATACTGTTTCATCTCCTGTCTTACTTAACGAACCCTTCGTAACTCCTGAGCAACAAGTGAGCCTCTATTTGTTTCATGGTGTCCAGCGCCACCCCGACTACTATTAACAGTGCAGTTCCGCCGAACCAGATGTTGGTAAGTCCGGTCAGTGCGATTACGAAGTTGGGCAGTATCGCAACGAAGGCGTAAAATATACCTCCCGCCAGCGTGAGTCTACCCAGTACCCTGTCAATGAATTCTGCAGTTGGCCTCCCAGGACGAATCCCTGGTATAAAACCACCGTATTTCTTAATGTTTTCCGCCACATCCAGCGGATTGAAGATGACCGACGTATAAAAGAAGGTAAAGAATACGATCAACAGTGCATAGATCGTGTTATACAAGGGACTTCCAAAATGGAAATAAGTATTAATCCAGCTGTTAATGGCTGAGTTCTGGAACCAGGAAGCAATGGTGCCCGGAAACATCATAATGGACATTGCAAATATAATCGGAATAACCCCGGCGGTGTTCACCTTGAGCGGCAGGAATGTGCTCTGTCCGCCGTAAACCTTCCTGCCCACAACCCTTTTCGCATACTGTACCGGTAGTCTGCGCTGGCCTTCGTTCAAGGCCACCACGGCGGCGATCATTACCAGGGCAATTACCACAAACAGCAATACGTTGAAATAACTGGCGGTTCCTGCTCGCAGATACTCGAACACGCCAACCACGCCACTGGGAATCCGGGCCACTATTCCGGCAAAGATAATGAGCGAGATACCGTTGCCGATTCCTCTTTCCGTGATCATCTCCCCGATCCACATCAACAAGGCCGTCCCCGCGGTAAGGCATATGGCGATGATCATATACGATACAAACCCCGGGTTTTGGAGTACCGCTCCGCCGGGTCCGGAATAACGACCCAGGGCGATGGCAATCCCGATGGCCTGAATGAATCCCAGAATAACCGTACCGTAACGGGTGTACTGCGCAATCTTCTTACGGCCTTCCTCCCCTTCTTTGTTGAGCTGCTCCAACCGGGGGATAACAACCGTCAACAGCTGCATGATAATGGACGCGTTAATATAAGGGGTGATGCTCATGGCAAAGATACTGAACCGTTTGAACGCCCCCCCGGAGATTACATCGAAAAACCCAAGAAACTGGTTCTTCAGCAATTCACTCAGGGCATCCGGGTTTATTCCCGGAACAGGTATATGAACCCCCAGTCTAAACACCGCGAACATCAGGAGGGTGAACAATACCTTTTGCTTCAGATCCCCAATTTTAAACGCTTGCTGCAGTGAACCAAGCATTTATATCACCTCTATCCGGCCACCCCTGGCAGCAATTTTGCTTTCTGCCGTCTGGCTGACCTTGTGGGCCTTTACCACCAACCTCTTGGTCAGTTCCCCGTCGCCTAAAATCTTGACTCCATCCTGAATTGATTTTATTAAACCGCTTTGAATCAGCAGAGCGGGGGTAACAACCGTGTCGTCATCGAACCTTTCAAGATCCTTTACGTTGACGATGCTGTAGTTCTTCTTAAATATATTGGTGAATCCGCGTTTGGGAATCCGTCTTTGTAAAGGCATCTGCCCGCCTTCAAACCCGGGTCTCACTCCACCCCCAGAGCGTGCTTTCTGCCCTTTGTGTCCTCTGGTTGATGTCTTTCCATGACCTGAGCCTATGCCGCGTCCAACCCGTTTCCTTCTGTGGACCGCGCCGTCGGGAGATTGCAAATCATGAAGTTTCATCCTTAACCTCCTCAAAAGCTAAACCTCTTCCACCGTAACCAGGTGATGCACTCTGCTGATCATTCCCCGGATCTGCGGAGTGTCCTTCTTGATCACGGTTTGGTTCAGTTTTTTAAAACCTAAACTCCTTATCGTAGCTCTCTGGGATTTGTCGTGTCCTATTGTGCTTCTCTCCCAGGTTATCTTGAGCATTTTACCCAAAGCAACTACCTCCTAGCCTAATATTTCTTGGATGGTCTTGCCCCGCAGCCGGGCTACATTTTCGGCCCGTTTCAGAGATTTCAAACCTTCGATGGTAGCCCGTACCATGTTGTTGGCATTGGAGGATCCCAAAGACTTGGTCAGAACGTCTTTTATCCCGGCAGCTTCCAATACCGCTCTGACCGGACCCCCGGCGATAACACCGGTACCGGGTGCGGCAGCTTTCAATAAAACCTTGCCCGCGCCGAACTCTCCAATTATATCATGGGTGATGGTCGTTCCCCTCATGGGGACCTCAATCATGTTCTTCTTGGCGTCCTCAACGCCTTTACGAATAGCCTCCGGCACTTCACCCGCTTTACCAAGTCCGGCACCGACCCTGCCCTGGCCGTCGCCAACTACGACTACGGCACTGAAGCTGAAACGACGCCCACCCTTTACCACTTTGGCAACTCGCCTTACGGTTACCACCTTTTCAATAAGTTCCGGTGCGTTTTGTTCCCTTTCGATCATGGTTCCCTCCTTGCAGCTAAAACTCCAGCCCGGCCTCTCTGGCCGCACCGGCCAGAGCAGCTACTTTTCCGTGATACTTGTAACCGTTGCGGTCAAAAACTACCCGGGTAATACCTTTGGCCAAAGCTTTGTTGGCCACCGCTTCTCCTACCGCTTTGGCCGCGTCCATTTTGCTTCCATCCTTGATTTTCTCCCGCACTTCCGGTTCCAGGGTGGACGCTGCTACCAGGGTATTATGATTAACATCATCGATTACCTGAGCATAAATATGGTTCAGGCTGCGAAAGACGCATAGCCTCGGCCTTTCAGGAGTTCCCCGCACCTTGCGGCGTATTCTTTTATGCTTACCTATCCGCAGCCGATTACGACTCGGCTTCTTAATCAATTCCGTGCCACTCCTTTCTCCCTTTACTTCTTGCCGGCCTTGCCAGCCTTGCGCCTGATGGTCTCACCTTCATATTTAATGCCTTTGCCCTTATAAGGCTCGGGTCTGCGAACTTCTCTGATGGTAGCTGCTATATTGCCCACTTTTTCCTTGTCAATCCCTTTGATGATGATCCGGTTGGCGGCCGGGGTTTCAAATTCAATACCCTCGGGAGGTTCAAACTCCACCGGGTGTGAATAACCCACAGTCAAAACCAGCTTTTTCCCCTGGACGGCTGCACGATATCCGGTACCGACTAATTCTAGCCTCTTTTCGAAACCTTTTTCAACACCCTGAACCATGTTGGCAATCAGGGCCCGGGTCAAACCGTGCAGTGAACGGTGTTTTCTCTCATCGCTGGCTCTGGTGACTATCAGCTGGCCGTTTTCCTTGGACACGCTGATACCAACCGGGATTTGTCGCTGCAAAACGCCCCTGGGGCCCTTAACGGTAATACTTCCTTCATCCAAAGTTACCTCGACACCAGAGGGAAGGTCTATGGGCCGCTTTCCTATGCGTGACACCTTGCTTAGCCTCCTCCGTTACCAGATATAACAAACGACCTCTCCACCTACTCCTTCTTTCCGCGCCCTTTTGTCCGTCATCAGACCGCGGGAGGTGGAAATGACTGCTGTACCGAATCCCCCCAGAACCTTGGGTATATTGTCCTTGTCTACATACACCCGGAGTCCCGGTTTGCTTATCCTCTTAATCCCCGTAATGACTTTCTCACGGTTGGGACCATACTTCAGATAGATGCGAATTATACCCTGTCTCCCGTCTTCGATGAACTCGAAATCCTTGATATAGCCCTCGTCCTTCAGTATGGTAGCAATCGCCAACTTCATCTTTGATCCCGGGATCTCCACCGTGGGATGTGAGACCATGTTCGCATTTCTTATCCGGGTCAGGAAATCAGCGATGGGGTCTGTCGTGACCATAGTTCAACCTCCTTCTATCAGCACTACCAACTGGCTTTGGTTATGCCTGGTATTTCGCCCCGGTGTGCCATCTGCCGGAAACAGATACGGCAGATCCCAAACTTGCGCATGTAGGCTCTGGGTCTTCCGCAAATACGGCATCGATTATACGCACGAACCTTAAACTTGGGGGTTCTCTTCTGCTTGGCTATCATGGACTTTTTCGCCATAACTTCCCTCCTTACTGCTCCCTAAAGGGCATCCCCATTAATCTCAGAAGTTCCCGAGCTTCTTCGTCAGTCTTGGCGGTGGTTACAATAACCA
Source organism: Bacillota bacterium (assembly GCA_029781825.1). Taxonomy (GTDB): domain Bacteria; phylum Bacillota; class Syntrophomonadia; order Syntrophomonadales; family DTU052; genus DTU052. The sequence continues at coordinate 6,660 of JAKOVY010000024.1, read as the reverse complement.
CTTCCAACCCACGTATCTTATCAATCTTGTCATAGTCAATCTCGGGGAAGATCAACTGCTCTTTTATCCCCAGGGTGTAATTTCCCCGACCGTCAAAGGCTTTGGGGGACACTCCCCGGAAGTCCCGCACACGGGGCAGGGCGACGTTGATCAGTTTATCCAGGAAATCATACATGCGATCCCCACGCAGGGTTACTTTACAGCCGATGGACATTCCTTCCCTTAGTTTGAATCCGGCGATGGAAGCCTTGGCCTTGGTGATCACCGGTTTTTGCCCGGAGATGGCTCTGAGATCCGCTACCGCCCCATCAAGGCTCTTGGGGTTCTGGATGGCTTCACCCACACCCATGTTGAGAACCACTTTTTCTATCTTTGGTACCTGCATGGGATTGCGGTAAGCGAATTTCTCCATAAGTTTTGGTACCATTTCTTTCAAGTATTGCTCTTTAAGTCGTACCACGCTCAAGCCTCCTCAGCCTTATTCCAGAATCTCGCCGCATTTCTTGCAGCATCTAGCTCTTTCACCGTTAGCCAGTATCTTGGTCCCCACTCTGGTCGGTCGGTCGCACTTGCTGCATACCAGCATTACATTGGAGGCATCAAGTGCTGCTTCAATGCGGAGGATTCCCCCCTGCGGCAAAGCACGGGTAGGCCTTTGATGTTTCCGTACTCTATTGACACCCTCTACTGTCACTTTCCTCTTATCGGGTTCGACTTTGAGGATCTTGCCCTTGCGCCCGGCATCCTTGCCGGTTAAGACTATAACGGTATCACCCTTTTTCAAACGCATTTTCTGGCCCAAGTGTAATCACCTCCGCTTATAAAACCTCGGGGGCCAGTGAAACTATCTTCATAAAATTCCGATCCCTCAGTTCCCGCGCCACCGGTCCGAATATTCGAGTACCCTTGGGATTGTTGTTATCATCGATTATTACCGCTGCATTCTCGCTGAACCGGATATAGGAACCGTCAGGACGGCGAATCTCTTTGCGGGTGCGGACTACTACCGCTTTAACTACATCACCCTTCTTGACTACTCCTCCAACGCCGGCTTCCTTTACCGACGCCACTATAACATCTCCAACACTGGCATACCTTCTGAGGGAGCCCCCCAGCACCTTTATGCACATGATCTTTTTTGCACCTGTATTGTCGCCGACACGCAGTATCGTTTGAGGCTGGATCACTGCGGCAACCTCCTTTCAGCCACTATTGTAAGGTCTTGGCTCTCTCCAGCACCTCGACTACTCTCCATCTTTTGTCTTTACTCAAGGGGCGGGTTTCCATGATTTTTACCAGGTCCCCGATATTGCACTGGTTGTGTTCGTCGTGGGCTTTGTACTTTTTGCTCCGCCTTACGGTCTTTTTGTATAGGCTGTGCTGCACCACGGACTCGATGCGCACGGTAACGGTTTTATCCATCTTGTTGCTGACTACTTTGCCGATTTTTACCCTTCGCTGTCCCCTGTTCTCAGCCACCGTCCGACCTCCTTTAGACATTACGTCCCTGTAATTGTCGCTGCCTCAAGATCGTCTTGGCCCGAGCAATGTTTTTGCGGACTTCCCTGATCCTCATGGGGTTATCCAATTGCCCGGTGGCTATTTGAAACCTAAGATTGAATAGCTCATCTTTATAGTCTCTAACCTTCTTCTGCAGTTCCTCATCGGTCAGTTCCGCCATCTTCTTAGCCTTCACCAGCCTCACCACCCATTTCATCTCTTTTGACAAACCTGCACCTGACCGGCAGTTTGTGTGCTGCCAACCTCATAGCTTCCTTGGCCACTTCTTCACTTACTCCGGCCAGTTCGAACATGACACGACCCGGCTTGACCGGGGCCACCCAGTACTCCGGTGCACCCTTTCCTTTTCCCATACGGGTCTCAGCCGGCTTTACGGTTAACGGGCGGTCCGGGAAGATTTTGATCCAGACTTTGCCTCCACGCTTTACATGGCGGGTAATCGCAATACGAGCCGCCTCAATCTGGCGGTTGGTAATCCAACCGGGGTCCAGAGCCTGCAGGCCATATTCCCCGTAAGTCACAGTATTACCCTTGGTGGCGTGCCCTTTTACAAACGGTCTATGCTGCCTTCTATACTTAACTCGCTTCGGAATTAACATTATTCTTGTTCCTCCCCTCCAGCCTTAACGGGGGTCATACGTTTGGGCTGCGCCTCGCCCCTGTTAATCCACACTTTAACGCCGATCTTGCCGTAAGTGGTACTGGCCTCCGCGAAACCGAAATCAATGTCAGCCCGGAGGGTATGAAGAGGCACCCTGCCTTCAGCCAGCCATTCAGTACGCGCGATCTCGGCTCCACCGAGGCGACCGGATACCGCAATCTTCATGCCCTTGGCGCCGGCGCGCATGGTTCGGCTCAAAGCCTGGCGCATCGCCCGCCGAAAGGCAATCCTTCTCTCCAAAGAGGTCGCCACATTCTCGGCAACGATCTGGGCATCCAGCTCCGGACGTTTGATCTCAACAATGTTTATACTGACGTTCTTGTTGGTAAGCTTCGCCAGGTCAGCCTTCAGTTTTTCTACCTCAGTGCCCCCACGTCCAATGAGGATTCCGGGTTTGGCGGTATTGATCGAAACCTTGACCCGGTTGCCGGTTCTTTCAATCTCGACTGAAGATATCCCGGCAGCGTAAAACTTTTCCTTGATGTGCTTGCGTATCTTGTAATCCTCATGGAGGAGTTCGGTGAAATCACGGTCTGCATACCAGCGTGAATCCCAATCTCTGGTAATCCCTAGTCTAAACCCTTTGGGGTGAACCTTCTGCCCCACTAAATCACGCCCTTTCTTTGACCACTACGGTTATATGACTGGTGCGACGCTTCATTATATCAGCCCTGCCGTAGGCCCTGGGTTTAACCCTTTTCAGGCTTGGCCCCTCATTGACATATATTTCTGCTATATAAAGGTCTTCGGAATCCATGTCAAAATTGTGTTCGGCATTGGCTACCGCGGAATTCATCACCTTGGCAATCAGCGGAGCCGCCTTCTTGTTGGTATACTTGAGGATCGCCCGAGCCTCACGTACATCCTTGCCCCGGATCAGATCAACAACCTGCCGGGCTTTGAACGGTGATACTCGAACAAATCTGGCTGTTGCTCGTGCCTCCACACCATTACCTCCCCTCATCCTCTTCTACTGGTCTTTTCCGACTTGCCCGCATGTCCCCGGTAGGTCCTGGTAGGAGCAAACTCTCCCAGCTTGTGTCCGACCATGTCCTCGGTTATATACACCGGGATGTGCTTGCGCCCATCATGAACTGCCAGGGTGTGTCCGATCATTTGAGGCATAATGGTGGAACGCCGTGACCAGGTTTTGATGACGCGTTTCTCGCCTGTATCGTTCATGAGTTCAACCTTTTTCAGCAGCTTTTCGTCGCAATAGGGGCCTTTTTTAAGAGATCTGCCCATTCCAGCTTGTAACCTCCCTTTCAGAGCTACTTGCGTTTCTTGACAATCATATTGTCAGACGGTTTCTTCTTCCTGGTCTTGCCGCCGATGGCAATCTTGCCCCAGGGAGAAACCGGGTGTTTTCTTCCTATTGGAGCCCGGCCTTCCCCTCCGCCGTGGGGGTGATCAACCGGGTTCATTACTGAGCCCCGAACTGTAGGCCTGATACCTTTCCAGCGGTTGCGCCCGGCCTTGCCGATACTCACATTCTCGTGATCGAGGTTGCCAACCTGACCAATCGTGGCCCGGCATTTTACATGAACCAGCCTAACCTCGCCGGAAGGGAGACGGATATGAGCATAATTGCCTTCCTTGGCCATGAGCTGGGCGGCTGCACCGGCCGAACGTACGATCTGCCCGCCCTTGCCCGGTTTAAGTTCAATATTGTGTATCGTGGTACCAACCGGAATATTGGCCAGCGGGAGTGCGTTCCCTACCTTAATATCGGCGTCCGGTCCCGACATGACCTGAGTGCCGACCGTCAAGCCGTGGGGGGCCAGTATATAACTCTTTTCCCCGTCCAGGTAATGCAGCAATGCAATATTGGCGGAACGGTTGGGATCGTATTCGATGGCGGCTACCTTGGCCGGGATCCCATCCTTGGTGCGTTTAAAGTCTATAATCCGGTAACGGCGCTTGTGCCCGCCTCCACGATGGCGTACGGTTATGCGCCCTTTCGCATTTCGCCCCGCGTTTTTGGTAAGAGGCGCCAGCAGGCTTTTTTCCGGTTCCTTTTTGGTTATTTCCTCAAAGGTAAGGACCGTCATCTGCCGTTTGCCCGGTGATGTTGGTTTGAATTTTTTAATGCCCACTCTCGATTCCTCCTTAGGTACCTAATTGGGCTACATTCCCTCGAAGAGCGTAATCTTATGGCCGGGCTTCAGGAAGACCACAGCTTTCTTGCGGCTGGGCCTACGGCCTTCAAAGCGCCCCATTCTCTTCTTCTTGCCCCGCAGGTTCATAGTAGTTACTCGATCAACCTTAACATTGAAAATCTCTTCAATAGCCTTTTTAATCTCAATCTTGTTGGCGCGTTTGTCAACCAGAAAAGTATACTTGTTTTCCGCCAGCAGGTTCATGGTTTTTTCGGTTATCACCGGCCTGATTATAATATCGCGAGCTTCTTTGGTCATCAACCGTAAACCTCCTCCACCTTGGCTACGGCGTCTTTGGTTATCACAAGCTTGTCGTAGGCCAAAAGATCATAGACGTTGATAAAATCGGCTCTAAGCGGTTTGACTCCCGGGATGTTCCGAGCCGACTTGGTAACATTGATGTCTCCGTCGGCGGTAACAACCAGAGCCTTTCCAACCACATTCAGGGCATTCAGGACTTCTATTATACGTTTGGTTTTTGGTTCTTCGAAGGTCAAAGCCTCCAAAACCACAATCTCTCCGTTGTTGACTTTGTCGGACAGCACTGATTTCAGGGCCAACCTCCGAACTTTTTTGGGCAGTCTGATGGAGTAATCGCGTGGATGGGGCCCAAACACGGTCCCTCCACCCCTCCAAAGCGGGGAGCGTCGGCTTCCGGCGCGTGCGCGTCCGGTTCCTTTCTGCCGCCAGGGCTTCCTGCCGCCGCCTCTTACCATGCCGCGAGTCTTGGTGGAGGCGGTCCCTACCCGCCGGTTGGCCAGTTGAGCCTTGACAACCTGGTGAACTACAGCCTCGTTGGGTTCAATCCCGAACACGCTGTCACTTAACTCCATTTCACCGACCTGGGCTCCTGCCATATTGTATACTGCTACCTTGGGCATGATAGTAAACCTCCTTCACCCTATGCCTTTACCGAGTTTCTAATAGTAAGAAGCCCCTTGCGAGGTCCCGGTACCGCACCCTTGACCAGGATGAGGTTCTTCTCCGGGTAAACCTTTACTATCTTCAGCCTCTGCACCGTCACTCTTTCTCCACCCAAACGGCCCGGTTCTTTCCTGCCCTTGAATACCCGTGCCGGTCCTTTTGCTCCCAGCGAACCGGGACGGCGATGGTATTTGGAGCCGTGTGCCATAGGACCACGGTGGAAGTTATGGCGCTTAATGCCTCCCGCGAAGCCCTTACCTTTGGAAATTCCGGTAACATCTATCAATTCGCCTTCTTGAAACACATCGGCCTTGATTTCCTGTCCAATCTCGTACTGATTAGCATCTTCGACTCTAAACTCTCTCAGCCACCTGGTAGGTTTAATTTGGGCTTTGGCAAACTGTCCCCGGTCCGGACGGTTGACCTTCCGTTCCTTAATCCCTCCGAAACCAACCTGGATTGCACTGTAGCCGTCAGTTTCCGGGGTCTTTTTCCTTACCACTACACAGGGGCCGGCTTCGATTGCAGTAACCGCCACTGCCTGGCCGTCCTCAGTAAAAACCTGAGTCATGCCTATCTTCCTGGCCAGTAGCCCTTTCTTGACTGCTCTTGACACCTTTCTCCCTCCTAAATCAGCTTCCTAATCCCTGGTTAGAGCTTAATCTCTATATCTACACCGGAAGGCAGGTCCAGGTGCATAAGGGCATCTATGGTCTTGGGATTGGGATCTAATATATCGATTAACCGTTTGTGGGTTCTCATTTCAAACTGCTCCCGAGAATCCTTGTTCACATGCGGAGACCGGAGAATGGTATAAACACTTCTCTCCGTGGGAAGCGGTACCGGTCCTGAAACCTTTGAACCATTCTTCTTCGCGGTATCCACGATCTTTTGGGCTGACTGGTCTAGCAGTTTGTGATCAAACGCCTTCAGCCTAATTCTGACTTTTTGCTGACCTTTCACCTGATGGTCCCTCCTTAAGTGCTGTCATGTACACGGCCCCGGGCGTACTAAGGAGAAAAGGCCTACTTGCCCTTTCTTCCCAGCTAAGACTTTCACCGATTAGTTATCCAACCCAGAAACCTTGGGTCTCTCCAGTTGCTATACTGGCTTTGTTCCAGCCTCGCCAGCCCGAGCTGCTTTCCCGCCGTGACATATGGCTTGGGCGGAACTCCTGACAGTACGCCCCTTCAGTCCTTGGGTTTATTCGATGATGCTGGTAACAACCCCGGCGCCTACGGTCCTTCCGCCTTCACGGATCGCAAACCTCAAGCCCTCTTCTATGGCTATCGGTGTTATCAGTTCGATCGACATCTGGATGTTGTCACCGGGCATTACCATCTCTACGCCTTCCGGCAGCCTGATTACCCCGGTTACGTCCGTGGTACGGAAATA
>JAKOVY010000021.1 GCA_029781825.1 Bacillota bacterium | reverse complement strand
TCAATCACGAAGTACACATGGATTGATATCCTTTATGTCTCTTTCCATCTGGTAGTGGCAACCGTGACGATCTTTCTCGTCGATCGGAATACAGTCTATACAGAAGTAATTCTCGTGTTGCCCGTGATAACCACCGCCTCCCTCATGGGGATAAAAGCCGGCATGGTTATGGCATCTATATGCACGGCTATAATTTATGCGAAGAATATGTTACTTGGCCCGTTCATTGGGGTTTTCGAAATAACTGAAAGCAATCTTATCACTATAAGTGTTATGTTCATCATGGCCTGGTTTTCCGGAACCCAGACCGATCTTGAAACCCGTCACCGGAGGCAATTGACCCGCCTGGCGAGCACAGACTTTTTAACCGGTCTTTTCAACTATGGATACTTCCAAGATAAGATAAATGAACATATCCAGGAAGCCTCCGAGAAGAACCCTCTCGCCCTGATAATCATGGATATCGACTACTTTAAGCATTTTAACGACAGTTACGGCCACCAGGCCGGTGATGAGGTGCTGGCCGCGGTTGCCGATATTCTAACCACCAAAATAGACCAGCGCGCCATTGTATCCCGGTATGGCGGTGACGAGTTTGTTATAGGATTGCCGAATACCGACAGTGAGCAGGCTGTACTGGTAGCACAAGAAATCAGTGAAGAGATTGGAGCTCATCACTTCCCGGGGGCTGAACACCAACCCGAGGGGAAACTCACCATCTCCTGTGGGGTTGCTGTTTATCCGACCCACGCCCGTAATGCCAAAGAACTCTTCAAGCACGCCGACCAAGCCCTCTTCCGGGCCAAAAGCCTCAATAAGAGCAAGGTGGAGCTGTATTTCTCTGTCTTTGACAACCTGGATTTGCCCGGAGATGAAAAGGAATTGTTGAATTCAATTCGCACTCTGATTTCGGTGATTAACGCCAAAGACCGCTACACCTATGGTCATTCAGAAAGGGTAACCTCTTACGCAACGGCTCTCGCCAAGAGGATCGGACTCTCTCAAGAGGAGATCAATCTACTGGGCTATGCCGCCTTCTTACATGATATCGGAAAGATAGAAATCGACCGGGAGGTGCTAAATAAGCCGGACATACTGAATGAGAAGGAGTGGGAGGAGCTTAAACAACACCCGCAATGGGGAAGTGATATAGTAGCAGCCGTACCCCAACTGCAGCCAATAATCCCGGTTATCCGTCATCATCATGAGAATTATGATGGAACCGGCTATCCTGATGGTCTAGAGGGAGTTAATATCCCGCTCTTAGCCAGAATCATCCGCATTGCCGACAGTTTTGATGCGATGATTTCCCTTCGGCCCTACAAAAAACCCCTGAGCATTCCGCAAGCCATCAGGGAACTCACAATCAACGCCGGGAAACAATTTGACCCCGAACTGGTGCCGCCGTTCCTGGAAATAATTCAGGAAGAAATTATGTCTATGAAAAACAATGAGAGGGTCTAAAAACCCTCCGAACCGTTCCGTCGTGCCGGCCGCACACCGAATCCTGCTCGAGCGACCACATCCACTTATAATTTACCAGCATAAAAATCGGCTTAGATCTGGAATCCCCCTGCCAGTAACACCTATGGATTTCCCTTTCAGTTAAAAACCGTTTGTTAAACGAGCACAAACCTTGAGTTCAGGCCGCGGATCTTTTTGCCGCAGATTTTTTGGTGCCAAAACCATTCAACCTACCTGGCGGGATTTGCAACCGACCAGGCAGGTTGAAGGGGATTTGGCGCTCATGGATTCTGAATATACGCATCAACCAGGCTGTAAACCTCTTCGTTGAGGACCTTTTCAAATTCCGCCTGATTGGGAACCGGTCGCTTAATCATCTTTAAGATCTTTTCAAGCTGAGCATCGGTGTTGATCGGTTTGCCGTAAAGCTCTACGGCATAGGCGGAGAAGTCCCTGATGAAAAGGTCAAACATCTGGTTCATAACCTCATCGCTGATACCCTCAATTTTGGCGCTTTCTATGATGAGCTGACCGTACGCCACCATGGTAAACAGTTCTCCGACCGCCAGCAGGTAATCAAAGTCCTGCATCTGCTTCGCCAAATCCGGCCCTGATACCATGAGGAATTCCTTGTAGGCCTGGATTTGTTCCATAAATACTTTGACATTGGGCAGGTGGGCCATACTGTTATAAGCGATATTGTAGTCATGGAACTTGGTTTTGGCATAACCCCGAGTACGCCCTTGGCGGAAGAGGAAGTCGTCACTGCGGTTGTCGGTGATCCTTCCTACCTCTTCAAACTCTGCCGGCATAAACATGTAGCTGGGGATGAGTTTGATAATAAGGGCCATGTTGACATGGCGTGTTCCTTCCAGCTTCGGGAAGCCGGTGAGCTCTACCACCGCCTGCTCGAAATACGTGTCCTTTTCAAAACCTTTGGCGGCGATAATATCGAAGAGGTGCTCGTGAACCTTCTCCCCTTGCATGGCGACCTTCATTTTCATGATCGGGTTATAGAGGAGGTACCGCTTGTCATTCTCGTTGGCCACCCTCATGTAGTCGGTAGCACGGAGCCCGAAGAGCTTCATGCCCATAATCCTCAGCCAGGCATCACAGAAGAGTCTCTTAATGTGTGGAAAATCCGTAACTCTCTTTCCGTAAAGCACCCGGTGATAAGCATGGTTCAAAGCCTCGTAGAACGAATGGGTTACAATACCGGTGGCGCCGGATCCGATGTTAAACTTGCAGACATTGATGGTGTTTAACATATCGTCCCAGGCTTTTTGCCCCCGGGAAAGGATGTCGGCTTCGGTAATCGGGTAGTCATTGAGTTTGAATTCGGCTACATACTGCTGGTTGCTCTCAATAATGTTCTGAACACACTCGTAGTTCGGATGGGCTGAATCAACCAGGAAAAATACGTACTCATCAGTACCGTCGATCTTGCCAAAAACCGTTATAATGTTGGCAACATTACCGTTTCCAATATAATACTTGCTCCCCCGAGCCAGGTAGGTCCCGTCAGGCTGGGGATACAGCTTCATTTCTGTGGAGTAGATGTCGGCACCGTGCTCCTTCTCCGACAGACCAAACGCGCAAAGGGCATTCTCTTTCAACTTGGCAGCCGCTCGGTGTTTGGCTTCTTCATTGTCGCCCATTAAAACCGGGTTGAGGCCCAGAGCCGACACGTGAAAGGTGTACCAGTAGGCGGCTCCGTAAAACGCGCATATCTCCGAGAATTCATACATCCGGTAGGTACTGTAATACTGGTTTGGATCGGAACCGTAACCTTTGGGGAGGAGAAGTGTTTCAAAAAAACCTTCCTCAGTCACAAACTTCTGAAAATCCTCACAAAACTCTCTCGCGTGATACTGCTCCTTCTGTTTGGCCAGGCCTTTCTTCTCAAACCAGTCAATCATTTTCAGCATGATCTCTTTGGATCGCTCATCAGGGTAATTCCTATCGCGGTACTTCTTGGGATTAAGTAGAATGCTCATATTATCCCCCTTTATTACTCAACATCAATAGTAATTATACCATATGTAAATTTTCGATATCGAAATATTTTTGTGGTAAAGGTTAGTTAAAGAAAAACTTTGGACAACAATCTGCCATAGCACCGTTATTGATTTTTCTCCATCGAAAAAACCATTTGCAAATAATTAAAGTTTGAAATTATTTGACAACATCCCAGCATCGAATGATAATAAAGTCAGCGATGTCAATCAATGCTAAGTGAGGGGGAGAAGAGAAATGCACCGGGCAACCGCGCATCTTCCGGTATGGCGTGACAGTGACAAGGATTGGGACAGGGAGTTTGAGCAGTATCTTGCGGTGAACAAAACCTTAGCCTACATGATACTGAAGAACGTGGAGGTCTTCAAAGACAATACGGCTCTGATGCAAAAGAACATCAATGGTGAGTGGGAATCCCTGACCTGGACGGAATTTGGAGACCGGATTACCGCTTTGGCCAAAGCCCTTATTGATATGGGAATTCAACCCGGCGACATGTGCTCCATCTTTTCCAGGAACTGCTCCGAGTGGGCCATATCGGACCTGGGGATTTTGGCGACCAGGGCGGTTTCGGTGCCCATTTACGCTACCAACTCCAAAGAGGAAGCAGAGTATATTATCAATGACGCCGAGGTTAAAGTGATCTTCGTTGGCGATCAGGACCAGTACGATAAAGCATTGCAGATTATGGCCGACAACAAGTACCTTAAGTTAATCGTTGCCATGCAGGACAATATTAAAATTTCAGGGGATAAGAGTGATTATCTGAGCAAACTCATCGAAAAGGGGAGAATGCTCACCAACGATAAGGAATTTGAAGAAAGGCTCAACAATGTCGACCCGGATGATATTGTTACGATAATATATACCTCAGGGACCACCGGCAATCCCAAAGGTGCCGTTCACACCCATCGAACCTTTCTGAACGGGATATTCCCTTCAATGCGTTACCCGGAGGCCGGCCCGGATTGTGTTTCTCTTTCAATCCTGCCCTTATCTCACATATTTGAGCGGCTGTGGTCATACGGGTGTATGACCGTCGGAGTTAGAATCGGCTATTGTCCTAATCCCGCAGATTTTCTGGAGTACATGGTTCACTTCAGGCCTCATTTTATGACCAGCGTACCGAGAATCTGGGACAAGGTTTATGGAATGATTCACGAAGGCATGAAGAATGCCGGTGGGCTCAAATACAAGATATTTGAATGGGCGAAGAAGGTGGGTATCGAGGCTTACAGAAATGACCGCTACGGTCTTAAGTATAAGATTGCAGACAAACTGGTATTCAGCAAGATTAGAACCATGCTGGGTGCGGAAAACTGCAATATTTACCATGTCGGCGGTTCTGCCTTCGCCCCGGATGTCAACGAATTCTTCCAGGCCATCGGTATCAATATCGCCATGGGTTACGGCCTGACCGAGTTTTTCCCGGTCTGCGTCGGGTTTAGGGACAATGCCATCCCGGGATATTGCGGGTGCCTGCTCGCTATGACCCAGGTCAGGATCTCGGATGAGGGGGAGGTCCAGCTCAAAGGCGGCATGTGCATGACCGAATACTACAAAAACCCCGAAGCTACCCGGGCGGTGTTCACCGACGACGGCTGGTTCAAAACCGGCGATGTGGGCGAACTGTTTTATAAAGAGAGGAACGGCGAGCGCCTGACTTACATTAAAATAACCGACCGGATAAAGGAGCTTATTATCACCGCAGGCGGGAAGAACATCTCACCCCAACAGATTGAATCTCTCCTGGGCAATGAGGTGTATATCTCCCAGTTTGTCTGCATCGGTGAAGGAAGAAAGTTCCTGTCCGCTCTGGTAGTACCGAACTTCGTGCTGCTCGAAGATTACTGCAAAAAGAATAACATCGAATACACTTCGCCGGAGCAGATAATCCAGAATCCGGACATTTACAAGTTCTATGAAGGCCTGATCGCAGAAAAAACCAAGAGTCTCGGCCAGGTGGAGAAGATAAAGAAGTTCGTCCTGCTGCCGCATGAGCTTACCCAGGAAGCCGGTGAGCTAACCCCGACGCTTAAGCTCAAACGGAAATTCATTGACCAAAAATACAAACCCTTAATCGATAAGCTCTACGAAGAGTAGACAGGGCACAAAAGCGTAACGGGGCTGGAAAATAACATAACATCGGACTACGTTGAAGGCGTGAACTGAGCCACCGTGACGCAGGTGGCTCAGTTTACTTGCGCCGGCGTTCAGGATTGGTTCGCTGTTTCTGCCAAAATGCTTTATACTATTCGCTATAAGGCATCGTACTGTCAAAGTCATGTTGATTGGAAGGAAACGCATGTCAGACTACATCCTGACCCACTCGAAAATCAGATTTTACCCGGTAAAGCCGGTAAAAGAGGATATTCGCATTGAGGACATCGCACATGCCTTGTCGCTTATGACCAGGGCCAACGGGCACTTCCGCCACTTTTACTCGGTGGCCCAGCACTCCCTCAACTGTTACCGGGAGGCCAAAGCCCGCGGCTGCTCGCGAAGGATACAGTTGGGATGCCTGCTCCATGACGCCAGCGAGTGTTACATCTCCGATATTACCAGGCCGGTAAAGATACATCTGCCCGACTATGTGGCTATCGAAAAAAACCTTCAGGACATGATTTACGACCGTTTTGGCCTGGGCGACCTGTCGGATGACGAGCTGGAGCAGATGGAAGAAATTGATGATGTCCTGCTCTATTATGAGTTTGAGGCATTGATGGGATATCCCATATTTGACGTCCCACCGCCGAAGGCGGCGGACTTCGACTTTTCCCAGCGGGATTATGCCAGTGTGGAGCAGGAGTTTCTTGCCGTTTATCATAAGATGAAACTATAAAATGGCATTGTTGGCAGGGGAAACACTTACATTCAGCGGATTTTACAACTTGAATGCACATTGTGTTGGCTGCCGGCAATGATGTTTTGTTACGTAAATTGCGATAAGAACATGAGATTGCTGAGTAAACAATCTCATACGGGGAGAGGGTCTTATGGCGAACAACAAGTGGGTTATTGCTGCGTGCATACTTGCGGCATTTGTAATCTGTATGGTTATGCTGGTTAATTATGCCCGAAGGGCCGAACCTGTAAGTGATGATCGGATAGACTGGCTAACGAAATCATGGATAGCCCACAGAGGTCTGCACAATGACAAAACTCCGGAAAACACGATGGCCGCTTTTAAAGGCGCCATAGAAAAAGGTTACCCGATTGAACTCGATGCCATGTTGACCAAGGATAAAAAGGTAATAGTTTTTCACGATAAAAAGCTGAAGCGGTTGTTCGGAGTTGATGGCTATGTGAGCGATATGACTTACGAGCAATTGGCCGAGTTACAGTTCCCCGGCACCAATGAAAGGATACCTCTGTTCAGCAGTGTCCTGGCAACCGTTGACGGTCAGGTTCCGCTGCTTATTGAAATAAAAAACGAGGGTGAAGTGGGAGAACTGGAACGCCTGGTTTACGAGGAGTTAAGAGGTTACAACGGTCCGTACGCGATTCAATCATTCAACCCTTACTCGGTTAAATGGTTCCGGATTAACGCCCCCGATGTTTTACGGGGACAGCTGTCGGGGACTTTTATTGTCAGCGACTATGAGGTCGAGTACGCGGGAACCACCCGCCTGCCATGGTACAAAAGACTTATACTGTCCAATATGCTGATGAACTTTGAGAGCCGGCCCAATTTCATTGCCTATGAGATCAAAAATGACGGTTACAAGGCATTTAAGGGATTAAAGAAACTGGGAGTCCCGGTTTTAGGCTGGACTGTTGACAGCAAATCAACCTATGAAAAGGCGAAGAATGAGTGTGATAATTTGATAGTTGATACCTTCGATCTGAATTAGGCTGCCAACATCAAGCGCGATGAAAAGGTTTCTTATATACAACCGAATCTTCCTCGTGGTTGTTGCCATCCTTGTTCAGCTGGTGGTGCTGGTTGAGGTTATCCTGCGCTTCAATCAGTATTATGAAGTGTTTTACGCGGTCAATATCACCATAAGCGCCCTGGCCTTCGTCTGGGTGGTGAACAGCAAAAGCAACCCTGCCTACAAGATGGCCTGGATTGTACTTATCCTGCTTTTTCCTATCTTTGGCGGCCTTTTTTACATCTTCTTCGGCGGCAGTACCACCGGGCGGCGCACCAAGGAAAAACTGAGGCCCATTCTTCAATATACCGAAGCCGCACTGGCGCCTGTGGGCGACTGCCTGGATTTAATCCAGAGCCAGGATAATGATGCGGGGAATCAGTCTCAATACATCCGAAACAGCTCCCTCTATCCGCCCTACCGCAATACCAGGGTCGAGTTTTTGCCCAGCGGGGAAACCAAGTTTGAACGTTTGATGGAGGAACTGCAGAAGGCGGAGCACTACATCTTCCTGGAGTATTTCATTATTAAAGAAGGATTCATGTGGGAGAGCATACTGAAGGTCTTGAGGGAGAAGGCCGCTGCCGGGGTGGACGTGCGGGTCGTCTACGATGATTTCGGCTGCCTGGCGGCTCTTCCTTACCAGTATGATAAAGTTTTGGAAAGCATGGGTATCAAGTGCGGTGTCTTCCATCCCGTGCTCCCCATACTCTCCGCCCATCTGAACAACCGGGATCACCGCAAGATCGTGGTAATAGACGGGCACACGGCATTTACCGGGGGGATCAACCTGGCGGATGAGTATATTAACAGAATTGAGCTTTACGGTCACTGGAAGGATGCCGCCATCATGATCAAAGGAGATGCCGTGTGGAGCCTGACGGTCATGTTTCTCTCCATGTGGAACTACATCAAAGGAATCAGGGAAACCTCGGACATCAGTCAATTCCGCCCTGACACCGACGACACACCGACCGATGATGGATTTGTGCAGCCTTTTGGCGACAGCCCCCTGGATGACGAACCGGTAAGCGAATTGGTCTACCTCAATCTGATCCTTAAAGCCAGGGACTATGTCTATATCACCACCCCGTACCTGATCCTCAGCCACGAGATGGTTACCGCCCTTTGCCTGGCAGCCAAAAGCGGGGTTGATGTTCGCATCATTACGCCCCATCACCCGGACAAATGGTATGTACATGCGGTGTCGCGGTCCTATTACCGCACGCTGGTGGAGAGCGGGGTCAAGGTATATGAATACCTGCCGGGATTCATTCATTCCAAGACCGTCGTGGTGGACGGCAAATACGGTGTGGTGGGAACCATCAATCTGGACTACCGCAGCTTTTATCTGCATTTTGAGTGCGGGGTATGGCTCTATCGCAACAGCTGTATCCTGGATATAATAAAAGATTTCCAGGAGACTCTGGAAGTTTCGCGGGAGATTACCCTCGAAGATATAAGGAACATCCACTGGACCAGGGGCATGGTCATGTCGGCATTAAGGTTATTTGCACCCTTAATGTGATACTTAATCTCCGATCATGCGTGACCATAAAAAACAGGGACAGGGATCCGGGTTCCGGATTGATCCTTACGGCTCCCCGCCCCTCTCGGTCCTAGTTCATTACCTTCTTGGGGAAGAACATGTTCATGTCGGAAAGGGGTATGTGCAGCATATTCTCTGGATTGACGAGGGCCAGAACAACAACCTCTTCACCGGAATACTCCTCTTTGTAGGAACCGATGACGCAAATGGTCATCATTACCCCATTGAGGTATACACTGAATAAGTCTCCCCTGTTCACGTTATCCCCCCCATATGATACCATCCACCAGGACCTGCCTGACTCGCGACTTCACCTCCAGAGGGTGACCATCATAAATCACGATGTCCGCCTTTTTGCCCGGCTCGATGGATCCTAATTCTTGGTCCACGCCCAGAATGTGAGCAGGATTAAATGTCAGTGCTTTTATGGCGGTCTCTTCATCCAGGCCTTCTCTTACCGCCAGGGCAGCACAAATCCCTAAATACTGAATTGGAATCACGGGATGGTCCGTGATCAGACAGAATTCTATTCCCGCTTTCTGCAGGAGCAGGACGTTATGGAAAGAAACCTCCTGCATTTCGACCTTGGCCCGGTTGACCAGCAGCGGGCCCAGACACACCGCTACTCCTCGCCGGGCAATCTCATCTGCTACCAGGTGGGCCTCAGTACCGTGCTGCAGCACCATGTCAATATTGAATTCATCTTTGATGCGCAGAGCGGTCAGGATATCATCAGCCCGGTGAACATGCAGCCAGAGTGGCATTTCCCGGCGAATAACCCGGATGAGTGCGTTCTGGCGAAATTCCTCTTTGGGCTCGAGCTGTTCCTTTTCACTGTTCCTGCGAGCGTTATGCAGAGCCTCACGCAGGAGGGCAGCATTGGCCATCCTGGTTTTGGGTGCCTTATTCTGGTCGCCGTAGACCCTTTTGGGATTCTCCCCCAGGGCCGCCTTCAGTCCCCAGGGATGGCGATATATCATTCCCATCGGTGTAGGGGCCCACGATTTAAGCAATACCGATTGCCCCCCGAGCACATTGGCGCTTCCCGGGTGCACCATCAGGCGGGTCACCCCGCCGCGAACCGCATCGTCGAAAGCCAGATCATTGAGGTTAACCCCATCCAGGGCCTGCAGGTAAGGTGTAACTGGATCAGTGGTCTCATTTATGTCATTGCCCTCGATACGGAAAATCTCTTCGCTGATGCCGACATGGCAGTGGGCATCAATAAACCCGGGAACTACATAACACCCTGCAGCATCGATCACGGTGCTGGATGGAGGGATATCAATATCCCGTCCTACCTCTCGGATGGTCGAACCTTCCACCAGAATAACTCCATCCTTGATTATTCCATTCTTCACCGTGATGATGGTGCCGCCTTTGACCGCTATCATTGGCACTTCTCCTCCCCTGTGTTATTGTATGACTTATTCCGAAGGCCCGTTCCCATTTATGGCCTCCATTATTTTCATGGCTAAAGCTCCTAACCAGCTACTAGCCTTTATTTCAAATGCTCCCTGTGGACACAGCTCCTGGCAACAGAGGCACTGTATGCACTTTTCACGGTCAACGGTTACTCCTTCTCCGCCTGCTTTGGGGGTAATAGCCTGTACGGGGCAGGAATCCCGGCAGATATTGCAACCTGTACACTTGTCGGCATCACAAAAGGGCAGGTGTTTGAGCCGGCGCATGACATACCGTGTTAAGCCGGGCGGGTTCAGTTCAAACCACAAGTTTACCGGGAACCTGAAGTCATTAACCACCGGAAAATCCACCTGGTCCCCCACCAAGGCATAACCGGATAAACTGGAGCAGAGCCCCCTCCTTTCCGCCTCTTCCAGATACCGTACCCGCCTCGGGTCCAAACCGATGGCCTGGCAGCAGACGGCGTCCACCAGAACCGGGTTGATTCCCGCGACGATCAGGCCGATGTCCACCGGGGTGCCCACGCCCGGGCCGTTTCCTTCCATACCGACCACACCGTCCACGATGGTGAGCCGGGGGGCCAAACTCTGAATGATGTCCACCAGCAGATTGCTGAAATCCCGGGCTGATGGTGCCTGACTGTGATAGTCGGCCTTGCGCGACCCGGGAACGGCACCGAACATGTTCTTAACGGCTCCCGTATACAGGGTTGCGCTGTGGGTTTTGAGCTTGGGGAGATTGATTATGACGTCGGCCTCCAGCACCGGACGGGCGACCTCCAGTTCCTTCAGAAAGCTGCCGTCTATCGGTATGCGCCGGCTCCCTGCGGTATCAAAGTTAACCGCCTTAATGCCCAGTTCCTCGCAAACCCTGGTCATGCCGGAAACACGCAGCGAGCGCTCGGTAGGGAAGCGTCCCCCCACCACACCGCCTGAACTGTCGCCGACCATCACCTCGGCGCCCAATGCCAAGACTCGTTTGGCTACTTCCCTGACCACAGCCGGATGGGTGGTAACGGCGGTTTCCGGCTTCCGGGGTGCAAGCAGGTTGGGTTTGAGGAGTACCAGATTGCCGGGCTTCACTATCTCCGCCAGGTTTATCTCTTTGAAGACCCTGTCCAACGCCTCAGCAATCTGTGCCTCTTCATACGATTGACATCGAGCTACTGCTACCTTCGAGGTCACGATTTATCTCCTCTCTGCCGGTGCTGTTTCCCCGTAATTGCGCTCAATTCTAGCGGGATCAAGTCATCTGTTCCAGATTTCGAACCCGGAATTATATCGGAATACTCTTCACAGAACCACTATAAACTCAGGCCTGCTGGAGCAAGCCCCTCTTGACTTCAGTTGTACTTTTTCGCAGCCGCATACACCAGTCCCTGAAACAGCCGGGAGGAGAACTCATCCCGCATGGCTTCAGGGTGCCACTGGACTCCCAGGATAAACCTTTTCGCCGGGTACTCCACCGCCTCTATTACCCCGTCTCTGGCCCGGGCGGTAGCAATTAATCCCGGTGCCAGACTGGCAATGGCCTGATGGTGGAAGCTGTTTACTCTAATCGTTTCCCGTCCCAGGAGGCGGTAGAGGACACTGTCCTTCTCCAACAATATATCATGAAACGGATGATACCTGGGAGCACGCTGGCGATGGGCAATCCCCGAACACAGATCTTGAACCAGAGTTCCTCCCAAAGCCACGTTTAAGACCTGGATTCCCCGACATATGAATAGGGCCGGTTTGTCTCTTTTGATTATGGCCTGCACCAGATCTATTTCGAACCGGTCCCGGCGGGGATCAATATCCCCCAATCCGGGCTCCGGGTCCTGTCCCCAGTACGAAGGGTCGATATCATCACCGCCGCTCAGTATGTAACCGTCGCAGATCTCCAGGTAATGATTTATCCCATCCGGTGATTCCGCCGGCGGCAGAATAATCGGAATCCCCCCGGCCATCTCCACCGATTCCCAGTAACCGGGTCTTAAGTAATACATATTCCGTTCATAATCAAAGCCGCAGGTTATCCCCACCAGAACCTTCATAACAGACGCTCCCTCCGTCACCTTCTGCCTGGTTCAGTGTACGCTCCTTTACCCGTCCGTATACCGAGAGGGTGGATGGACAAAAAAACAGGCCTTCTCGGCCTGTCGCCTCTTATATGGTTTTATGTTCAAATTGGTTTAACTCCACTGGTATAAAGTGCGGATACGGTTCTGCAGCGTTTTCTATCGGCATCAGTTCAAATCCTGAATGCCTACGCTAATCTCCAAGGCCTGGTTGACTTTGGCCATAAGCTCATCATCCAGGAAGGCAATACGTTGTTTGAGACGGGCCTTGTCAATCGTGCGAATCTGTTCCCCCAGAATGACCGAATCCTTGTCCAAACCGAACTTGTCGGCTTTCAGCTCAACATGAGTGGGCAACTTGGCCTTGTTAATCTGTGAAGTGATAGCCAGAACAATAGTAGTTGGGCTGTATTGGTTGCCGATATCGTTTTGTACTACCAGTACGGGTCTGATTCCGCCCTGCTCCGACCCGATAACCGGATTCAGTTGAGCAAAGTATATCTCTCCTCGCTTAATTATCAAACAGAATCACTCCACCAAATTTTGTAGACCCTTCGTTAACCCTTCATAATCCACCATAAAGCTCTCTTCAGCTATTGCTTTATTAATATCCCCCATTTCAATGTATCCCTTGCGTAGACGCTCACATAAATCAGTTTTTTTGCGTTCCCAAATGTATAACCTTATCGCTTCCCTTACAATCTCGCTCCGGTTCTTACTCTCAGCAACACTCACCAAATCGATTTCCGCCAGCAATGAATCAGGAATACTCACAATAATCTTCTTCGAGGCCGGCAAGCGGAGCACCTCCAATCCCATATGTAGAGAGAACGACAACCTCATTATATCCTTTCTGCATTTGAGGCAGCAAATCCAATAATTTCATGGTTTGTCGTTCACGTACACACGGGGGACGCGCGAGTTTATGAGACAGACAACCTCGTAGTTGATGGTCCCAATTATCTCCGCCAGCTCATCGGCCGTAACCTGGTCCTCCTGCCGCCCAAAGAGGATAACTTCATCTCCTACCTGGATATCATCCACGGCTGTGACATCGAACATGCAGTAATCCATACATACCCTGCCGATAAGAGGTACCCTTTGACCCCTTATCATTGCCCAGACCCGGTTGGAATAGGCCCTGGTGTAGCCGTCACCATAGCCTATAGGCACGGTGGCTATCCTGGTACGGCGAGACGTAACATACGTGCAACCGTAGCTCACCACCGTGGACTCCGGCACTTCTTTTACCATGACCACCCTGCTTTTCAACCTCATGGCCGGAATCAAGTTGAGAGTGCTCTCTCGTTCCACGGATGACCTCAATCCGTAGAGATTAATGCCGGCTCGCACCAGATCATAGTGCGCTTCGGGGTAAAAAGCGATCCCCGCACTATTGGCAGCATGCCGGATGGGTATTTTTATTCCGCTGTTCTGCAAGGCCTGAAGAAAACCGGAAAATCGCTGTAGCTGCAGCCTGGTAAAGGTTTCATCGGCACTGTCGGCTGCCGCCAGGTGTGTATAAATCCCTTCTACTGTCAGCCCGGGCAGTTTACAGATGCGGGCGACGGTTTTAACGGTCTCCTCATCGGTAAAAAACCCGGTCCTTGACATCCCGGTGTCCACCTTTACATGCACAAAAGCCTTCCGGCCTTTTTTGACCGCCGCGTCTGAAAGCGCCTCGGCCGTCTTCGGATCAAAGATCGTCTGCCGGAAACCGTGCTCCACCACCTCATCCAAGGCCGGTGGCGGGGTGTACCCCAGTATCAGCACCGGCGTGGTAATGCCGTTTTCGCGCAGGTAAAGGGCCTCATCCAGCAAGGCCACTCCCAGGTAATCGACTCCCTGCTTTACACAGGTGTGCGCTACTTCCAGCATACCGTGCCCATAAGCATTTGCCTTCAGGATGGCCATGAATTTGGTGGAAGCCGTCAGTAAACTACGGATCTCTTTAATGTTGTGGGCGATAGCCTTTAGATCTATCTCTGCCCATGTTGGTCGTAAGCTATGCATATCTTATCCAACCGGAGCTTTCGGGATACCACCTGGGAAGTTCATCCCTACTCGCTCAATATTATTAACCGCCGGTGAACGGTTTATGTCGTTTCCCGGCAAATTCCATATCATACGGGTAAACATATAGCCGGGATCTGCTTTTAACAGACCGGCGGCAACATTGGTCATGTCCTTCACTCTGTAACCTCTCCTTTATCTATAGATCTAAAACTCTTTTTCGAAGCCTTTAATCACCTCGGGAAGAGCCCTAACCAGATCACCTGCTATCAACCCTCTCTCTCCCCGGGTTTCCTTAACCAGATCACCGGCTCTCCCATGCAGGTAAGTCCCTATGGCAGCGGCTGTGTTCGGCCTGATGCCCTGAGCAATCAGCCCGGTTATCACTCCGGTCAGGACATCTCCGCTGCCGGCTGTAGCCATACCCGGGTTACCGGTGACATTAAGGTACACTTCTCCGCTGGGCTCGGCTACAATCGTACCTGAGCCCTTGAGGACCACTGTGACCCCCCATTTTGATGCGGCTTCGCGGGCCACTTCCATACGCCGGGACTGGACCTCGCTCACCGTTACACCCAAGAGCCGGCTCATCTCGCCCGGGTGAGGTGTCAATACAATAGGTACCTGCCGGTTTTCCAGAACGCTCATATCTTCACCCAGAGCATTAAGCCCGTCGGCATCGATAACCACCGGCACTCCCGATCTTTCCAGCACAAACCGCACTACGGCCTTGGCTTCAGGATATCGCGACATGCCGGGGCCGATGGCGCATACCGATACCGCATCCAGCAGGTTCTCTATCGCCGGCAGGGCCTCCAGGGCAATCGTGTGCTGCCTGGTCTCCGCCAGGGGCGCAGTCATTACCTCCGCCAGAGAACCTTCTACAATCGGCAGCAGGCTTTCGGGCACGGCGGCGGTTACCAACCCCGCCCCTACCGCCAGAGCTGAAGCTGAAGCCAGCATGACTGCGCCGGTCATACCCATAGAACCGCCAATCACCAAGGCATGACCGTAAGTCCCCTTATGGCTGTCCCGGGGACGCGGCGGGAAATATGGTTTTATCATGGTCTCGGTCAGGAGATTGGTCCTAAGAGCTTTCTCCGTTAATAACATGGATGGGATCGAGATATCAGCCACCGTAACCCGCCCGGCATAGCTGCATCCCGGCTCAATCAGCAGGCCTAACTTGGGAAGCGCCATGGTTACCGTCCAGGTTGCGCGTACAGCGTCTCCCCCAATGCGCCCCGTATCAGCCTCCACCCCCGAAGGTATGTCGACTGCGATAACGGGCTTATGCGACTGGTTTATAGCGGACACCACCTGACTGTCGAACTCCCTGAGTTTACCTCGGAAGCTGATACCGTAAAGGGCATCAATGATTAAATCCGCTGCGGCTGTGGATGCAACCAGTCGGTTAATTCCTTCCTCATCTCTTAGCGGAAAGATCCGGGCCCTCATCTTTTTCAGGATTTCGTAATTGACCAGGGTATCAGGGGTCATCTCCTCCGGTTCCCCCAGCAGAAAGGTTTCAACCCGTGCGCCGGAGTTTATAAGGTGACGGGCCGCCACCAGCCCATCTCCCCCATTGTTGCCTTTTCCGGCCACAACCACCACCCGGCCCGGGGGACTTTTCTCCAGAAATGTTTCTGCAACCTCCACCACCCGTATGCCGGCGTTTTCCATCAGAATGAGGCTGGGAATCCCGTATTCATCAGAGGCCCGTCGGTCAATCGTTCTCATTTCGGCGGCTGTTACAATCTTCATCTCGACCCTCCTCTTTTCCCGCTATGGCAATCGCAACTGCCATCGCGTAATTACCAGAATGACTGAGGCTTAAATCTATGCGGGCAATGTTCAGTTCCTGTACCCGGGCCAGGGCTTCTCCCCGCAGGCGGTATCGGGGACGACCGCCGGGGTCATTGGTAACCTCCACCTCTTGAAATTTTATTCCGGAAGTGAAAGCAGGATGCAGCTTGCGAAAGGCTTCCTTCGCTGCGAAACGGGCTGCAAAGGAGGGAAAGGGGTTAGCTTTTGAATTGCAGTATTCAATCTCCCCAGGGGTAAAGACCCGTGTACAAAATCGTGCAGTCCTTTTTATGGCTATCCTTATCCGTTCTATCTCAATCAGGTCTGCTCCAACCATCCGCACAAACCTCGGTAATTGCTGCTGCTTTAATTATTCATCAATTCGTATTAAAATAAAAGCCCTGTTGAAGGATCAACAGGGCTCTTGATTAGCGGCAATCACATATCCCTGAGTTCCTTTTTTTCTCCTTCGGAGAGTATCTTGGTTACATCCAGCATGATGAGTAAACGGTCCTCGAGCTTTCCTACTCCGGTGAGGTATTCTGCGGTCAGTCCCCCAATAACTGCCGGGGGCGGTTCCACACTGCTCAGGGACAGCCTCAGGACTTCCGCTACCTGATCCACGATGATTCCGACCGTTTTCCCATCGATATCAACGACAATAATACGAGTCTCATCAGTATATTCATCGGTGGGCATGTTAAAGCGCTTTTTCAGATCAATTATCGGAATAATATTCCCGCGCAGGTTAATGATCCCCTCAACAAATGCAGGAACCTGTGGAAGTCTGGTCGGGGTAGTCAAGCGAATTATTTCCTGAACCTGAGTAATAGGAACCCCATACTCGCACGTCATGTCTCCTGCATTTAGAGTAAATACCACCAGTTGAATTTCGTCAGCCATCGTTTCACCCCGCTGTATTATTCTTGTTCCAACTGCATAAACCACCCAGGGATGCAGGCTTGTTTAGGAGCCACGGGTACAATTCCTCCCGCGCCCCATGCTTCGGTGAACATCGTGCACAATATAATGGTTATTGCATTGGAATTATTCGCCTCTCATCTTTACATTCGCTTCCACACCCTGCATATCCTGCTGCATCCTGTCATTTAAGCGGATTAAAATGCGAAAAATTGCCGGTAACGTGATCACCGGTGCTGAATAAGGCAATTAATGAATAATTTACATCTAATTCATTTGGCACTGCGATTATTAAAAGGTTTTAAAGACCATCTGGCGAACCATTATTATATATCTCTGGGCGATCCATTGCATGCGAACCGGTACGATAAGGCGTCGGTGGGTGAAAAAATGATAACCGGGGGTGACTTTTCGCTGTGGGTTTTCTGGAAAAACTGTTCGGCAAAAAACAGGACAAGGAAACTGTCATCAGTCTCATTAAGGAATACGTTGATGCGCACGTTGAGTCTCTGATGGCGAACTGGATGGCCATGCAGGAGGAATTAAGCGTCTTTACCGATCTGGAACGCAAGGAGATCCTCAAGGATGAGATGAATAAAATTACCCGGGCCACGGCCGCTGCGCTCAAAAGCCAGAACATAAAGCCCCCGGCTCATCTCTTCCAGGTTGTGCGCGAGGAGATCAACGACAAAATCATTGAGTTTGCCCGCCCCCATATAAGTCAGTTTGTATACAGCTACCGAAGGCCGTACCTCGCATGGCCTCATCCCGTCGACATCCCGCTGAAGGATCTGGAAAAGTTGAAAGCTACTTTAAAGGAAAACGGGATCGCTCTGGAAATGCTCAACTATGATCTTACTGATGAAAAGATTCGCTCTCTGCTGATTCAATATGAAATCAGGCGCAAACCCGAGTTTCAGAATGCCGAAACCTGGAGCCGCAATTTCAGTTACTCCCATGACGACTTGATTCTGCTGGCTGAAGTGCTGAAGGCCAAAAACATAAGGATACAGGGAGTTGAGCATCTAAGAGGGGATCTTTGGCTCCTGGTAAAGCAGGAACTTCTCCGGCAGCAGGACAGTCAATTCCGGAAATCGTTCCTGAAAGCAAACCCCGACCTCCCCGAAAAGCCGTCCCGCAGGGAATGGGCGGTTGCTTATGCCCGAGCTTTGAAAAATGACTTCGATTATCTGAGCTACGCGGAGAGAATGGCTCGCCTGTCGGGCACGATATTTGAAAAGGGAGAACTGGAAAAGCTGGTGCGAGATGAGCTGTCCAAAAACATCCCCTATTCCCCCGGCAGATCACCCGGCATTTAAGGCGAGCGAGGCCGTTCGGATTTGTTTTTTCGGCCATTCTCAATAACGAAGGGATATAGTTGAGGCGCGAGAAATCATAATGTAAAAAAATTAACGTATCCGGGGACCAGGGTTTATAAAAAAGAAAGGCCTCTCCTGCCATGTGTGGCTGGCAGGTTGGCCTCAAACTAAGGGTTAAGGTTTTGGGACTTTCATGATTAAGAATTGTGATACTAACCGATCTGCCGTTCAAACCAGGTACCGCGTTGGGTTTGGCCGAACTCTAAGGAAAAATCGAGAATGGTCTCGCTGAATGCCTCAACTAACGCCTCCCGGCCCATACTCCGCAGATCTTCACTGATTTCTGCCATAATGAAATGGTAGGCTTTATTTTCTCCGTTAAAAATGCGGCAGCTTTCCCAATAGCGCTGGAAAAGGTTGGTCTGCCTATCAACGAACTTCACGTTTATCTGCACCGGAGAACCTCCGCGTATGGAGAGCTTCCGCGTCTTTTCCTTCAATCGGTTGGCGAACCAATTGATCATGCTGTAGGAAGCCGGTTCCGTATAAGATACCCGTATCTCCGAACCGCGGCTGTCACCCTTTTTTATGGCATGAAAAGCAATGTGCAGGAAAGGTACGGTCACCTTCTCATCAGAACCAAGGATCTCCTTGTATTGGAGGATCCGGCGTAACGTATCCCTGTACTCAAAAACCGCTTCCTTATTCCTAAAATTGGCATGACGGTTGAGATCATATTTGACGGAGGGAGCGGTGTTGATTATCACGGAGCAACCGGAACGCTCACAGATAGCCTCCACAATTTCCCCTGTATAACGATCGGAGTCGGCATAGACTGCTTCGCAGTGACAGGGGACATTTCCCTGACCCGGACGAAATTTAATAAATACCCGCCGTTTCGAACCATCCTTGCCTCTGTATGCTGTTCTTCCGAATTTCTTGAAGCGGATGTAACTTTCATAGAGGTTAATCATTTCGTGCAGATCATTTTGCAGCGTCATTTCATCGGGCAGGTCATTGACTCCGTATGTGCGGCAGAATACACAGGCCTCCTCTATGCGCCGGGCTGTTTCACCCTCCGAGCGCAGATCCATGTACTCCGAGTAAATATCGCTGTTACGGGGCCTGATCTTCTTACGGATGCTCCTGGCATCTTTATATATCCTATCTGTGTCCATCCGTTCCCAGGGTACCACCAGGGCCAGGTAACAGTACTGCATGTCGGCTGAAAAAATATAAATGACAGAGAGGGCGTTTCCGGTCTGTTCCATGAGCGAGCGATGGTTAATCAGGATATAGGGGTTGTCTACCCAGTTCCCCCATCCGGCCCAACCGCGTACTGAATAGTTGAGACCACCGGAAAAGAAGGTTTCCCGAAGCATCTGGGGAAAGCCTCTTTTAATCTTCCTCGCCAGGGGATTCCTTGTGAAATTCATCGCCTTTTCATTCTCATAGCAGGCCATGATTTCCAGCATAAACTCTCTGATAGTTTCTTTCATTAATAAAAGCCCCCTCGCTGTCATCTAAACCGAAACAAGTGATCAATTCACCGGGTTGGTAAGAGCTTTTATTTCCTTTTCGCTTGCTGTATCCTTTGCTGTATATGTTGATTTGCAAAATACGTGCCAACCTCGGCGGCCGCATTGGGGGTCTTTTATGAAAAGGCAGATTTGTAGCCGGTTAGGGAGGTAAAATGACTTGGATCAAAATCATCTCGGCGGAGAATACACGGGATTACACTGTCATCTAAGTGTAACCGTCTTATGAACCGCTGTAACTGGGGGTTACATTATGGTGACGCCGGGCGGCGTTTCACAGGACTGCAATATAGCTTGGAGGGCGGAGTGCGGATTGGCTGTGAACCCCATAAAATAGGCATTATCGGGACTCGATTACTGGCACCTTGGCCTGTTAATTATAAAAAGAGACTGTGTCATCTTTGTAACCCCCTGGGAAAGGAGGTCAAGTGCATACCCCTTGGGCGTGTATTACCTGTGTCCTTTTTGTAAACCTCCGTGAATGGCCTGCACACCGGGCAGACCCTGCTTCCGGCAGGCAACGCAGTTCCATTCCAGAAGAAGGAGCAGGCTTTGCCTGCTCCTTTCTTCAGCTTTGTGTTTGGGGTTGTTGCCACCTTCGGGCACCGTTTCCCGGGCTGCATTCCTTGTTGAGCCCTTTCCCTTTACACATTCCCTTAAACATACCCGGGGCGAGATTTCCTGACTTCACTGCCTCCAACCTGGCGTTTATTCTTTGTTCCATAGCCTGGTACTGTTCCTGGGTTATAACCCCATCCTCAAGGTTGTCCTTGAGAATCTCTTTCTTCAATTCCAGCATCTGCGTCATAAGAGAGATCATCTGTGCCTTTTGTTTTTCGCTTATCTTAAGCTGCGGAACATTCGCCCGGTTGGGGAGCTGGTTTACGTCATCTCCGGCATAAGCGAGAGACGCCATTCCAATAACCAAAGTCAGGACCAGAACAAAAACCATTGTCCTTTTCAATCTCTTCACCCCCTTTCACTAAGCTACTAATAATTTAACCTTTTCGATATAAATAAAGCGTGGTAAAGATATGAACTTTTTATGAATTTTTCGTGAGAGTGTAGCGAGGGGTAAAAAAAGCCTCCTGGCATTTTCGCCAGGAGCAGGTTGTGAATGCGTAACCCATCTAGATTGTAAGCAAATGATCTCTGTTGGTATTAACTGGAATTAATAAGAACCCATAACTTTGATTTTCTTATCCTTGACTATGGACATGCCCGCCATCTTGTAGACCATATCTCTCCTCTTCTTAATATCGTACTGGCTGGTAATGGCAATTTGTTCCATAATCGGGGAACCACCGCCGTGGTAGTTGCCGTAATTCCCGGATCCCGCAGAATGGGAGGTGGTGGCGTCAACAAATAACAGCCAGAATCTCCACTGGTCCTCTACGGGAATATCAGGGTTGCGCTTGATGTACTTTTCCATATAGGGACGTAGCTCGGGATTAAGCAGGTCCTTTTCAGTCGGGAAGGTAGCCGGGATCCCGCCGGCAATGTTGCAGAGAATTTCCTGCTCGTGGAAAACGGCCTCTCCGGTGAGGCAGCGCCCAACATTAGCATAAATAGAGTTCGGGATGTAGCTGCCCGGACCATAGGGAACCGGCCCATACCCGGGTATATAAACCTCAGGTTTTGCCAGCGCGGAGGCGGTAAATCCGGCCGCGTATCCCAACTCGGCGGTCATGATGAGCTCTGCCATCATCTCCCTTACATGGGGCGTCTTTTCTATGCCGTTAATCTGAGCGGCTCCCGCCGCCAGCCCGATTATGAAGTCCAGGCAGGCAGGTTTGCAGCCGGAATAGCTGTGACGGTGGAACAGAGCGAATAAAAGAGCCGCTATTCCGCCGTGATCAACCTCTCCACACAGAAATACCCGTTCCCAGGGAATGAAGGTGTTGTCAAAAATTATATAGGAATCAGTGTAACCCGTCTTTTTGGGGGTGGTTAACAGCTCCCGTCTAGTGGGGTTATGGAAGGATACAACCTGCTTTATCTCCGGATGGTCAGAAGGGATAGCAAAGCATACCGCATAATCCGCTTCGTCTTTCGTCAAGGCCCGGTTTGGTACTACCAGAATTTCATCCGATATCGAGGCTTCCGAGATGTGGACTTTACAGCCCCTGACCACAATCCCGTCGCTTTTCTTTTCCACCACCCGCAGGTAGTGATCGGGGTCCGTCTGTTGAGCCGGTCTTTTCAGCCGCTCACCCTTGACATCCGTTTGTGCACAGCTGGCTACCAGGTCGTTCTCCTGGAAATACTCCAGCCACTTTAGGAAGTTTTTATGGTAATCGGTAGCCCGGTTCGGGTTTTTCTCAGCTTCAAAAGAAACGGCGTTGATAGCGTTGGCAGCATCAACACCCATGCACCTCTGGATGCAGGTACCGACCTGATTGCACAAAGCCCGCGTCATATCTTGTTTCTTATGCAGGTCATCGGGGCATTGGTGGATATGGTTGAACCGGTTAATGGTTTTTCCGGTCAGGTGGGATGTTGCCGTGCACAAATCCTTCAGTTCCGGATCGAAGGCGGCGTCGAAAGTAAGCCCCATGACATTGATGGCTCCTTCCTGCATGGGGTCGAGCCGGTCGATCTTGTTCCCGTTAAAATACAGGTTTGGGTATTTCTTTCCGAGATCCTTAATATACTGCTCCTTGGTCCTCACAAAAACTCTCTCCCTTCCGTGTTTAAGATGGCGATAGCCTCCGCAGAGCGAAGGCTATCCAATTAACGTTACCGTGACGTACAACGTTTCGAAAAACATATGTCACAATAACAGTATTTCGTTGTAGGCGCCGGTATGTCCTCTAATTTTTCTTAATAATCGAAAATTTCATCCGGTGCTTCAACAACCGACATATCCCCAATTTTGATGATTTCGGCAATATGCCATACGTTCGGTACTGTGTTGTTCAGGTAGTAACGGGCTGAGAATACTTTGCCGAGGTAGAAGTTGTAGTCGTAGTGGTCTTTGCCCAATTCCGCCATCCTCTTAAGCGCAATTTTCGCCTGGTCGAGGAGGAGGTAACCGCAGTAAAGCTGAGCGGTTGCTGTCAGTATACGACGGGCGAAAGTAGGCATTAGCCCAACCTTGCCTGTGGTCACATACTGCAGGATTGTTCCCTGGATTTCATAGTAAGCATGCAGAGCTTTCTCCAGGTGCTCAAGCTCACGCTCGAATCCTTCTATCTTGCCCTTGTTCTCGGCAATGAAGTCGGCAATTTCCTTTAAGAGATTGGCAAAGTCCTGACCCTTGTTCTGCCTCCACTTGCGGCCGATCAAGTCCATGGATTGGATAAAGTTGGTTCCTTCCCAGATGGACCAGATCTTGCAGTCACGGGTAGCACTCGCGGCAGGATAGTCCTCGCAGTAGCCGTATCCGCCATAGGACTGCAGGGATTCGGCCGTCAGTATCCAGGCCTCGTCACTGGGATAGGCTTTGCAGAGCGGGGTTATCATGTCCAGCATCCGCTGCGCCCAATCACGGCGTGCCGGATCGGGATCATATATCCGGACATCTTCATAGTAGTAAGCTTTGGCCAGCATGGCCCGGCAGGCCTCGGTGGTGGCTTTGTTCAACAGGTACATCCTCTTTACGTCTTCGTGTTTGTTGATGGTGACCCGGCCACCTTTGGGGTCGGTTAGAAGACGGCCCTGAACCCGCTCGCGTCCGTATTCAACAGCGTTCCAGTAAGCGTTGGCAGCAACAGCTGTTGACAGACGTCCGGTATCAACCCGGGCCTCGTTCATCATGTGGAACATCTGAGCTATTCCCTGGCCTATGCCGTTTTCATCCGGCGGATCTCCCAACAGCCATCCGCGGCAGTTATTGTTCTCCCCAACTACCAGGGCGGCGGTTGCCGAACCTTTCAATCCGAGTTTGTGCTCAACCCCGACACACTGAACATCATTGTCTTCCAGGGTTCCATCCTCATTAACCCAATACTTGGGCATGATAAACAGGGAAAGTCCCTTGGTTCCCGGTGCTGCGCCCTCTACCCGGGCCAGGTACAGGTGGATAATATTTTCTACGTCGTCGCGGTCACCGGCGGTAATGAATATCTTTTGGCCCTTAAGCTTGTAAATACCGGGTTGATCGGTAGGATAAGCTTTGGACAGGAGATCACCGACATCCGACCCGGCAGTGGGCTCTGTCAAACACATGGTTCCTGACCAGGTGCCATCAAACATCTTGGGCAGGAATCTCTTCTTCTGCTCTTCGTTTCCAAAGAGCTGAATAACTGCGGCTGCTCCGCTTCCCGCTCCCACATAGGGCATGAAGGCCGGATTTGCCGCGGCCTGAATCTCGAGAAGAAGGCCGTTCAAAACGTGCGGCAGAGCACCCTCCGCATTTTCATCCACGTTGCTGGTTCCCCAGCCGTTATCCTGTATGAAGCGATAAGCCGCATGGAACGAAGGGGGTATATAGGCCTGGCCGTTTTCAAAGCGAACCCCGACAGTATCGCCCTCTTCAGCAGTCGGAGCGATAACCTCAGCCGCTATCTTATGAACCTGGTCAATAATGGTATCAAAGTCATCCTTGGTATAGTAATCTTTGTACCGGTCATAGGCCAATATCTCATCAACCGGGAGCCATTCCTTCAGAATGAATTTTATGTCTCTGGTTTTATAAGAGTATTTGTAGGCCATTTCTTAACCTTCCTTCTTTGTGAGATGATTGGGATAGGTGGTGAGGAGATCCCTTTGGATCCCCTCACCAGTAAGGTTAACAAGAGGTAGCGTGTCGGCTGAATGCCTACTTGATGAGTTCGAATATGGTAGCCGCGCCCTGACCGCCGCCGATGCACATGGTTACCATACCGTACTTCACATCGCGTCTCTCCATCTCATACATAAGGGTTGCGGTCAGCTTGGCACCGGTACATCCCAGGGGATGTCCGAGGGCAATGGCACCGCCGTTCACGTTTACGATGTCCTCATTCAATCCCAGGGTCCGGATGCAGTAGATG
>JAKOVY010000100.1 GCA_029781825.1 Bacillota bacterium | reverse complement strand
AGGGACCAATACTTCGACACTCTCCATCTCCGAGATCGCTTCGGCTACGAAGAACCCGCAGCGGGTTATCGGTGTGCACTTCTTTTATCCGGTTCCGGAAATGGAATTGGTTGAAGTGGTAAAGGGCTTTCACACCTCTGAGGATATTGTCACCCGAACCCTGGAAGTAATCGGCAACATGGGTAAGAAGGCTATTGTTGTCCAACGCGAGTCACCGGGCTTTGTTGTAAACCGTATACTCGCAAGCATGATCAATGAAGCGATCTGGGTCTATGGAGAAGGTCTCGCCAGTGCCGAAGATATAGATACAGCCATTAAGCTGGAAACCGGAATGAAGAAAGGGCCGCTTGAGTTAGCTGACATCCTGGGGCTGGACACTCTTTATTCAGGTATAATGGCTCTCTATGAAGAATTCAAAGATCCCAAGTACAGACCCCATCCTTGTTTTGTCACCATGGTGCGGTCCGGTATTCTCGGCCGCAAAACCGGCCAGGGGTTTTATCGATACGAGAAATGATCCCAAGATAAATATATGTTAACGGGGTCAAAAAACCGCTAAGTTAGAGGAGGGGGCTTTGTGGTTTGCAAACCGGCTAAATTTAAGGGTCTGTTGGTGGGAATTCTGCTGGGAATCTTCTTCTTTGGAACGGTGATCTGGGGAGTGAACTTTGCTCTGGGTCCGGAAGACAGGTTATTCGAGATAGTGCTTTTGGGACCGGCATTTTTGTTCCTCCTGGGGTACATCGTTATTTGGCTGGGACTGGCAACGATGAAGTATAAGGCTGAAGATGACGGTCTGGTTATTTCCTGGCTGCACAAGCGCTACACCATTCCATGGTCGAACATAACCGAATTGGTTAAAGTGAGCGGGCGGCTGAACCTTATCAGTTTTCTGGGGGTCAGCTGGCCGGGTTATATCGCAGGAACCTACGATATCAAAGGGATTGCGACCAGCAAGGTCTTCGGCAGCGACTTGGAGCAGCTGCTCATCATAAAGACCGGTCCAATTGCATATGGAATCACACCATCGGATGAGTTCATCCAATTAATTGCCGAACGTTCCCACCGGGAAGTAACACCCCTGGACACCTACGATCTGCCCGATGATGTAATTGGGAAGATGGTTAACGAGGATCTCATTTATCTCGGGCTTCACGCGATCAACATCCTGATCATCATATTTCTTATGATTTATCTGGCCATCTTTTTCCCGGGTTCAGGGGCCAATCCGAAGATAATTCTGCTTTTGGTGCTGGCTTTGGGTATATTTGTCTTTAATATGATTAACGCCAGCCGTCTCTATCACTATGTGCCGGTAGCGGCATACCTTTTGTGGCTGGTTGGGGTTATAATCAACATAGCCTTTCTGGTGATATCAATGTCTGTTGTCGGTTTTGGTTTTTAATCGGGAAAAATTATGTGACAAAAATTGAAGCCAAAGAAGGGTAAGAAATGCAGATAGGATTAGTCGGATTAAGTTACTCGGGGAAAACGACGCTGTTTCAACTGCTCACCGGGGTGAAACAGTCCGTCGCTTCGCAGGGTAAAGCCAACCGGGGCATTGTAAAAGTGCCCGATTCGAGGGTTGACTTTCTCTCGGCTATTTATAAACCAAAAAAAACAACCTATGCGACTTTGGAGGCGGTAGATATACCGGGCCTAATCCCGGGAGCGGAAAGGTCAACCGCATCATTTCTGGCCGCGGTCAGGGAGGCCGATGTGCTTGTCAATGTAATACAGGATTTCGAGAGCCCGGAGGCGCCTCCCCATGAGGGAAAACTTGACCCGCGGCGCGACCTGGAATTGGTTCTCTACGAATTGCTTCTGGCCGACCTTGATCAGGTTGAAAGACGGATTGAGCGTATCAAAACCGGAAAACCCAGTAAGATTAACCAGGAAGAACTCGCGCTGCTCGAGAAGCTGAAAAACGCTTTGGAATCTGAAATCCCGGTTTCTTCACTGGAATTGTCAGCCTCGGAAGAGCTTATGGTTAGAAACTACCGCTTCTTAACGGCGAAACCATATGTGGTCGTGGTAAATGTTGATGAATCGAAAATCTCGGACCATGAAGCCAACCGCAATTCGGGAATTGCCCAATTCTGCGAGGAACGGGGAATACCCTGGCACTGCCTTTCAGCCCGGATTGAGGCTGAAATCGCCGAACTGGACGGGGAAGAGCGCCAACTGTTTTTGGAAGAACTCAATATAAAGGAATCCGGACTCTTCACCGTTACCCGTCTGGTATACACAAGATTGGGCCTAATTTCTTTCTTTACGGTTGGGGAGGACGAGGTTAAGGCATGGACGATTACCAAAGGCTTAACTGCTCGTGAAGCCGCCGGGAAGGTTCATTCCGACATGGAAAGAGGTTTTATCAGGGCAGAAGTAGTCTCGTTTGATGACTTTGCCAGGGCCGGCAGCATGAATGCCGCTCGCACCGAAGGGACACTGCGCCTGGAGGGCAAGGATTATATAGTCAATGACGGGGATATCATACATTTTCGCTTCAACGTATAGTGTTTCTTCGAGGAGACATTCCCCGCATACGGATGGAGGAATGAAGCATGTCATTACGTGATGTTGCTGCCATAGTAGGCGTGGGAGAACTAAAACCGATGGCGAATCCCCAGGGGATGACTACCCTGGGCATGGCGGCCCAGGTCACAAGTCGAGCCCTGATCGACGCCGGGCTCAAAATTACCGATATCGACGGGCTGTTGGCGGCGCCGGATACCCTGGAAAGTCCGTTGATGTGGGGAGGTCTGGTGGCCGAGTATTTGGGCATCAAAGCCAATTACGTTGATATTGTGGACCTGGGGGGAGCTACCGCGGCGGCCATGGTCTGGCGGGCGGCGGCGGCCATCAAAGCCGGACTCTGCCACACGGTGCTCTGCATTACCTCAGACCTGTGGGATGTGGAGAGATTCTACCGCAACTTTGTTAACCGGCTTTCAACCGAAGCCCAGTACGAACTGCCATATGGTCCCATGGGCGTAAATTCGGGGTATGCCATGATTGCTCGGCGCCACATGCATCTCTACGGCACTACTCCCGAACAACTGGCGAAAGTTGCGGTCGATCAGCGGACCAATGCCTGCCATAACCCGGATGCCCTCTATGGCGACAAACCCCTTACCATTGAGGATGTACTGAATTCCCCCCTGGTCGTGGACCCGCTTCATCTCCTCGAGATTGTGCGGCCCTGCAGCGGTGCTTCGGCGGTGATCGTTACCGGCAGGGAACGGGCCGCGGACTGCGCATCCAAGCCGGTATATCTCCTGGGAGCAGGCGAGCATGCAACCCATTCATCGATAATCTATAGCCCCGACATAACCACTTCGCCCATAAAGCAATCGGCCAGCCGCGCATTTGCCATGGCCGGCTTAACCCCCAACGATATGGATCTGCTGTCCCTTTATGACTGCTATACCATCACGGTTATAATAACCCTCGAAGATGCCGGTTTTTGTGCCAAAGGTGAAGGGGGGCCGTTCGTCGAACAGAACGATCTTACATTCAGAGGGAATCTTCCCTGCAACACCCACGGCGGCCAGCTCTCCTGGGGCCAGCCCGGCCTGGCCGGGGGGATGTCTCATATAACCGAAGCGGTAAGGCAATTGCGGGGCATTTGCGGTGAACGCCAGGTTCGGGACGCTCGCCTGGCACTGGTCAACGGCAACGGTGGAGTAATGAGCGACCAGGTTACCCTGATTTTGGGGAGGGAGGTTTACTGATGAGAAGGCCTTTTCTGCCGACTACTCCGGTTTCTGAACCATACTGGTCGTACCTGCAGCAGAATGAGCTGTGGCTCCCCAGGTGCAATTCATGCTCCAACCTGGTATTCTACCCGCGGGATATCTGCCCTCACTGTTCCGGCCTCGAGTTTACCTGGGAACGGATGTCAGGTAAGGGTCAGGTATACACCTTTACTGTAATCAGAAGACCTTTCTTGCCGGAATTCGCAGCTATTGCTCCATATGTATTCGCAATTGTTGAGCTGCAGGAAGGAATCCGAATGGCTGCCAACATTGTTAACTGCTCACCGGAAGATGTACACATAGGAATGAATGTGCAGGCGGTTTTTGAAGCCGATGAAAGCGGCCGGAAGCTGATTCTGTTTGAACCCGCGTAATGAATTGAAAACCGACATGAAAGAAATCGAGACCAGCCAAGCTGGTTCTGCTTGAACCTGCTTAACCGCATTCCGGGTACCAAACCTCATGCAGACAGGCTCACTGAAATTTTTCATTTCTGTTGCTTTCGAGCTGCCCCGCAAGCAAACCTTATGTAGACAGGCTTTCTGAAATAGCAGGGAGGTACCCATACTTCAATTCAATCACTTCAAAATCGGGGTTATTGCCCAGATGCCTATCGATTGCATCTATTGTCTCCTGCAGCCCGCTGAAATTTAATGAAACGAGAGCAAATCCCAGAGTCGCCCTCTGCCAGATATTGTCCTCACTGCTGTCAATTACTGAGATGTTGAATTTGTTCTGCAAACTTGATTTGACGCTGTTTACTATTCGCCTCCGGTCCTTTAGAGAATGCGAAGCAGGTATAAACAGCTCAATCTTTCCATGTGCCGCAAATATTGTGACCATCTCCTTTAGACGAACCTGGAAAACATGTCTACTCATATAATAAACCACAGTCTGGAAAAGCAGAAAAGGATCAAGTCCAATATTTTGTGTAAATTCCTCTGGTCATGGCAGTGACTCTTTGAGCTAGAGATAAAAGATATTAGAACCTGGTTTTGGCCGGCATGAACGGTATTCATGGTATTCAGCCATATCTAAATACCTTCGGCCGCCAGCCCACTTGTTATCTATCTCAAGGAGCAAGGCCCCAATTAACCTGTTTGCTGAGTCT
>JAKOVY010000087.1 GCA_029781825.1 Bacillota bacterium | reverse complement strand
TCCTCCCCGACCGTCGCTGTGGTGCTCAGGGGTTTAACCAGGTTGATCACCAGCCTGGACGGTTCCGGGGGAGGAACCGGCGGGCGGGAAAAAAGGGAGAACAACCCGGCTTCGCTCAAACCAAAGAAGAGCAGGTGGAGGAGGATGGAGATGAATAAAGCCCGGGCGAACAAAGAACTCACCTCAGTACCGGATATTCAGATTAAGCCGGAAATTCCGGCCCGGCATCGGATAACCGCGATGAATCTCATACTTGGTGCCGGTTAGGTTTTCCAATGCAAGGTCGAGCGTGCAATGCTCATTGAATTGATAATCCAATGCAGTGGAGAGGAGGTGGTAATCAGGCATCGACACCTCTTCTCCGCTGTTCCAATCCATTTGTTTACTCCGGTTGGCGACCAACCGGTAGCCCGATGTGATGCCAAGGTTTCCAAACTTGGCTTGGACTTTTAGATTTAGCTGGTGTTGACCGAAATGGTTTAAATTCCTGTCGTAATCGCCGGTTAGAGGGTCCCATCCCCGTTTGTCAAGGTAAGTATAGCCAAGGCTAGTCTTCACTGGTCCCCAGTTATACTGAGGCTCTAAGCTAAATCCCCAGGTTTTTAATTTTTCAATATTCTCTGGCATATCAGTAAAACCGTCGCTGTCATGGTCAACCCAGATAATGCCGTTTTGCAGCCGCGAATGGGCAAAATTCGCTTTTAAGGAAAAGCGTGACTCTTTCCAATGGGCGGTTACTTCAAGTTTGTGTCCTTTTTCTGGTTTGAGTTCCGGATTTCCATACCAGTATAATTCATTAATGGTCGGGACGCGAAAAGCCGTGCCGAAATTAACTCCTATGTTGAAGTGGCCGGTAATGAACCAAGTGAGACCAAGCCGCGGGGAGAATGCTGTTTGGTATTGATCCACCTTATCCATGCGTACACCGGAGTGGAGGAGAAGGTAGTCGTTAAGGTCCCACAGATCCTGAAGATAGAAGCCGATCTCATGTCGCCGGTGTGAACCGGTGGCAGTACTGTCAGAAAGATCATAGTTATAACTCAATCCCCCCAACAGACGATGATTGTCTGTAGCATAAAAATAAGTGAGATCGGTTCCGAAGCGTTGATATTTGTGTTGATCTTTAGTAAGAAAAGAGAGATCTTCATAGAAATTATACCAGTTTTGATAGGAGGTTTTATTTTGTAAATAACCGTGGGATAATTCTTTTTTCCCGGTGAGACTTAGGAAAATGTTTCGGTCATCTTGGTTTCCTGGATAGGAGCCTGGAATTTGGGCATCTTTCACCCGGAAACTGCCATAAATTTTAAGAAAACCGTCTGGCGTCCCGATTGGATTGTATTGGGCGGCGAAATAATAACTGTTTGTTGCTGAATGGTTGAGATGTCCCTCTGTGGTACTGCCGCCGAGGGCGAGCCCCCAATTTTCCCTGGAAACGGTAAGATTAGTCCGTCCGGAAAGAAAGGATCCGGCGCTTAGGGTCAAAGCTGCTCCCGGTTCTCCGGTCAGGTTCGGAATAATA
>JAKOVY010000086.1 GCA_029781825.1 Bacillota bacterium | reverse complement strand
TCCTCCCCGACCGTCGCTGTGGTGCTCAGGGGTTTAACCAGGTTGATCACCAGCCTGGACGGTTCCGGGGGAGGAACCGGCGGGCGGGAAAAAAGGGAGAACAACCCGGCTTCGCTCAAACCAAAGAAGAGCAGGTGGAGGAGGATGGAGATGAATAAAGCCCGGGCGAACAAAGAACTCACCTCAGTACCGGATATTCAGGCTAAGCCGGAAATTGCGGCCCGGCATCGGATAGCCGTAATGTATCTCATACTTGGTGTTGGTTAAATTCTCCAGCGCAAGGTTGAGCGTACAATGTTCATTAAGTTGGTAGTTCAATGCCATTGAGAGGAGGTGGTAATCAGGCATCGACACCTCTTCCTTGCTATTCCAATCCATTTGTTTACTCCGGTTGGCGACCAAACGGTAGCCCGATGTGACGCCAAGGCTGCCCAACTTGGCTTGGACTTTCAGATTTAACTGGTGTTGACCGAAATGGTTTAAATTCTTGTCGTAATCGCCGGTTAGCGGGTCCCATCCCCGTTTGTCAAGGTAAGTATAGCCGAGGCTGGTCTTTAATGGTCCCCAGTTATATTCAGGTTCTAAGCTAAATCCCCAAGTTTTCAACCTTTCAATATTCTCTGGCATATCGGCAAAGCCGTCGCCATTATGGTCAACCCATATAATACCATTTTGCAGCTGTGAATGGGCGAGGTTCGCTCTTAATGAAAAGCGTGACTCTTTCCAATGGGCGGTTACTTCAAGTTTGTGTCCTTTTTCTGGTTTGAGTTCCGGATTTCCATACCAGTATAATTCATTAATGGTCGGGACGCGAAAAGCAGAGCCGTAATTAATTCCTAAGTTGAAGTGGTCGGCGATGAACCAAGTGAGACCAAGCCGCGGGGAGAATGCTGTTTGGTATTGATCCACCTTATCCATGCGTACACCGGAGTGGAGGAGAAGGTAGTCGTTAAGGTCCCACAGATCCTGAAGAGAGAAGCCGATCTCATGTCGCCGGTGTGAACCGGTGGCAGTACTGTCAGAAAGATCATAGTTATAACTCACTCCCCCCAACAGACGATGATTGTCTGTGGCATAAAAATAAGTGAGATCGGTTCCGAAGCGTTGATATTTGTGTTGATCTTTAGTAAGAAAAGAGAGATTTTCATAGAAATTATACCAGTTTTGATAGGAGGTTTTATTTTGTAAATAACCGTGGGATAATTCTTTTTTCCCGGTGAGACTTAGGAAAATGTTTCGGTCATCTTGGTTTCCTGGATCGGAGCCTGGAATTTGGGCATCTTTCACCCGGAAACTGCCATAAATTTTAAGAAAACCGTCAGGCGTCCCGATTGGATTGTATTGGGCGGCGAAATAATAACTGTTTGTTGCTGAATGGTTGAGATGTCCCTCTGTGGTACTGCCGCCGAGGGCGAGCCCCCAATTTTCCCTGGAAACGGTAAGATTAGTCCGTCCGGAAAGAAAGGATCCGGCGCTTAGGGTCAAAGCTGCTCCCGGTTCTCCGGTCAGGTTCGGAATAATA
>JAKOVY010000059.1 GCA_029781825.1 Bacillota bacterium | reverse complement strand
GAGTTTTTTAAGGTTTCCTCTGCGGCCTCAGTGTCCTCATCGGGGTATCCACTAAGGTCCTCAATAAGCTCAATGCACTTTTCTTTTTCTCCTCGTTTTAACACCTTATCAACCAACTGCCAGCCTGTTACCACGTCTGCTTTTGCCCAGAGATCTTTATTGTCCCAGATGATCTTTTTGTCATCAGGATGGGTAGCTGTGAAGATTACCAAGCTGTTGAACTTTGCCGAATTGAACTCCCGCGGTACGGCCAGACTGCCCAACCTACGGTCTTTGGCCACTTTTGTAGCCTGGTCCCGGCACTTCTCAAATTCACTGTCATCAAGCCCTCGAACCCGGAAGGAAAACAGTTTCTTGCCGTCCCTGATAACCTCAAAAAGTTTGTATTCAATAATTGTTTCCATTGCCTCCAGGACGCCCGCAACATCCTGGAGAATTACATCTTCATTCTGGATCAAATAATCCTTCTTTTCTTCGCTCATGTTATCCCTCCATTATCTGTTGGGTGCTCGAAGTACACCCATGAAGTTCAGCACTGCATCAGGAGTATTGTTGCGTAGCCCAGCAATAACTTTCTGCAGCAATCGGGCATCACGGATTACGGTCTCAGTGAAGGTCAAAGTCACTGTATAGCTTTGCGGTACTGCCCAGGTCAACTTGCTTCCTGCCGGCTGATAGTCGGTATTTGTATAGTTTACCTGAGCCTGCCACTGGTTCACTTCGGCTAGGAAATTGCCATCGCCGTCGTACAGTTCCCCGTTGTAGCCCCGAAGGATGTTTCTGGGGTCAAAGGCACCGCTGTCCAGCAGTTCTTGCAGTTCAGGCGGCTCATTCACACGGAAAGACCAAGATCGGTTAATAATGTCTCCCGAAGTTACGTTTGCAATGTCAATACTACCATCAGGTACACATGACCGGAAAATATAGCGTCCATCAGCCATCTAAAACACCTCCATTATTGAGTATCCGCCGGTGGAGCAAATCGAAATTGGAACGTGATGTAAACCTTTTCGGCGGAGTCAAGGTCATCCACCTGCACCACGAACCAGGCTGAGTCTCCAACCGGCGGGTTGTTCGGGTCCTCAAAAATAGTTCCTTGAAGCAACGCTCCCTCGGTAATCATGCGATTGATGATACCCTGAGCTGCAGCAATAAGAGTTGCCCGTCCATCCGGACTGTTGTTAATCTTCCCGATGAGCGGGTCCCAGGTTGCAGCTATACGATCCATCAGGTTATCCCTGGTCCTCACCCGGCGGATTTTCTTCCAGCCGGCATCCATGTCGGCAGTTGGTGTCACAAAGGTATTGATACCGTACTCGATATGCACCTGCTTTTGAGCGTTCATTGTGAATACCAAGGCGCCAGACTGAATGGCCTGCTCAATTTCAGCATTGGTAAGCGCTCCGACCAGTTCAGTAGCTCCCCTCACTACATAGTGAGTTAAGGATTCTGTGATTTGCGCAGATGCA
>JAKOVY010000056.1 GCA_029781825.1 Bacillota bacterium | reverse complement strand
GGCTCCTGCAGCTGGTTGTTGCCCACCATGTCATACCACCACTGGTGTGCTATCTCATGAGCCACCAAATAGGCCCGGCGCTGTTCATTAAATCTGGGGTTGAACACCTCGTCGGTGAAAAAGATCAGCCCCGAATACTCCATGCCCTGGAAGCCTTCCATCGGTCCCTGTACCAGAAACAACTGGGGACGGGCATAAGATCCAAAGGTGCGGTTGTAAAACTTGACAACGGCTACCGCCTGTTCCAAAACAGCTTTCTCCACCTCCGGGAAGCGGCCGTTAAAGAACCCGACGATATTGATGTCGTCCGCTTTAACATGATACATCTTATAGTTGTACGCAGCGGCCAGAGCAAAATCCCGTACCCGTTCGGCCTTGATCAGCATGGTCTGCCAGCCTGTATCCTCGGCTTCGATAGAGAGGATGTCTCCCGAGGCTGCGATCTGATAAGCTTCCGGCACCCAAAGCCTGACGGTGTAGTCCGCACACTGCGTGTAAAACGGGTCCCCAAACTTCGTATTAATCGAAGTATGCCAGCCTCGGTCATCCTTCACGTTCAGCACCGGATAAAAATTCCCCAGGAGAATAACCCCGTCTTTACTGCCGTAGCGATAGGCGGCCTGCGGAATCCGGGCTTTCCATTCCAGCTTCAGGGTCACCTCTTCCCCGACCTTGATCGGTTCCGGGAGATGAATGCGGTAGGAGATGCCCAAATCCTCTCCGGCTGCTGTTGCACCGTTTACCGTCACCGAAGAAATGGTGAGCCACCCTGGGTCAAATCCGGAATAGTAGGCCGACATCGGCGCGGGAGTTGTGGCCCTGTCTTTCATGACATTGGGGTAGGTAGTCAGCCACAACTCCGTAAGTTCGGAATCTGTTGTGTTGCGAGAAGTGATGACGGAGCGTCCGTGAAGCTCCAGTTTAATCGGATCGAGCCGCAATTCCATATGGTACGAAGTATGATGGGGAGCCGGGAACAGATTATCTTCAGAGAGAGGCGCTGTTTGGCTGGTAATAACACTCTTGGTTGTTCCATAGATCCCTTTTATCCATACCACGCAAACAAGCGCCACAATCAGGGTCAACCATAACCAGGTATTGCTCTTCCTCAATTCAACTAACCGCCTATCTTAAGATGCTATCCCCGCTTCATCCGGCCAATCCGGCTATGACGAGAACTGGTAGACGCGTTCCCGGTCCTTGCGGAAATCCTGGTTGAGATAGATGCGGAATTGATCCAGCAGGCTGGCGGCTTCGGCACGGGTCACAATGTCCAACGGACGGAACAAGCGGTTTCCGCCCACCAGATCTCCCTTAATCAAACCATAGTAAGTGGCAACATAGACTGCGTCCTTGGCCCATAGGGGTATCTGCGCATCATCGTAATACCCGGTGGTGTAATAGGGGGTCGGTGCCAAATTCTCCAGTCCCATGGCCTTCACTAGGATGGATATGGCTTCAGCACGGGTCAGATTTGAGTTGGGCAGGAAGACGGCCCCGTTGCCCTGAACAAGTCCTTTCCGGTAAGCAGCCTGTATGTACTTAAAATATGGATGCTCCCTGTCAACGTCCAGGAAATAAGGTTCCTCAACCGGTGTTTTCTTTCCTCGGGCCGTGGTGGCGGGTTCCGCTTCATCCACCGCCTCGCCAACCACCATCATGGCCTTGATAAACTCGCCGCGCCTGATGGCCACGCCGGGTTGGAAGTAGTCTCCTTGAACATCGAAAGCGCCCAGACCGCAGAGAGCCTCGATAGCCTGCCGTGCCCAATGCCCGCGGAGGTCTTTGCACTCTTTTACAAAGAGCCGCTTAACCTCCGGCGGCGAGGTGAAAGCCAGGGTTTCTTCCCCCCGGTTCCGGACTCCGTCCATTATGCCATCATCAGTTACTGTGGGCAGGTCATAGATAATCTTCAGGGTCTGGTCCTCCCGCTTGTTCTCCACAAATCCTCCCGCAAAACTGATGAGTTCAGGACTGCTCTCGCTATAATAGAGGGTTCGCGAAAGGGAACGGTTCATCACCGCCCGCAGCGATCCCTGCCAGCGGGAAACAGCCGGGGAATCGTCATCATCGGAGACGATCTCCCCCTGCAGAGATACCCGGACCGTCCTGGTCTCGCCCGCTCCCCAGGCATTGCGGTAACCGTCGGATTCACCGCTGATCTCTACAGTTACTCTGCCTTCACCGCGTCCTACCTCATAAGACTTCTTTATATACCAGTTGCCAACGAGATAGTCGATGACCGCCTGGCGATCGACAACCCTGGAACCATTAAAGAAAACCGAGTCTTTTACCAGTTTGTACTGTTTACCGCCTATATTGATGGTTTCAGTCAGGCTGTCCAGGGTGGTGACATGCACCTCCTGGTTGTTTCTCTTTTCAATACTGGTGGTTAGTTTGATGGTCCGGCTCAGTTTATCTTTGCTGCCGTTTAAGCCTTCCAGCTTGTAGGTAAGGGTTGTCTGCTCGGTATTATCCCGGGTGCGGGTTGTTTCTTTTACGGTTCCCCTGAATACCGTCGGTTTGCCGGAAACAAACACGATCTCCTGGTATTCCTTGTTATCAGTCAATCCCAGATCATACCCGGTAAACCCCAATACCGGGGGACATGGAGACAGCAAGAAGCAAACCGTCGCGATCACAAAAACCGCCGCTATGATACCCGTTCTCTTCATGACCGATCCCTCACTCAACCAGTATTAGAGTCGCATACACATCGGTGCCATCACCAACGGAAGCGCGCAGGAGGTAAACCGGATCCCCGACCCTGAGGTCGGACGGCTCCTTCCCCTCACCGTTCCTGGCAACCACCGCATATTTCAGCTTCAACCGCAGATTTTCGCCGGTTTGAGGCTGCCAGGACTCCGTATACGGCGAATAGTTGCTGTAGTTTCCGATTTCCACTTCATCGCTGCTGATGGCGGCTACGGTTCCCCGGCTGATAACCTCGGAGCGGAATTCCAGGCCATCCTGGATTATCATGGCCAGAGCTTTATCCCCTTCGGCAATCAAGTAAACGTCAAGGTCCTCGAAGTCCTCATCCCGGTTATAGAAGCTGTAATCACCAAACCTTTCCACCACATCCCCGTCGGAATACAGGAACTTGGTCTGGTAATCG
This sequence comes from Bacillota bacterium, assembly GCA_029781825.1. GTDB lineage: Bacteria > Bacillota > Syntrophomonadia > Syntrophomonadales > DTU052 > DTU052. The sequence goes on along the minus strand of JAKOVY010000056.1, from coordinate 3,954 downwards.
TAGTAGAACTGGCTGTAACTGTAACCCCCGCGCCACTTGTGGTCCTCCATCCTGGTGGTCGAACCGAGCTCAAAGCGGCTGCGGTCCAGCACTTCTCGCAGATATCCCCGGTAGAGTGTGTACCTGGACTCGCTCTCAGGGGAGTTAACCACGATCAGCCGGGCCCTGATTGAGTTGTCGCTCTCCCGCACGGCGAATATAACTACGTCATCCCCGGAATTGATGGCGTCACCGTCGATCAAGCGATTATCCTTGATCACAATGGTCCCGCTGTCATAGTAGATGCGGTCCGGCTCGTACTTGACGGTCAGGCTGTTCAGGGTGCTGTTGGTCTCCTGAACCTTGCCCGTTACCTTCCGCGCCGTGTCCTCTCGTACCACCAGTTTTACTACCCTCTCCTGATCACCGCGGCGCGCGGTTACGAAGTAAGCATAATCACCGCGATATTTTTCAAGTTCGAGGAGGCTAAGTTTTTTGCTGCCGCTGTAGGCTTCAACATCGCTGGCGGCCGACAGTACCAGGCTGTCGCCCTGGAAGGCCATATCTCCGCCCTGATACATGGCCACACTGTCAAACCTGATCTGTCCAAACACACTGTTTATGTCATACATCCGGGCCAGGTAGATCTTGTACCCGGCGTCGTCCCTTCTCACATCCACCCGTACGACTCTGCGGTTGTTGTCCAGGGTAAGCTTCACGTAATCCCCGGTCTTCAGGTCGTAATAGCCGGCCGACAATCCGTTTACGTAGTAGCGGGTACTGCCGGTAATTGAATATGTATAGGGCCGTCCGTTATCATCTCTTATGCTGATCTCATCATAACTCTTGTGGAACAGGTAGCCGTAAGCAGTATTAACATCCCGCGGCAGAACCCCGGAGGAGGCGTAATTGACGGAACCCCTGATTTCGGAAACCTGGGTCCCATTCAAAAAGAGCGAAACCTGCTGTCCCGCCACCAGGTCATTCAGGTTGGCGGGATACCCGCTTAAAGTTACCCGGCATAAAGGACTTAAGGGGTAGATATAAGTCCTGCCGTCCCAACCGGTAACATAGAGCCGGTTCCGAGCAATATCCAGGTAATCAAGGGTCCCTTCCAGGAAAGCCTGGACTCCGGACGCGGCTTCAACCAGAATAATCTCATTTTGCGGTCCCACCAGGACCTTTACGCTGTCACCGGTGTTAAGGAATCCGCTCTTGCCCAGGCTTCGGTTTTTATACACCAGGAAGTCGCGCTCGGAATCGACTACCATGAAGAAGCTTCGTCCATCGTCCTGGACCACCTGGTAATAATTGCGCTCCACGCTGGGCCCGGTCACAAAACTTGAATTGCCTACGGTTCCCTGCAGGGTCTTGTAGCCCCTGGTCGTCAGGTATACCTGACAAGCCTTGTCAATAACTGCCGCCAATTCGGCACGGGTAATGGCTCTTTGGGGATAAAAGCGGTTTCCGGTCCCGGTCATTATCTGGGCTGCTATAATGGCTTCACAGTAAGGCAGGCGGGACCTGGAAAAAGACTTCCAGTCATCGAACTTGTAAATCGCCTGCTGGGCTTGCCCATAGACCGGAAGGTAATTCAAGATCCGAGCCATCCAGTAAGCCGTTTCTTCCCGGGTGGCCGCGGCTCGCCAATTGGTATTCCGGCGTTCTTCATCGGTGATGATGCCCATGGCCTGGGCCAGGGCGACATAGTTGGCTCCCCAGTAATTCTGGTGTCCCGTTTCCTGCGCGGGGTCAACATTGATTCTCTGAGCTTCACCTTCCAGATCGGCCAGGCGGAGCAGCATACCCAGTACATCCTCTCTGCTGGCGGTGCTGTTCGGCCTGAATCTGCTGCCTTCTCCGCGCACAATACCCAGGGCGGTTACCCTGTAAATCGAGGCCTGTGCCCAGTGCCCGGAAACATCCTGGTAAGAGGCGTTCTTCAACAGCGAATCACAGTAGGACACTCCGGAATATGTTTCCGCTCCCCGGGCTGCCGGCAGTGTCCCGGTTAACAGAAACGCCAGAGCCAGCAAAACGGCCAGTGGTCGAGCAAGAATTCTCTTTTTTCTCATCATCTTGAATCACCTTCACCTGCATATTAAATATGTTCCGGGACGGCCGACTCTCGCCGTCACCTGACCGGAGGTGTTAACGAAAGCTGTCACATCGCTCCATCTGCGGCTGTAACTATCGTAGCCATAGGCCCGCAGAGGGGTCAACGATGGCGTTTGCTGATACCTGGTATAGGTTACATTTAAATCGCCGGCAAAAAGGTTCATCTCAGCCATTCTCAACGGCGACTCCATGGACGCCATTACCGTAAACCCGCCGGCAATCCGATATCCCGGAAGGTTAAGGGCCAGCGATTCCAGATAAGACGCCGGAGCGGGAGTCAAGCGCACAACGACATAAAAATCGGCATGGTAGCGACGGAACTCCTGGTATTCCATGGTATTCAGAGCCCTCACCGGCAGAGCGATGCGGAAATGGTTGCCGGACACCTGAATAGTGGTGACCGAGTTCTTGTCGATCCCTTCACTGGGTATGAGTAGTTCCACTATTTCCGCGCTGCGCTGGGTGGCATCCAGATATACCTCATAGGAGGGATAACGCCAGAATGCCAGGTCCCGTCCGATAATGATTTTCAGAACCCCGTCAGTCAACTCCATCTGGGTATTAAGCGTATCCACCGATGCCGTCGGCGGACGGTTCGTAATATCGGATGACGAGACATATATGGGATTAGATTTGCAAGGGGTTAACTGGGAGGCCCCATCGCGGTTGATGGTGCGCAGCCAGAAGTAATAACTCCTGCCGGCCTCAATATCCTCAAACATGTATTCCGTGCCGTCGGTTGAGCCCAGGTATTCGCTGGACCCCGGATCGGAAGAGTGCCCCACATATATCTCGTAACGGCTGGGAACCGGGGAGGCCGTCCAATAAAGCTTGATGGCTCTCTTGTTCCATATCCGGCCGTCAAAATCGGTCGGAACCGGGGCCACCGTCTCTTCATAGGTAAAGCCGTTCTCCAGGATGGCCTCGGCATAGTCCGGCGCCGGATTGCGAACCGCCACGTCCACACTCCCTTTGGCGTGCGGCGGGGTAATCACTGTCAACCGTGTAGGACCTTCATATGTAACCGCGGCCGCCTTGGCGGTCCCAAAGAAAACCTCGCACCCATTGCGGAAGTTCTCTCCGGTGATAACCACTTTTGTTCCTCCTAGGGTTGTTCCCCGGTCGGGGCTGATTCCCAGGATAACCGGTTCACCTTCCACCCGCAGGTATGTAAACCCGTTTCGCAGGAAGGCACTGCCGTAATCGGTCAGATTGATCACCTGGACGTCAACCGTACGCTGGTCCTCCATGGTCGTCAGGGTTATCCCCGGGGTCCGTACCACCAGCCGGGTTTCCGATTTTTCAAGTATGGGAGCCATCTGGCCGCCAAAGTAGACTTCAACCCGGTCGGCAAAACCGGTTCCGGTGATGGTTACGTTGGTACCGCCTTTGTAACTGCCCTGCGCCGGTTCCACGTTGTCAATCACCGGCTGAACAACCGGAGATACGTACTCTATGGTGTATTCCGCCTTCCCTCCGTCCGGGTTCACTATGCGCAGGACACGTGACCCGGTTTTTTCGGCCGGCGGCATGATGATCCTGATCTGGAACTCATTCAGCACCTCGATGTTATCGTAGACTACTCCATCCATGGTGGTCTGTCCGGCCAGCGACTTGAAGAAAGCTCCCTGCCAGTCGCTCAGCAGCACATCCGTCCCGGGGATGGTAATCATTCGGTCCGGATTATTGGGGTCAGGTTCCGTCCTCGGTTTTATGAACTGGCTCCCTACTATTAATCCCCAACTGCTTTGATGCCGGGAGAACTTGTCCGGAATAACCCGGTCAATCTTGGGGGCCGAAGCGATATAAGTAAAAGCTCCTATCTTGGTGTAGGTCCCGGTATCGGGGTTGGTAATG
>JAKOVY010000015.1 GCA_029781825.1 Bacillota bacterium | reverse complement strand
CTCTAGATGACTGTCAATCACTTCGATGGGTTTATCGGGCAGGTTTATTAGCCGCTGAAATTGTTCGGCAGTATACTTGCATTCGGGAGTTAATGTGCCAAAAACTTCCAAAATGGTCGGGTGCATATGTGGCTCATCTACTAGCATGACGTACTCATCAGTGATATAACCGTGACCGTAAACAAGCCAGTGTTGTTTGTAGGCCTTTTTAATCCAAGACTTCACCTTCGTTTTGTTATACACGGTATTCATGGTATAACCTCCTTATTTTTTCATTTGGCCGGGATTTAAGGCTCCCGGCTGGCCTGTTTTACTTGCTTATCCCATTGTACAGACACCAGAGAGCGCATCCTTGGCTGCAATATCGGCACGGTCAAGGTATACTCCGTATTGGTCGGCAACGAGTAGGCAGTCTCGCCGGATGATATCATAATGTTCCTCCGGCGTGACCGGTGTACTTGGACAATCCCACATGTCCATCCCAGCCCAATCTTCCGCTGTGCCGTACTCGCGGAGTGCTGCGAGGTCCCTACGCAGATCCTGAGGATCTAGGTAGATCATCGCATACTCTATGTCGCCGTGGTCAGTGAAGATAAAGAGATGTAGTTGCCCAGCCCCGTCTTCATAGACTTCAAAGTCTCTCATTTATTTCTTCCCCTCTCTTCTTGACTAGATTTGGCTTCCGCCTACCCGGGCCTTTAGGCCCGGGTTTCGGCCCGGAGCCAGCGGGCCTCGTCAGGGCGTATTATTCAGATATGCCTGCAGGGCCTTCAAGATCAGCTCCCGCAGGCTCAGACCTTCGTCCACCGCCCGATGCTTGGCGGTGATCCAAAGCTGCTCCGGAATGTCCCGGAGCAGATAAGAGCCGGCCGAATGGGTTTCGCGGAAGATCTGACGCGCGATTGTTAGCGCATCAGTCGGTTCGCCGGCCTCCCTACGACGTTCTACCTCTGCTAGAACATCGGGGAAGCAGGTGCGGCATAGTATCGCACGGCCGACTCCCGTTCCGCTTTTAATCGGTTTGCCACATGCGTCACACATCATGTTTCCCTCTCTCCTTCCTTTCTTTGGTTTTGCCGGGATAGGCTCCCGGCTGGCCTAGCCGCTCCATTCGATGTATTCTACTTCGCCACTGGGCCACACCTTAGCAACCCAGTGCTGGTTGTAAACCTTGTAATACAGGTCTACAACCTTTTCTTTTATGTGTATTTGTTGTAATTCTGCCTCAATCGGCAGAACTTCCTTTACTTTGATTAAAAACATCTTTGTCACCTCCTTTTCGCCGGGATTACGGGTCCCGGCGGACCGGGTCTTCATCCAACTCATACTCATCTACCCAATAATCATTGGATTTGTAACCATATTCTGGTTTTTGTTGGAAACGCTGGAGATATTCATTAGCCAGCGCTTCCGTGGAATAGATTCCCAGAATTCTGGGACAATGTCCATATCCATACTCTGCGTCTTCTCGAATCAGTACATATACTTTCATTTCT
>JAKOVY010000043.1 GCA_029781825.1 Bacillota bacterium | reverse complement strand
AAGTAGTCCCGCCCTGATGAGGCCCGGCGGCACCGGGCCGAAACCCCGCCGAGTAGCGGGGTAGGCGGAAGCCAAATCTAAAAGAGGAAGGAGGATACAAGAATGAGGATCGTGAACCTTACTCCCCACGCCCTGAACCTGATGCCGGCCGGACCTACCGGCCCGGTAGTCACCATTCCGCCGTCCGGGCAGGTTGCCCGGTGCGCGGTTAACCGGGTACAGGTGGATACCGTCACCGTGGACGGGATTACCGTCCCGGTGAATCAGACCCGGTTTGGGGAGGTGTCTGACCTGCCCGACCCGCGCCCGGATACCATCTATGTGGTGTCTGCGCTGGTTGCCCAGGCCGTGCCCGAACGGCAGGACGTGTTCATCGTGGACGACGCCGTCCGCGATGAGCAGGGGCGCATCATCGGGGCCAGGGCGCTGGCGCACGTATAGGCCAAATCGCAGGAAAAAATAAGGAGGTTCGAACATGAAGACCGTGTATAACAAGACGAAAGTGAAATCATGGATTAAGAAGGCCCACAAACACCACTCACTTGCCCACGGTCATGGCTACACCACTGATGGGTACGTCATACTAGTAGATGAGCCACATATGCACCCGACCATCTTGGAGGTATATGGCACATTAACTCCCGAATGCAGGTATACTGCCGAACAATTTCAGCGGCTAATAAACCTGCCCGATGAACCTATCGAAGTAATTGACAGTCACCTAGAGTTGATCCTTGATCCAAAGTGCCGCTTGCGTATCTTCTATGACCCAAAAACGGGAAAGGAGCTTACCATCGATTGTGTATATTTTGAACTCTTCGACAATCCAGAGTTTTATGGATTTTACACTAACGACAGGATGACTCAGCTGTGGATCACTTATAACAACGAGGTTGTAGGAGTAGTTGCACCGTATAGGTTACAAGATCAGCTTTCGCACGTGAGTTTTAAGGCAGTAAATGCAGAGTGACAGGTAATACCCCATCCCACGGGGTGCCGGTCACAAGGCCGGAGTGAAAAACTGATGCGACCCGCCGGCTCCGAACCGAAACCCGGGCATTTAGGCCCGGGTAGGCGGAAGTCAAAATTAATTTGAGGAGGAATCACAGCGGTTATGAGAGGCACGCATTTCGGTTATCAGCAACTTGAACCCTGCCCGGCGTGCGGAACGCCGCGGGTGGGGAGCGATTGGGACGATGATTATTACGTCTACCCCGGCATTTACACCCCGGCCACCTGTGACGTGGTGTACGTTCCAGACGGCTGCCTAAGCAGCACTTATGTGTGCTATAAGCTGCCGTGGAACCACCCACAGGGGGAATTTTCGGCCGATAACCCGCTTACCAACTGCCCCAAGTGCGGGGCGAAACTGGTAGCTGAAAATATCGAAAAAACCTACGAAGACCGTTGGGGCCGCCGGGCAACTTTCCGCGAAATCCATTATCGTTGTCCCAACACTAAGCCTCAGGTGCAAAAGCTGCCGGGTTG
>JAKOVY010000165.1 GCA_029781825.1 Bacillota bacterium | reverse complement strand
GGTCGCGCGCAGCGCGCCATTTTCCCGGGTATAAAAAATTTTTTCGACTTCCGATTCTGCGAAGCCTTATTATGCAAGGGAATGAATATATATGCCAAAAGTCAAGCATGACATACCCAGGTGGGTAAGAGTAATAAACGACAAAATACTCCTGAACACGGAAAAAACAGCCGAATTTTTCGGCGTGACAGACCACACGATCCGCGACTGGGATGCAAAAGCTGGCGGGATCCTCAAAATTGAGCGCGGCTGGTGGGACATCAAGGCCATCATGGAATGGCGGTCTGGCGCGAATGAAGAAAGTGACGCCGCCCGGAAACTCCGCGCCGAAGCCGACCTCAAAGAAGAGCAAGCCGCCAAAGCCCGGCGGGAGCGAGAAATCCTTGAAGGCCAATACATGGCGGTCGAAGAAATCCACACCGAATGGGCGCGCCGCATCTCAGAGGTCAAATCAGGCCTGCTGGCAATGGCAAAAAAGATCGCTGGCCAATTCTCAGATCCGGATCTGCGCATAGAAATCGAGAAAATCGTCTCGGACGAAGTATATGATTTGCTTGAACAATATTCTCGGGACGGGAAATATACGCCAACCAAGAAGAAAGGCAGGAAGAGAAAGATGTGATATAAATGGCAGTCAATTGGTCAGAAAAAGAGATTCTTGCTTGGAAGCCACCGGAAAAATTAACTGTTTCTGAGTGGGCCGATAAATACCGCGTCATGGACCAACAGACCTCTCCGTTACCTGGTCCGTGGAAAACAGCAAACACCCCTTATTTGCGGGAAATTATGGACACTTTCAACGACCCCTATATCCAAGAGGTCGTTTTCTGTAAGCCGACCCAGGTCGGGGGCACCGAAACCTTCAACAACATTATCGGCTACATCATCGACCAAGATCAAAGCCCGACTTTAGTCGTCTATCCGACCCTGGAAATGGCTGAATACACGTCGGACAAGCGCCTGCAGCCGATGTTTCGCCTCTCTCCGGCTCTAGCTGAGAGGTTTCAAGAAGACCGGAGTAAACGCTTGGAACTTCAATTTATCGGTATGTACCTTGCCCTGGCCGGCGCTAACTCCGCCGCTTCGCTTGCCACTAGGCCAATGCGAGTGGTCATTTTCGATGAAACCGACAAATACCCGCCCTATTCCGGCAAGGAAGCGGATCCGATCAGCCTTGGGGCAGAGCGTGCGAAGAACTTCTACAACCGGAAAATTTATAAGGCATCTACGCCGACTCTTGCAACCGGTCAAATCTGGACCTCATTAATGGCCTGTGATGTAATAAAACAATACTTTGTGCCCTGCCCTCATTGCGGCTCATATCAAACCCTTAAGCTCGCACAAATCAAATGGCCGAAAGAACTTGAGGAAGTTCAAGACTACAAAGAAAAGTCGCGAAAAGTCAAAGAACTGGCCTGGTATGAGTGCGAAAACTGCAAAATGATAATTGAGGACCGCCACAAAAGACAAATGCTCCTAACCGGTGAGTGGCGGCCGGCGGCTTTTGATGAGAAAGAAGGGAAATGGCATCCGGCAGAGATGCCGGAAGGTAAGGCCCGAAAAGTCGGGTATCATATCAACTCCATTTATTCTCCCTGGGTTACATTCGGTGAAGTTGCATCACAATTCATTGAGTCCAAAGACTTCCCAGAGAAATTGCAAAACTTTATCAACTCTTGGTTGGGCGAACCGTGGCGCGAGAAGGCGGCCACCATGAACTCGGACGTAGTGCTTAAAAAAGCATGGAATCACGAGCGTGGGGTTGTACCCAATGAAGCCCAAATCATTACTGCTGGCGTTGACGTGCAGAAAGACCATATGTGGTACACGGTCCGGGGATGGGGGCCGAAACTAACTTCTTGGCTGATTGAATATGGCCGGGTTGAGACGTGGGAAGAGTTGGAAGAAGTTATTATCAACCGTCGTTATCCCGATGAGTGGGGCCGTGAAAGGATCGTTAACCTTGCTGTAATTGACACCGGATTCAGGACTGACGAAGTTTATGACTTTTGCGCATTATTCCCAGGCGTCTGTCTGCCCGGGAAAGGATCCTCGAAGAAACTGAATGCTCCTTATACAGTTTCGACAATCGAAAAAGGCATCCACCAGGGATTGAAATTATACATCATCGACACAGAATATTTCAAAGACTTTATTGCTGGCCGACTCAACAAAAATCCTGGCGAACCTGGCTCTTGGATGGTCTTTAAAGACTGCCCCCGGGAATTCGCCGAGCATATCACCGCCGAACATAAGGTGGGCGAGAAAGATAAAAAAGGGCGGATAGTGCAAGTGTGGCGACCGATTGGCAGCCACGCCCAAAACCATCTGCTTGACTGTTCTGTTATGGATGCTTGCGCTGCAGAAATCTGCGGCGTTCGTTATTTACGCCCGGAACAACCAAAACCAAAAGAAGAAAAGCCCAAAGAAAAAAAGCCCGGGCAATGGATCCAACAACAAAACGACTGGCTTAAACGGTAGTAAAGGAGGTGATCCTGGTGGCAATTAAAAGCTACGAAGAACAGCTCGAAGAAGTGCAGAAGGCAATATCGGCAGTAATGAATGGGCAGGAATACCAGCTTGGCAGAATGCGAATGCGCAAAGCTGATCTCCAATTCCTGCATCAGCGAGAAATATACCTTCGGGCCATGATTGAGCGCGAAAAGCATGGAACCAGGACACTGGCGGGGTGGGGCAAATGAAGCGAGAGAACCTATTCCAGCAGTTTATGAGCCGGGCTACACAGCGAGCCCCACGCAGGGAAAACCGCCGAGACTCGGCATCAACTTATGAGCTTTCGTTTCTTGAAAACATAATTGCTGTTCTTTCACCGGAGCGGGCTTGGCGGCGAGCTTTGTATCGCCAGGGATTGCGTGACTTGTCGAAATTCAACTATCGCGCTGCCGAACAGGGACGTTTCCGGGATCATTGGATGCCATCAAATGCACCACCGGAGTTTATCGACCGCGGTGGCCGGGACATCATCCGCGCCCGGGCAAGGGATCTTGAGCGCAACTCCAGCCTCGCGAAAGCTGCTGTAGATGCCATAGTCCGAAACGTGATTGGTACCGGGATCCACCCGCAAGCCGCAACAGGCGATGAAAAGCTGAATGACATCCTTGAAGAAAAGTTCAAAATCTGGTGCAAAGCCAAAAACTGCGATATAACCGGCCAGATGGACTTTTTCGAGCAGCAGGCATTCTTACTTCGCCGGCGGATTTATGACGGCGAAATATTGGTCCTGAAAGTCGCTGACAAGAAAAGCCGGATCCCGCTCAAGCTCCAAGCGCTGGAGGCCGACTTACTCGACACATCGCTGACAGAGGCACCAGGGACCAAGAATTATATTTTGTCCGGCGTTGAGGTAAACGAATATTATAAGCCCTTAGCCTATTGGTTCAAGCAATCCAGCCCCGATGGAACAATCATTTACGACTCCAAGCGGATCCCGGCGGAGCAAATAATCCATCTATTCCACAAAACCCGTGTCGGACAGGTCCGGGGCATCCCGGAGATCGTGCAGGTAATAGACGATATTAAAGACACAGACGATTATAAAGACGCCGAATTGGTCGCCGCCAGGATTGCAGCCTGTTTTGCGCTATTTATTACTAGGCAAGGGGCGCCAACGCCGGGGCGAGTTACCACAGACACCGAAGGTAAACGAATTGAAAGCATCTACCCAGGGATGATCGAGACATTGCTTCCCGGTGAGGACATAAAAACAGCGAACCCCGCCCGGGCAAGTGCTGGAGTAAAAGATTTCATTGAGATTCAACAAAGGGAAGTCGCCGCAGGCACTGGTCAGAGCTACGAAGTAGTCAGCCGGGATATGTCAAAGTCCAACTACTCCAGTGCGCGGCAGAACCACTTGGAAGACAGGAAAACCTGGGTGCCGATGCAAAAATTCATGATCACCCACTTCTGCCAGCCGATCTGGGAGGAATTTGTCACCTATTGTGTTTTAACTGGCGAGGTCCAGATAAAAGACTTCTGGAGCGACCCGGAAAAATACTTCAATGTTCGCTGGATTGCTCCGGGCTGGACTTGGATTGACCCGCTGAAAGAGGTTCAAGCCAACGCCAAAGCACTTGATTACGGTATGACTACCCTTGAAAGAATCTGTGCCGAAAAGGGGGAGGACTGGCGGGAAAACCTCAAACAGCGCGCCAAAGAGCAAGAATTTGCAAGAAGCCTTGGGCTTGTTCTTGGAGAACAGCCTCAACAGCAGTTGCCTGAGAAGATACCGAAGAAAAGCAAGCCAGAACAGGCCAAGCTCAATTTTGAAGGGAGTTGATGCGAATGCCGGAGAAAAACCGACACCCTACTAGGCCAGGAAGGTATGACCCCGATTATATTTCGTTTTCAATCGAAACGCAGCCTAGCGAAAACCTCAAAATCGATAAAGAAAACCGGGAGATCGACCTTTCCATTTCCAGCGAAATCAAGGTAAAGCGCTGGTGGGGTGAAATGGTCCTCGGTCATAACCCGGGTGAATGCAGATTGGAGCGGATCAAAACGGTCGGCTCCTTTCTTTTTGCCCATGGTCGCGACCCACAGCAAGGGGTTATGCCGGTTGGTCCGGTCCTTGACGTATATCTCGATGAAAAAGCCCGTAAATACCGCGCCCGGCTCAAATTTGACACCGACGAGCGTTCCGAACTCATCTTCCAGAAAGTCCAAAGCGGATCCCTGAAAGGTGTTTCTGTTGGTGTCCAGATTTACAAATTCCTCCACGTTGAAGAGGGCGAAGAGGAGCGCGGGTTTTCTGGACCGGTTGATATTGCGACCGATTGGGAAATTTACGAGATTTCCCTTGAACCAACGCCGGCCATTCCCAACGTTGGTGTTGGATTATCGTTGTCTGATTCGGCGGAAACGCCGTCAGAAAATAATCAAACACAGGAGGTAAACGACATGAAGATGTTCACCGTCACGCGCGACGGCAAAGAGGTCCAGGTCAAGGAATCCGAACTGACCTCCGAAGAGCGGATTCAGCTTGGTCTGGATAAGCCGCCGGCGCAAAAACAGGACCCCCCAAAACAAGAAGGCTTGAGCGCAGAGGATGCGCAGAAAGCCGAGCGGGAACGACAAAAGCAAATCCGTGAGATTTGCTTCAAAGCTGGGATCGAAGGCGCAGAATTGAACAAATATCTCGACGAGGGCTTCACTGTTGAGGAAGTCCAAAAACTCGCCCTTGAGAAGTTGGCGCGGGAGCGGACCCCGGTCTCTGTCTCCTATGTGGCTGACGAAACCGACAAATTCCGTGCTGCTGCCATCGACGGACTCTCCATGAAGGTCGGGATCAGGGTTGAGAAACCCGCCCCCGGAGCAAATGATTTCCGTCGATATACCTTGGTTCAACTCATGCAGCATTGCTACTATCGGCAACACGGAAAACCTTTCTTCGGCAGCCCCGAAGAACTGTTCCATGCAATTGCCCATCCGGGTGAAGTGCATTTCTTCGATGGCGGATATGAAAGATTTTCCGGTCCATATGCCAGCTCCAGCGATTTCCCGCTCATTCTGGCGAATGTTGCCAACAAGGTAATGTTGCAAGCCTACAACGAAGCCCCGACAACCTATCAGATTTGGTGCGCCATTGGCACCCTGCGGGATTTCAAACCTGCTACTGGTGTTCGGTTGTCGGAAGCCCCCGGGCTTGAAGATCTTGGCGAACATGGTGAGTTCCGGCATGGCCAGATGACCGAAAGCGCGGTCTGGCGTCAGCTCAGCACCAAGGGCATCAAGTGGTCGCTCACCCGGAAGATGATCATCAATGACGATCTTGATGCCTTTACCCGGATGCCGGCCGCTTACGCCGCCGCGGCCCGCCGGAACATCAATACTGATGTTTACCGGATCCTTAACGGCAACCCTGTATTGGATGAGGACAACCAACCGATGTTTGGCGCCGCACACAACAACTTGTCAGCAAACCCGGATGTTGTCAGTGTCCAGAGCCTCGATGAAGGGCGCCAGGCGATGATGACCCAACGTGGTCTCTTGAACCAGGCGACCTTGAACATCTCGCCTCGTTACCTGTTAGTGCCGCCTTCCCGGGCTACTGGTGCACGGCAAGTTATTGCTTCTACTATCGACCCGGGTCAGCTTATCCCCGGCATCCCGAATCCGTTTGCTGGGAGCCTGACCGTGGTCGAGGATGCTGAGCTCCAGAACCCGAATATTGGCGGATCCAATACTCGTTGGTATCTGATCGCCGATCAGAACCAAGCGCCTGCCGTTCAGGTTGACTTCCTGAACGGACGCGACACCCCAATCATGGAGTCTCAAGTCAGCTTCAACATGCTGGGCATTGAGTACCGCATGTACCATGATTGGGGCGTGAAGGCCATTGACTTCCGTGGTGCCTTCATGAATCCTGGCCAGTAATAGTCATAAGCCCCGTCTTAACGGCGGGGCTTATCTATAATACTTTTAAGGAGGTTTAAACAGATGCCTAAGGTACAAGAAGGGCATACCATTCGTTGGCAAGCTCCGCCTGGTGTTGACATTCAGAAAGATACGGTCATTCCGCTCGGGCAAAGCCGCGTTGGGATTGCTGCCGACAACATCCCCGGCGGGCAATTTGGCGATCTCTGGCTGACCGGCGTTTTCAACGGGATCCCCTGCGTGGCCGCTGAGGTCTATCAGCAGGGCGATCCGCTCTATTGGGATGTGGGTAACAACGTTATTACCAGTGTTGACGCGGGCAATGTGCCTGCAGGTTGGGCCTTCCAAAACAAGCCGGCCGGCGTGGCAACCTGCGAACTGAAACTGAATGGATAAGAGGGGCCGAAAAGGCCCCTCTCCCTTTTAGGAGGGGCTATCATGTTTAAGGACCAAATGATAGCAGATTCACTGGTTTTTCTTGATACTAACGAATTTGCCGAAACCGTCACCTATTCCGGCACCGCCCAGGAGATCGCCGCCGTC
>JAKOVY010000146.1 GCA_029781825.1 Bacillota bacterium | reverse complement strand
ACCTATGAGATCATGAGCCCTGAACTGATAGGTCTCCCCAAGAGCAACCTGGTTCTGGGCAAGCACTCCGGCCGCCACGCTTTTAACGAGAGGCTCAAAGAGCTTGGTTTCAACCTGAATGAAGAAGAGCTCAACCGCGCTTTCCAGCGGTTCAAAGACCTGGCGGACAAGAAAAAAGAGGTTACCGACCATGACATTGAGGCCCTGGTCAAGGACGAGATCTGGGTGATACCGGAGCGCTTCAAACTGCAGTACCTGCACTTTACCGGGGGCAGCACCGTGGTGCCCACAGCCACCGTCGGGCTTGTGGGAGCCAAGGGCCTGGTAGAAGAGGCCGCCTGTGGAGACGGACCGGTGGAGGCCGCCTGCAACGCCATCGACCGAATTACCGGCCTGCCGGGAACCCTGATTGAATACAAACTGAATGCGGTAACCGGCGGGAAGGATGCCCAGGGAGAGGTTGTGGTCAAGGTTGCGGTAGGCAACCTCAAGGTCCTGGGACGCGGACTGTCAACCGACGTCATTGAGGCCAGCGTCAAGGCTTACTTAAACGCCATAAATAAAGCAGCTTTTGAAATAAGCAGACCGGACCAGGAGGGAGGAGTTGTAGATCTAAATGGGAATGACGATAACGGAAAAGATCTTGGCTAAACATGCAGGGAAGGAAGAAGTCCATCCGGGAGAACTGCTGAACTGCCGGGTTGACGTGGTCCTGGGCAACGATGTCACCACTCCGGTTGCCATCGACGAGTTTGAGAAACTCGGGGTTGACCGGGTATTTGACCCGAACCGGATAGTGCTGGTGCCCGATCATTTTACTCCCAACAAGGATATCAAGTCGGCCGAACAGGCCAAGCGCATGCGGGATTTTGCCCAAAAATACGGTATTGTCAACTACTTTGAAATCGGGCGCATGGGGATAGAACACTGCCTGCTCCCCCAGGAAGGGCTGGTCCTGCCTGGAGAGTTGATTATAGGTGCCGACAGCCACACCTGCACCTACGGGGCCCTGGGGGCCTTCTCCACCGGAGTAGGTTCCACCGATATGGCCGCGGCCATGGCTACCGGAGAGGCCTGGTTCAGGGTGCCGGAAACCATCAAGTTTGTATTCTACGGGGAGCTCCCACCCTATGTAAGCGGCAAGGATTTGATCCTGAGGGTTATCGGTGATATCGGGGTTGACGGTGCCCGCTACATGGCTATGGAATTCGCCGGACCGGTTATCGACTCGCTGTCCATGGACAACCGCTTTACCATGGCCAACATGGCCATTGAAGCCGGCGGCAAAAACGGGATCATAGCTCCCGATGAGATTACCCTCAACTATGTCAGGAGCAGGAACAAACGCGAGTATACCCTTTACTACAGTGATCCGGACGCCCGCTATGCCGAGATCCGGGAATACGATGTTACCGGTATGGAGCCTCTGGTGGCGCTTCCCCACCTTCCGGAGAACACAAAGAACGTCAGCGAAGTGGCGGGAATCACCATCGACCAGGTGGTGATTGGCAGTTGCACCAACGGACGCATGGAGGACCTGGAGATCGCGGCCGAGATCCTGCGGGGGAAAAAGGTCCACCCCGAGACCCGTCTGATAATCTTCCCGGGAACCCAGGAGATCTATCTGGAGGCCCTGAGAAAAGGACTTATTGAGATATTTATTGAAGCCGGGGCGGCAGTGAGCACCCCGACCTGCGGGCCGTGCCTGGGAGGTCATATGGGAATCCTGGCCCGGGGTGAAAGAGCCCTGGCCACTACCAACCGGAACTTTGTGGGCAGGATGGGTGATCCCGGGAGTGAGGTTTACCTCTCATCCCCGGCGGTGGCGGCGGCTTCCGCCATCAAGGGAGCAATAACCCCGCCCTGGGAGGTGAAGTAGATGAGTTTAACCGGCAGGGTACACAAATTCGGATCCGATGTGGATACCGATGCCATTATCCCGGCCCGCTACCTCAACACCTCGGATCCGGCGGAGCTGGCCAAACACTGCATGGAAGACGCTGATCCGTCTTTTCCGTCCCGGGTTAAACAAGGTGATATTATCGTAGCGGACAAAAACTTCGGCTGCGGCAGCTCGCGCGAGCATGCCCCGATTGCCATCAAGGCCGCCGGAGTTTCGTGTGTAATCGCCCGTTCATTTGCCCGGATCTTCTATCGCAACGCCATCAATATCGGGCTGCCGATACTGGAGTGTCCCCGGTGCGTCGATGAGGTGCAGGAAGGTGACACTCTGGAAGTGGACCTGCGCCAAGGGGAGATCAGAAACCTGTCCCGCGGGAAGACGTATCTGGCCGAACCTTTTCCTGCTTTCATGCAGGAGATAATCGATAAAGGCGGGCTGATAAACTATGTCAAGGAGAAGGTGAAGTAGCTTGTACAAGATAGCAGTACTTCCCGGCGACGGGATTGGAGCAGAGATCGTACCCGAGGCCGTTAAGGTGCTCAAGGCCATAGGAGAAAAGTATGGCCACCGATTTGATTTTCGAGAAGGCCTGGTAGGGGGGGCTGCCATCGATGCAGTAGGCAAACCCCTGCCGGATGAGACCCTCAAACTCTGCCGGGAAAGTCAGGCCGTTCTCTTAGGGGCTATCGGGGGACCC
>JAKOVY010000127.1 GCA_029781825.1 Bacillota bacterium | reverse complement strand
GGAGAGATTGAACGAAGAGATTCGCCGCAGGGAAAGAGTTATACGTATATTCCCGAGTCGAGACTCAGCAAACAGGTTAATTGGGGCCTTGCTCCTTGAGATAGATAACAAGTGGGCTGGCGGCCGAAGGTATTTAGATATGGCTGAATACCATGAATACCGTTCATGCCGGCCAAAACCAGGTTCTAATATCTTTTATCTCTAGCTCAAAGAGTCACTGCCATGACCAGAGGAATTTTACACATAATATTGGACTTGATCTATCTGCCCAACAACCAATTATTTACACCATCAGAGCTTAGTTCATTTTTTTGATATCAGTTTAAGGTAATCATCGAAAAGGAATTCGGCGGTTTTCTTGTTACCTTGCGGGAGCATATGGATTAAATCGGAAAAATGCTGGCTTTCAACTCTCCAGGTGTAATCACAACAGACAACGTTTGATGGCAGATGTTTTTTGATAAAGGCGGTCTTTTTTAAGTACAGTGACTGGTCGACCAGTTCATAGCGCGAGTAAAGGGCATAGTTGCGGGGAGGTAGAAACATCAGCACCTTTGTATCGGGGTACTGTTTGAGCAAGGCGGCGATTTTTAAAAAGGCCTGCCACTGCTTATTACCCTGGCTATAGTTGTAGTCTCCCAACTTAACAGGAAACCCATCCAGATGATCCCACTTCTTTTTGTCCCAACCGGTATAAATGTGCTCACCAAACGTGATTTTCACAGGCTGGTCTTTTTCAATCGCCGCAGGATCATTCAGATTCAATAGCGTCCGGTAAGAACGTTCCTTGGCGTCGAACCACGCAACATTCAAGTCGTAGATCACATAATCCGGGCGAGAAGGCATAACAAACTTTAAAACCTCGTAGGTATCGGTAAACGAGCACCCCGAAAGGCTTAAATTATAGACATGAGTGTGCTTATAACCTTTTTGTTCGAGGAGGCTTGCAAAAAATGAAGGTATGGTGTCTTTATCGTATCTTGCCGCACTGCCGTAAACTACCGAGTCCCCAACAAACAGCACGGTGCGGTCTCTATCCCTGCCGATTGCCTGTTTTATCCTGCTGATCTCCTTGAGGTCAACTAATTTCAGTCGTGCAATAGTTTTCGCTTCTACTCGCACCGGAAGGACGAATACCAAGGTAATTAGTATGAGAAGGGGTATTGTCTTCTTAATGGCTTTATCCCCCTGACAGATCTAATATCTTCCCTTTGTTTCGTTTCGACTGGCGGTTTTTCCTGCTGTCTTTCAGTGAGTCTATTACCGTTGCGTGAAGATCAAACCTGGAAAGGGTCCTACAGCGGCCAAGGCTCCGGGATTTGACCGTTCCCGAGAGATAATTCATTCTGGTAAGAAATCAGCATAGTCGTCATGCTCTGCAGTTTGGCGCGCCAAAGTCTGTCGCACAGGGTCGGACACCATTTTAGAGCGAGTTCACCAGTTCTGAAATTCCCCGGGCTCTCAGTCGTTTCAACGGGCCGGTTACCGAAATCACCGTTATGATCACGGTACAAATAAATATCAGGATTATCTGGAGCAGGGGAAACCTCCAGATGACATGATAGGTGGAAAGCAATTGGGTGATCAGAGCCTTCTGCAGCATGATCCCCAGGATGCACCCGGCAAGGCAACCGGTCAGGCTGTATACGGCGGCTTCCGTCAACACCATTCTCTCCAGCTGGGTGCCTGCCATGCCGATGGCCCGCATAACCCCCAGATACCTGGTTTTGGACGCGACACTCGTATTCATGGTGTTAACGATATTCAAGATGCTGATCAGCGCTATTACTGCAATAAAGCCGTATACAAACACCGCCATTGTAAAGAAGGTCTGGTCAATCTCGGCATTCCGCTGCCGCTCGTCATGAAAGGTTATGTTTTCTCCCGCCAATTCTTTTATGGCCTGAACAGCCTGCTCCTGGTTGCGGCCAGCCAGTTGAATGTTGACGGTCTTGAAGGCTGATTCTCCCGTCAGCTCAGTAAACAGCTTCTCGGTGGTGATAAACGTTGTTAGTGTTGGCTTTTCGCTGCGAAAGGGCACGGTTCGCAGTATCCCCATGACCCGCAATTCCTTTCGTCCGGCGGGTGTATCAATATAAACCCGGTCCCCCAACTGCCAGTTCACGGTTTCGAGCGAAATATTGTTGCGAATATGGCGAGCAACCACGATGACCCCGTTCTGGGCGTTAAGCTTATCCTGGTCCAGGGTCCCTTCGATCAGATCCGGCTTGGACCAGTGGAACTGATTCTTTTCGTAAGAGATGAGCCACGATTTTTCCGGCGGGATGAATAGGCCGTTTTCTGCAACCTCAACCTCACTCACGATATTTTTGTAAGTATCGGTCAGCCTGGCAGCATCGAAGGTAACATCGACGTAGGTAAACATCCGGCCATAGACTCTCTTAACCCCTTCAATACCTGACAACCTTTCGTATATCTCGTCCCCCATGCCCTGTTCCGAAGAGAGGGTGATGTCTGGCGTATAGGGTTTGGTAGTTCTCAGGGAGGTATGCATGAAATCGACGAACACCTGAAAGCCCATAAACATGATGATGCTGACGGCGATTGAGCTGGCCATCAGGACAAAGGTTCTCTTTTTCATGACGGCATTGCCTATCCCCAGGGCAATCTCCACCTGGAGGATACGAGTAAGCAGTCCTCGTTTATACCGGGCCGGTATGGCTACATCACCGGCTCCGGTTACCGCGCTTACCGGGGAAACCTGCGCCGCCTTCCGAGCCGGTAACAGCAGAGCCGCAAAAACTGTCAGGAAACCGATGGCAATGCCCGCACTTATACCCGGGATGCTGACCGTAAACAAGGGGATATCCCGGAAGAGACTGCTGTTGTAGAACTTCAGCAGGGCAGAACAGAAAAAGGTTATCAGCATACCTGCCATAACTCCGATCGGTATGGCCTTCAAGGTAATAACAAGGCCTTCTCTTCTGACCAGCTTCTTTATCTGGTCCTGAGAAGCGCCGATACATCTCAGAAGCCCGAACTGGCGTACCCTCTCCATTACTGATATGTTGAAGGTGTTGTAGATCATGAGCACGCCAGCCATCAGCACCAGTACAAACAGTACGGCACCGGTGGCGTACAACGAGGTAGCATGCTTGCTCCGGCTTTGTCCGGTAACTGCCAGCAGCATTTCATTGCGCTGAACCCGGTCATCAGCCAGATTTAAGGAGTCCTTTATCTCCTTCTCCGCGTTTAAGACTTTAACCCCGTCTTTGAAGAGAACCGCGTAATATACATCCGCATCCGGTCTTAGCTCCATCGCCCTGTCGACTGACAGGATTAATCCGGGTACCGCCTGGGCTTTCAGGTTGCCAAGATCGTTGAATATTCCGCTGACCGTGAATTCTTGCGGGACACCATCAAAGGTAATCGTAACCGTCTCGTTTACTTTCACATTCAACTGCCGGCTTGCAGCCGCCCACTGCTCCAGCATTACTTCATTATAGGCCGTCGGGTACCTGCCGGCTATGAGCCTTACATTGAAGTTGTCGGCGAAATTCTCGTCCAGCGCCCCCAGGAGGCATTCGGTCCCATTGATACTGGCCCTGCCAAGATTGACCCATCTCCCCGCTTCGGCTACGTCGATTCGACTGCTGATAGCATCCATTTCTTTCGTTGATGCATTTTGGAGTATAAGGTGATAATTGCCCCGGTCATGGAGCACTTGAATCCTTTCAAAGCGCAGGAACGCATCCAGCATGGAAAAGATACCGGTAGTCAGAGCCACGGATATGGCGACGCTTGCTATAACCAACCGGGTCTTTTTTTGGTGTTGAGCCAGGTATTTGGGTACGAGTGACAGATAGCTGTTCATCACCGCATTCCTCCCAGATCAGTTACTACGCCATCTTCCAGGCTCAGCACCCGGTCGGCCACCGACGCGTAGGTGTGATTGTGGGTTATCATGATCACCGTCTGCTTGTACCTGGTGGACGACAGTTTCAGGAGATTGATAACATCCCGGCTGTTTCTGGTATCAAGATTCCCGGTTGGTTCATCTGCCAGAATGATGGCCGGACTGGTAGCCAAAGCGCGGCCGATGGCCACCCTTTGCTGCTGCCCTCCGGAAAGCTGGCTCGGCAGGTGGTGCCTCCGCTCCGCCAGTCCCAAAACCCCCAGCAGCTCGTCAATATACTCCCAGTCCGGTTTGCGGTAGTCCAAAAGAATCGGCAGGATGATGTTTTCCTCAACATTGAGCTCTGGAACCAGGTTGTAGGCTTGAAAGACAAAACCGATTTTCCGACGGCGAAAAACGGCTAATTCCTTCTCCTTCATGGCGAAGATGTCTTTTTGTTCCAGGTACACTTTACCCGAAGTCGGGGTGTCCAATCCTCCCAGCAGGTTCAGGAGGGTACTTTTGCCGGAACCGGATGGCCCGATAACCGCCACAAACTCACCTTTGGCAACCGAGAAAGATACATCTTTCAGGGCGTCAACCCGGGTCTCTCCCGCTCCATATGTTTTGCATAGTTTCTGGGCCGTCAATATAACCAAGGATAACACCTGCCTTTTCAATTTAAGGAAATAATAATTCGGGAAGCTTACTATGAGGTGAATCCAAGCTTACAGATTTGAAAGGTAGATTTCGGCGCGGAAATTAATAATACGTAGTGTGAATGCATAAATATTCGTCGCCAGACTCCGCATGGTGCAACACCATCTGCTTATCTCACGACGAAAGGGGTACCGGGCCAATTCACATCCATGTTCAGTGGTCCTCTCGCCCCGTCCATGGGGCTCGCCCCCTTTCGTCGCTCGCCTTCGCAGGGTGTTGCTACCATGCTGCGTCAACCGGCTCCTACATATTTATGCATTCAAGCAGAGTTATGCATTCAACCTGCTAATTGCAGGGGGTTGGAGCTTGGGAAAGGTCAGGTGAAAGGCGGAACCCTTTCCGAGTTCGCTCTCCACCGTGATGGACCCGCCGTGCTTCTCGATAATGGCTTTGGCAAGCGTAAGCCCTATGCCAATGCCCTGATGGTCCTTGGAAAAACGGCTGCGGTAAAACCGGCGAAAGATGTGATGCAAATCCTCCGGGTGAATACCCCGGCCGTTGTCCCTGATGACGATCCGCGTGAAGATGGGGGTTTCATCGACTTGTATCTCAATCCGGTGGTTGGCCTCGGTGTGATCGAGGGCGTTTTTGATGATGTTGCTGACCGCCTCCAGCAGCCATTCCTCATCAAAACTCATCGTGATGTGTTCATCACAGTGAAGCTTGATCTCCTTGCCCTCCAGTTCCGCCCGCATGCGAAAACCGGTAATAACCTCGTCAAGAAACGCTTTTAGATTATGGGGACCCTTTTTCAGCTCAATGGAACCCGCATCCAACCGGGTAAGTTTCAGCAGGCTGTGGATCAGGAACTCCATGCGAGCCAGCTCCCGTTCGCTTTTTTGGGTAAAGCTGTCCACCGTCTCATTTCCCGTTTTCTCGTTCTGGATTATCTCGTTGTACATTTTAAGAGCTGCCAGGGGGGTCTTCAGTTGGTGGGATATGTCCGAGATGGTATCCTTCAGGAACTCCTGGTTTTGCCTCTCCTTTTCAATGTGAGCTTTCTGCGCGGTAGCCAGGGAGTTCACCGATGCCAGGAGACGGGCCAGGCTGCCTTCATCCTGGTCATCCAGGGGGGCCTCAGCCCTGCCGGCTATAAAATCGCGGATGGCAGTGTCGGCTTTTTCAATCCTAAGGTAATGTCGGCGAAAATGAAACCAAAGCAGTGCAGCAACCACCACAGAAAACAAGGCAGACAGCAAAAGCAGGTTCAGCGAATACTTGTGGTAAAACCGCTCCGGCTCCGGAAGCAGCTGGATTGGGGTGCTGCCGGAATAGCCGGCGGTTGCCAGTAGTTCCTGCCCGGCTTTCAGGTCATCATCAGTTTTCTCCGCAGTAAAGGAACGTATAATCTGGATTTCATTTAACCCGTTTCTCGCCAGATACCCTGCTATCCCGTAGTCATGGAGCAGCAAATCGTGCTTGTAGTCTTCAGCGGCGAGCTTTACCGTGACCTGCCCGAGCAGCAGAAACAGCAGGCAGAGGGTCCCCAGGGCCATGAAGAGCATTTTAACATCCCGGTTGGTGAATACCTTCATCGGCTATCCTCACTCTCTGACATTCCATCGATAGCCCAGTCCTCGTACCGTAAGCAGAAACACCGGATTATCAGGATCATCTTCGATTTTCTCGCGAAGCCGGCGCACGTAAACCGACAGGGTGTTGTTGTCGACAAAGCTGCCCCCGCTGTCCCACAACCGATCCAGTATGACCTGCCTAGTTAAGACGGTATTGGGATGGCGCATAAACAGGCACAAAAGCCTGTATTCGGCGGCAGTTAGCTCAACTTCGCGGTTATTCTTCAAAACACGGCTCTCCAAGAGCTTTACAGTGATTCCATTGGAGCTCAATTCCGTGGGGGTGCTTTCCGATAGGCGGGCCCGGCGCAGCAGGGCCTTGATCCGGGAGATCAGCTCATTCAGCTTGAATGGTTTGGTTATATAATCGTCCCCGCCGATATCGAGCCCCATGACGATATTCACTTCCTCGTCGGAGGCGGTCAGAAAAATAATCGGTACATTGGAAGTCTGCCGCACCTTTCTGCATATGTCAAACCCGCTCCCATCGGGCAATCCCAGGTCAATAAGCAGCAGGTCATATGATGAGGTCTTCAGCGCCGCAATAGCATCCTTTACCGTTCTGGCCACATCCACCCGGAATCCGTTTTTCATCAACGAAAACTCCAGGCCTTCAATCAAGCTCAGATCATCTTCCACCAGCAGGATATGACTCATTTTTTCACCTCAATTGCCCAACCCGGCGGGGGTTTTGGCGGGTCTAGATTTTTGTAAACAGGGTCTCCATAAATGGCTTGAAGCCCATCTTGCGCCAGAAACTGGTCGACTTTTCATTGGTTATGGCCGCTGCGAGCTCAATTCGGGCAATGTTTCTTGTCTTAAACCAGTTGAGGGCATGACCATAGAGCAGGCTGCCGATTCCTCTTCTCTGATAGGCGTTCAGCACTGCCAGATTGTCTATATAACCATAAACGCCCTCCAAATAAACCGGTGGCTTTCTTTGAATAAGAGCGAAACAATAGCCGACAATCTGATCTTGAATTTCTGCTACCAACATTATGGCATTAGAGGTCCGGAGGTTTTCCCTTACATAGTCGGCAAACATCTCTCCGTGCCCGTCCACCTTTTTAAAATGAGGATCGAGTTGGGCATGAAAGCCGACAAATTCCCGAAAGATCTCGATAATAGCTGACCAGTCCGACTCCGCAACCGGGCGTATGATAACTTCAGAACCAACATCATCCCCGTTTTTCACTTCGACCCCTCCATAGGCGAATGATAGCGAAAGAATTAACCGGGTAAAACGTGTACGGATAATATGTCTTATTGTAGCCTGCTTGTCCTAAATATGTTATCCCGATTCCAACACCGCCTAAGTTCTCTTTACGCCTGTACGCTTCCTGCATGATACAATCACTTCCAGTATGGCAGGTATTCGTGTTGATTTCGATATGTATTACTGGAGGAAACCTCTCAGCAGAAAACAGAACATCAATTCGTTCCGAATGCATGGTGTCGAAAGGGATATCAAGAGGACCCTTTCTTTGACATCCCCTCGCTCGCGTAGACGGGAATAAAGCTCGTGATTGAACGGAATATTATCCAAAATAATGAATGGAAAGGGTGAGAGCATTTGCAGATCAGCGGGAGAAATAAGATTCCGGGGGTTATTAAGGAAATTAAATTGGGCGAGGTTGCGGCGGAGGTTGTAATCGGCGCAGGTTCCAACGAGATAGTAGCCTGCATTACCCGGGGTTCGGTGGAAGACATGGGACTAAAAGTCGGAGATAACGTAACCGCGCTCATTAAAGCAACCTCAGTAATGGTCATGAAGTGAACTGCCCCGTAGAAAACATCCTGCAGGTTTGCTCAAAGAATTTTTTCTCTTTGCAGGAATTCAGCGTTAAACAGCGAATCACTTATAATCAAAGCAGTCAGTACAACCAAATAATGATAATTCTCCGAGCCCTTGTTATCTAAGGTGTTTGCTACGATTCTTGGGCCGATAGGGTGTATCTGGAAACGGATGCGCCTCCCGTTTTGGAAAGGAGAAGCTGAATTTGATGAACCATAGAAATGGCTGAGTTTTAGGCCATTTGGGGGTTACGTAATCAAAACCCGGCTATCCTTTCGCCGGGTTTTTTCAATGCTTGGTTAAAATCGATTGAATGTCCTTATTGGATTTTCAAGAATCTTTTTCCCATTCTTTTTCTTCCCACTGGCGCCAACCAGTGGGCCTTTTTTTGGGCTTCTGTCAGACCGACAGGTGAAAACGAATGCCAAGTATTGACTGACCAAGGTTATCATCAGCGCCCATCCGAAGAAGCGTAACAGAAGCTTAACACCGCTGGAGCTGTCTTCCAAGCCATTTTTGAAATCCTGTCTAATATGACTGTCTGTTTATGGGTATACTAAGGCGTCCAACTGTATATTCGGGAGGTGAAGGAAACTGCAGGCAGGAGTAAGAAACAGGCTCCGCGGTCGCATTTGAAGGATTAATGCCGATGGTGTTATGGCTCAGGTCACAATGTGAATGGGCGACACCGAGATCGTGTCCGTGATGACGCGAGAATCATTAGATGAGGCCGGTTTTAAAGAGGGAGATCCTGTAACCGCTTTAATCAAGGCCATAAACGTTGTATTTGTAAAGTAGCAAAGGAAGTAATTGAAATTTGGATTCTGCCTGTTGACAGAGTTCACTGTCGACAGGCCTAAAATTTGACATTCCTACAACGAGCATTGGTACATAACGGCGATAAGTCTTCACAACGCGAAGGATGGGTTAAAAGACAGGTGTGCAACCTTGAACACCTGTCTTCCGACTGCGAAGTAATGCTGTTATTTGGAAGTAATCGTCACCGTCTCCCTCGCACCGTCCCACTGCACATCAGCACCCAGTGCGGTGCTGACAAACCGCAATGGAACCAGGGTACGGCCTTCAACAATAATCGGCTTCACATCGAGTTCGTACCGCCGGCCATTGACCATGGCCAGGTTGGTATCCGGTGACATCTCCACGGTAATCGCCCCTTTATGAGCAGTTATCGTCCGGGTCTCAGGGTCCCAGTTAACCTCGGCTCCCAGTTTTTCAAAGAGAGCGCGCATCGGGACCAGCACCCTGCCGTTCCGGTTGATGGGGGGTACCTCAAAGTACTGGCGTTCCCCATCTATATAGACCGGGATCTGTGAGATTATAAGAATTGCATTGGCCACCCGGCGTTCGCTGCCGCCGGAAGGGTTATTTACCACTTTACCGCCTGCATACAGGGTGGTGGAACCGCCGCCATCCAGGGCCATAGCATCCCGGGCTCCCAGTTCTTTCATGAGAGCGGCCAGCTCCTCGAAACTCATACCCGCGCTGCCCCCGGCATTGCGGCCATCGACTGCCACTAAGAGCAGTTTGTTATCGGATGTAACCCCGATAGCGGAACGGGGTTGGGGACTGCCAAGTCCGGGCTGCAGATGTGTCAGGTCCGGCTTCTGTACCCGGCCGTTGCGTACAAGAAGCGGCCCACAGCCCAGCATGGCCCTGACGTTTTCATAACCGGGCGGGTAATAGGTTACTACCGAAACCTCGTCCCCGATTTCGAGGTTGGCCAGGTTTCCTGTGGTACCCTGGAATGAGAGCACGTATCCGTCACTGGGTATGGGTGCATTGCCGTGATAGAGTTCTTTCACGTAATACCTGCCGTTTTCCGGGCGAACGGTGTACTCCACCGCGGTTTTGAAGGTGCCGGTCTCGGTTCCGTAATCCGGGGTGTACAAGATTAAGCCGATTCCGGTTTCATGGTTTATGGCTTCCACATTGAACTGTACGAAATTCTTGCAAACAGTCACCACAGTTACGGGGTGAAACATGTCAATAAAGGCTTTCCCATTGTCAAACAGGCCGAAGACAGCAGGATCCCTCATACCCTTGCTTACAATTCTGCCATCTAACATAAAGGTGTCGGTCGGAATGGCTCGTTTCGAGGTCGAGAAGAAACCGCCGTTTATTCCCACCAGGGCATAGTTGTCCCGGGCCATAGCGCTGACAGTCTGGGTCCTGCCGAGTCTGTTTTCCGCCATTACCAGACGCGGCTCCACCCGGTTGTCGTTGAGATCGGCAATGACCGCATTGATCACTACCGGGCGTCCCTGGCTGTTCTCACGGGTCATATTAAGATATGTAACCCCACGGTCCAGCTTAACCGAGTCCGCCAGACACGGGGCAGGAAATGCCAGCACAAAAATCATCAGCAGCAGGGTCAGTTTGCGAAAAGCTGAAGAAGACATGACAACCTCCATTCTATGTATTTTCCCCATCGGTAGCAATATTCAAAAGAAGTGTTTCCGGGCAATTTCCAGAAGGGAAATCAGACTTCGCAGTCCACTTGTATCATACCATATACAATCACTACTCCATTAATCGCCAATATGTCCAGAAATGGCCCACAGGTACAATTACCACCCATAGATGATAATTTAACAAAAACTTTTTCAATGAAATCGATCCGTGCTAAATAATGGCATATCTTAAAGGTATGTGCCGGGACACGCTGCAACCGGTTACAATCATAAAGCGCCAGATTAAGGTAACATCTGGCTGCATCTACATGTAATTACGTTTTTCGTGCCCCTTACCTTGCACCGGTGGAATTACATCACTCCTATTCACTCCCTCCACAGGGAGGGCAGGAGCAACACTAGGATGGGGAAAATCTCCAAGCGCCCAATCAGCATCATCAGGCTTAAAACATATTTGCCGGTATCCGGGATAAAGCCAAAGTTCTCCATAGGACCCACCAGGTTGAACCCTGGTCCGATGTTACCCAGGCAGGTAGCGGATGCGGTTAGCCCGCTTAAGATGTCCAGACCCAGGGCAGTCATAGTAATTGTTCCTATAGCCAAAAAAACAAAATAGAGAAAGAAAAACTGCAATATATTGGCTGACAGGTCGTCATCAATCACCCGTCCCCCATAACGCAGGGTTAGCATGGCCTTGGGGTGAAGCATTTTCTTTAAATCAATAATGGTACGTTTGGCTATTATCAGGTAACGGCCAGGCTTTATGCTGCCAGCGGTTGAACCGGAACACCCACCTACAAACATCATTAAAAACAGGACTCCTGATGCCAGGGTTGGCCAGTAGTTGTAATCAACAGTGGCAAAACCGGTAGTAGTCATTATTGATACCACTTGGAAAAAGGCGGCCCTGATTTTTTCTTCCCAGCCCATCGCCGTACCGGCTGCAGATTGGCTGAGTACTACCAGAATAGAAGCCACCACGGTAACAATAGTGTAGAACCTGAATTCCGGATCCTTCCAATGAAGCAGCGGCTTGCGCAGTTTAAAAGCCAGAAAGTGCAGGGTGAAGCTGGCCCCAGACAGAAACATGAAAATAGTAAGCGTCCACTGAATCCCTGGGCTGGTATAGTATGCTATGCTGGTGTTCTTGGTGGAAAATCCCCCGGTAGCTAACGTGGCAAAGGTATGGCAAAGGGAGTCAAAGGCATCCATGCCAAAAATGCATAACAGGACAGCACATGCCAAACTGAGTAATACATAGGTTAACCACAGCTTACGGGCGCTTTCACGGATACGGGGACTTATCTTGTCAGATATGGGACCGGGGGACTCGGCCTTAAACATCTGGTTGGCACGTACCCCCAGGTTTGAAATTACGGCCACTAATAGAACAATAATGCCCATGCCCCCTAGCCACTGGGTAAGGCTGCGCCAGAACAACAGGCTGCGAGGCCAGGATTCTACATCTGCTACCACACTGGAACCGGTGGTGGTAAAGCCTGAAACCGTCTCGAAAAGGGCGTCGGCCGGTGAAGGCAGGTATCCGGTGAACATATAGGGTAACGCACCAAAGATCGAAGCCACCACCCATCCCAGACTGACAATTACATATGCCTCTTTAAAATTAATACTGTCTCCGGTTCGAAATAGTCTGGTTAATAGTAAACCGGAGATCACAGTTAAACCCGCTGCCCCAGAAAACTCCAGAGTGATAGCTTCGTGGTCGACAATCGACCACGGTAGGCAGGTTAACATCGCTACCCCAACTATTAATACTAGCCGTCCCAGATTATATATGATTAGCGGCCATCTCAAGAGCGGTTATCCCCCAGTATGAAAAAGTCGTTCTATCTTGTGAATACTTTGCGGCATCGAGAATATCAGAACTCGGTCATTGGGCTTGATGATCGAATGCCCACCAGGTATGATAACTTGGTCCTGACGGACTATTACTCCAATGAGAGAACCAGGGGGGAACTTAATGTTGCGGAGCTCTTTATTTATTACGGGTGATCCCGGTTGAGCGAGTACCTCTAAAACCTCCGCCTGTTCATCGCGCATGATGGTGACTGAGAGAACACCTCCCACCCGCGTATACTTCATTATGGCACCTGCTGTGAGCAGGCGCGGGTTCAAGATGGTGTCTATCCCCAGTTGCTCTGCCAGGGGCATAACATCAGTCCGTTTCATTTGACATACGGTTTTCCATACCCCGAGATTGCGGGCAATAAGAGAACTAAGAAGGTTGATCTTGTCGTCATCAGTAACAGCTACAAACAGGTCGGAAGCTGCAATATTTTCTTGCTCCAGCAGTTGATAATCACTGCCATCTCCGTGGATCACCAGGCTGGTTTTCAGTTTCTGGGAGAGCCTGCGGGCCCTAGCCAGGTCCTTTTCTATAATTTTGATCGACATGGGCGGTTTTTCCTGCTCCAGCATCTGGGCGAGGAAGTACGCGGTCCGGCCACCACCCAGAATAGTCACCTGCTCAACCCGGGGAGTGTTAAACCCTAGTAGTTTCTCCACTTCCAACATATCAGCGGTACGGGCCATCAGATGAATGTGATCTCCTGCCTGAAGGACATCTTCGCCCCTTGGCACAATCATTTTATGCTTGCGGGCTATGGCAACTATGTTGTAGGGTACCGAACTGTCCAGTTCCCGGATCTTTTTCCCCGCCAGAGGTGAAACGGCTGTTATCTCCAGTTCCATCAGCTTCACTTTGCCATCGGCGAAGTATTCCACATTTATGGCCTCTGGATTTCTGGCAATCTGTACAATCTCCTGAGCTGTCACGCGCTCCGGATTGATGATCAGGTCAATACCCATGATGTTTTGGAGAGAGAAATCCTTTACCTCCAGGTATTCCGGATTACGCACGCGGGCCACGGTAGTCTTGACTCCGTACTTTTTGGCCAAAAGACAGGACACCATATTCAATTCATCAAATTCGGTAACCGCCACCAGCAAGTCTGCCTTGCGCACCCCAGCTGACTCAAGCACAGAGGTGGAGGATCCACTTCCGAGTACAACCTGAACATCAAGGGACTCCTCCAGAATACGTTGGCGTTCCGGGATCTGTTCGATAATCACCACATCGTGTCCTTCTCCGGACAGCAGTTGAGCCATACTGTACCCTATCTTACCGGCACCTATGATGATGATCTTCATACCTTCTACCTGCCTTTATATAAGGGTTACGGCCTGACCTACCCGTAAGGTGACGTAAATCTCACTCAATTATATATCCATGACTACACATAATAAACAGAATTCTTCGTGTTCATCAGATGTTAAGGGGCTCGCCGGATTGTTTCAGACGGGTTTGATGATATCAGTGCCACAATGATTGATATTCCGGCTTACAATCAGGAATCGGGAAAGCTCAAAATCCTCGTAGGCTGGAGATTTTGGAAGGATTCGGCTTACCAATCCCGTCTTGATACGAACATTCTATGTTCCCTGTAATTGGGGTTGCCATCCAAGCCCTGAGGATAGTCCGGGGAAGAGAGCGATCATCGCGATAATTAACAATGATTTATTTTACTACCAGTACCGGGCAGTGAGCAGCGGCCACCACTTTGCTGCTGATACTTCCCAGCAAAACCCGTTTAATACGATTCAGACCCCGGTTGCCGATGATGATGAGATCGTAGTTGTCCTTCCGGGCAATGCGACAGATGACGTCCGCCGGCATGCCTGCTTCCAGCAGCAGAACTGCCGGTATTTGGTCCCCCATAACCTTACGAGCCTTCTCCAATACCTGTTTGGCAATGATGGTCGGATCATCATAGATCTCGGGTGCATTTACCGCTGCCACATCGCTGGCCTGTACCACGTACAGCAGACTGACTTTTCGGGCCGAGCCTTCCTCCACCAGCTTGCGGGCAGTTTCCACCGCCTTCATGGATGCATTTGAACCGTCAACCGGCACCAAAACCTTGTTAAACACAGGAACACCCCTTTTCGATGCCATATTTACACTTAAGGCTTCAAAGTCAAGACTGATTCCATCGCCTGCGAACCGTCTTTTGTCTCATCCGCCGTCAAGCTTTCCTGGTGCTTCCGCTTTAGATTGCTTAATTCCATTATAAGCCAGGTTACGGTAATGATGGTCGAAACCGTATCGGCAACCGGCCCGGTGTACAGGATTCCATCCAGGCCATAGAATCTGGGCAGGATGAGCAGACACGGTATGAACACCAACACCTGCCGCGAGAGGCTGAGCAGCATGGAATGAACCGGTTTTCCTATGGCCTGGAAAAATCCGGCTCCAACCATCTGCAATCCGATGATCGGTATGGCCACCGTAAAAATGAGCAACGCCCTGCTGCCAAAAGCTATTAATTCGGCATCCTGTCGGTTGAAGAGCGTTATAAGCTGAACGGAATAAATCCGGGTTATAATGAACCCGAGTACGGCAATGGCTGTCGCCCCCATAAGTGCGTATTTTAATACCTGCATTACCCGATCATACTTCCGGGCGCCAAAATTGTATCCTATTATCGGCTGAGCACCGCCGTTAACTCCAATGATGGGCATCACTATCATGGACATCAAGGTCATCACTATCCCCATGCCTGAGATCGCCAGGTCACCGCCATAGTGCTTGAGACTATTATTAAGAAGGCCCCCCAGGAGGCTCTGGGCGAATTGCAGGGCAAAGGGTGACATCCCCATAAACATTATGGTTGCAACCAGATCCCGGCGGAGCGGAAAGTTCTTGCGGCGTATCTTTAACTCCCCTTTTCCCAGAGCAAAGTGGGAGATAATCCAGGAGGCCGACACCGACTGGGAAATAATCGTAGCAAAAGCGCCTCCTCTCATCCCCCATTTAAAGACGGTTACAAATAAAAAGGTAAGAATGATATTGCATATAGAGCTGATAAGCATGGTAACCATGGCTTTGTTGGGGTTACCCTCGGCTCTCAGGAAGTTGTTCATCCCGAAACTCAACAAGGCAAAAACCGTCCCCAGGATGACGATTTCCATATAATCTCGGGCATAGGGCAAAACCGCATCGCTGGCACCGAAGAGTCTCAATATTGGCTCCATGAAGGTTAAACCGAAGGCGGTAATAAGCAGTGAGGTTATGATCAACAACACTACCGCATTGCCCATAACCCGCTCAGCCTCTTCCTTTCTCCCCTGGCCCAAACGGATGGAAACCAGAGTGGTCGCACCCATCCCCACCATGGCTCCAAAAGCGACCTGGATCATCATCGCAGGGAAAGCGACCGTTAAGCCAGCTATGCCAAGAGATCCTACAGCGTTGCCGATGAAGACCCGATTTGTTACGTTATAGAAAGCTTGTACAAGCAGTCCCACGATTGCGGGTATTGAAAACAGCAAAAGCAGCTTGGCCGGATTTTCTGTTCCCAGTTTTTTTGACCTTTCCATAATAATCTCCGAGCCTTAATTTAACCTTGATTCAACTGAACCGATCGGCACTGTTCAATTCGGACAACCAGTCGCCTGGCTGGCCCGATAAACGGCATTTATCATTGTCCGAACGGCATACAACGATAAATTCTGGTGCCATACTCATGCTTCAATGGTTTATAAACATGTACACATTGTACCACTGTTGAATCCCGTTTGAATATCCCTAATTATGGCAAATTGGCACAGGAAGCTCTTTAAAAGAAAATCCTGGTTAGTATTCCAATCCCGGAAACCAAAAGGAGGTCCCGGCTCCCGTTGAGTACCGAACCTCCTTAAAAATCCTTTACTGCAAGAAGCGACTGAGAGTCGTTCGGGCATAAACATCTGATGCCCTAATCGAAGAAATAGGAGTCCTCCATGTCCAGAAAGACATGGTCATTTTTATTAATAGCTTCGAACTTACCGGCAACTAATGGCAGCAGGGTACCCAGATAGTATTTGGCGGTTACAATCTTACTTTTGTAAAAATCACTGCTGAATTCATCCCCTTCGGCACTCGAACCTTGAGTTTCCGCCAGTCTTTCCCGGGCAACTCTGGCCTGCCAGAGGAACAACCAGCCCAGTAGTATGTCCCCCCAGATTTCCAGGTAGGAGGCCGCCCAGGATTCGACTAACGCTGCTTGTCCGTTTGCCTTCATGACTTGAATCTTATCAGTGATCTCCTCCAGCATGCCGACGTAGCTTTTTAAGTCGGATGCATAGGGAATCAGCTCGTTCCAGACCAGGGCCTCCCCGATGGTTTCCTTCACCCGGGATAAAACCTCCTGGTAAGCCCGCCCGTTCTTCATGCTGATTTTGCGATTGATCAGGTCCAGACTTTGAATGCCGTTGGTACCTTCATATATGGAAGTAATCTTACAGTCCCGGGCGAACTGTTCCACGTGATATTCGGAACAGTAACCATAACCTCCCAGAACCTGAATTGCCCTGACACAGACCTCAAACCCCTTTTCGCTGCCATAAGCTTTACAGATCGGGGTCAATAACTCGAGGATGTCGTTCCATTGCTGCTTTTCTTGCTCATCATCAGCAGCGTGGATGCGGTCCAAACAGGCAATCGCGTACAGAATCAGGGTCCTAACCCCTTCGGTATAGCATTTCATCCACAGCAGGTTTCTCCTCACATCAGCATGAACCATAATGGGATCCTGCTCGAATCCCTTCTTTCCCCGGGCCATACCCTGCTTCCTCTCCCGAGCAAAGTTCAGGGCGTGGAGGTAGGCGGTACTCCCCTGGGCAATCCCCTGCATCCCCACCAGAAGCCGCTGTTCATTCATCATGTTAAACATGGTTACAATTCCTTTGCGTTCCTCGCCCAGCAGCTCACCAATGCAGTTACCATTATCCCCAAACGCCAAGACGCTGGTAGATGACCCCTTCATGCCCATCTTGTGTTCGATGCCCAGGCAGGTCACATCGTTGTCTTCACCAAAGGTGCCGTCGTCATTCACCCGGATTTTGGGGACTATGAAGCAGGACAACCCTTTGGTTCCCTCGGGGTCGCCTTCGATTCTGGCCAACACCACGTGGATGATGTTCTCGGTGAGGTCGGTTTCACCACCGGTAATAAATATCTTGCTGCCGGTTATGCTGTAGGTTCCATCCTCATTTCTTACGGCCTTAGTCCTGATTGCGCCGACATCGCTGCCGGCTTGAGCTTCGGTGAGGCACATGGTACCGCCAAACCGGCCTTCATAAAGCGGCAGCATATATTTCTGTTTCTGTTCATCGGTCCCAAAAACCTCAATAACCTTGCCCGCGCTGTGGGTAAGCCCATAATAACCGGCCAGGCAGTGATTGGCGGCAAAAAAGAGCATTTTGCAGACATAATCAATAACATGCGGCACATTCTGCCCTCCGACCTCATAATCCTCCTGAGCACAGAACCATCCGCCTTCGGCCAGCTTCCGATAAGGCTCATGGTAAACCGACGGAACCCTAACTCTGCCATCTTCCCAGATGCAGCCGATCTTATCCCCCGGTTCATTAGCGGGCGCCAAATCATTTACCGCGAGCTTTTCTGCAGTATTAATCGTCATCTCGAAGGTCTCCCGCGAATGGTCCCGATACCGCTCGGCCCGGCAGAGCTCTTCAACCCTCAAAACATCGTACAGAAAGAATCGGACATCTTTGAGGTCGCATAGATTGTTACCCATCTTTACTGACTCCTCTCCTGACACCTTAAAATCTCCCAAACTGCTGATAATTTCTCATACCGATTAATTTCTTTTGTTTCCCGCAGTATGTTGCAACTTTCATGCCAACCAAAAAACGAGGTTGCGCTTTTTTCCCAAAGAGATAAGCGTAAACCTCGTTTTCGATTAACTATGCTGTGAAATGGTGAGTTACAGACCGTACTTGGCTATCTTGCTGTAAAGCGTGGTCCGGGCAATACCCAATTCACGGGCAACCCGGGTGATATTTCGATTATGCTGTTCCAACAGGCTCTTAATAAGTTCTTTCTCGTAGCTTTGAACCGGCAGATCGAATGATGGGTTGGTCTTATTGGACACCAGTTCCTGAGGAAGGTGTTCCACTGTTAATACCACGTCATTACAGACGTTGACGACTCTTTCCAATACGTTTTGCAATTCCCGGACATTGCCCGGCCAATCGTAGTTGTTGAATGCCTCCCAGACCTTCTTGTCCACCTTTACGATCGGTTCTTTCTTGAGCTTGACACACAGGTTTTCAATCATGTGGAAGACCAACAGCGGGATATCGTCTTTTCTCTCGCGCAGGGGAGGGATTTTTATAGTAAAGACATTAAGCCGGTAGAACAGGTCCTGCCTGAATTTGCCTTGACTGACCATCTCATTCAGGTCCTTGTTGGTAGCCGCAATAATACGGACATCCACCGGAATCTCCTTATTGCCGCCCACCCGGGTTATAGTTTTGGTTTCCAAGACCCGCAGCAGCGTAGTCTGCAGGTCCAGAGGCATTTCCGCAATCTCATCCAGAAAAATGGTTCCCCCCTGAGCCAACTCGAACTTCCCCATTTTGCCTCCCCGTTTGGCACCGGTAAAAGCCCCATCGTCATAACCAAATAACTCGCTGGCAATCAGTTCCCGGGGTATGCCTCCACAATTAATGGCTACGAAAGGTCCCCGTTTGCGAAGGCTGCCGTTGTGAATGGCTTGAGCAAACACCTCTTTCCCCGTACCGCTTTCCCCCAACAGCAGCACCGTAGAAATGCTGCCGGCAGCTTTGCGTGCTAGGTCTATTGTTTCCAGGAATTTGGGGTGTCTGCCAATCAGGTTGGAAAAGGTCAGGGTTCCTTCGAATCCGCTCATGCGCTGCGCCAACCGCTGAGCGCGTTTCAATTCACCGAGAACCAGGACCAGCCCTTCGCTGACCCCATTGTCACCATGAATCGGACGGGTGGTTAAGAGATAGGTATTGCGGCCATGCCGGGTATGGATATCGATTTCATAATCCGTTACGATATTCTGATTGTGAACTATGTCATATACATCTTTGTTTTTTGGATCCAGTAACTCGATGAATACTTTCCCCGTTTCATTTGGCTCAATTCCCAGATAACGGGCCATAATGTTGTTCATGTGCATTATTTTGCCTTGGGAATTAATCGCCAGAATCCCTTCGGAGATTGATTCCATAACTGCAGCTTTATAATTATTGTTGGACTGCAGTGTGTGCAGAGCTACCTGCAGTCTCATCTGGGTTTCTATGGCCTTGACTGCGATAACCGCCATGCCCAGAGTATGTGGATGAACCTTGTCAATAGGTCCGGCAATGGTCAGTGTGCCAACTATCCTGTTGTTGGGATCATGGATCGGTGCGGCTGAACAGCACCAGGGATGAAATATGAGGCAGTAGTGCTCCCGCCCCCGGATCTGGATCGGTTGGTCGATGACGGTTGCGGTCCCGATGGAGTTGGTTCCGACAATGTCCTCGCTCCATTGGGCACCGGGAACGAAGTTGACAAGCTTTCCTGTCTCCTTGGCCTCGTCAGACCCTATCATTTCCAATATACAGCCATCTTTGTCGGAGAGCACGATAACAAATCCCGCATCATCCACGGATTCATACAGGCTCTCCATAATAGGAAGACTGATGTCAATAAATTCCCGCAGGGTGTTTTTGTGTTTTTCCAGCCTCTCTCCTTCAAAGATCATCGGAGCATGTGTAAGCTGAAAGCTAACCCGGTTTTTTTTGCTCCTCTCCCAGGACTCAAAGATAACCTTTCGCAACCCGGGGCATTCCGACGTCTGACCAGTCACGTATTTCTTCCATATCTGCTTGAGTTCGTCTTGAGTCATGTTCCTTCCTGCCACTGTTGCGCCCCCCCACTTTCGAAAACCGGTAGTCGATACGAAACAATACCCCCTATACTAACTAAAAAAACAACTTGGTCGCAGAATATTGGCAATAGAATCTTTACAACAAGTTTATCACATAGTGTCGCATTTTACTACATAAGGGAGAACAGGGGTACCCCTGAGGATACCCCTTTTGGTCAGTTATCAAGTTGCCACAGACTCCAAATCGCCTTAACCGACCGCCTTGTTGTATCATTTTGCTACGGTGCTGTCCATTGCTGACAGAACACAGGCAGCACCCGAAAGAAAGCCGAGCGCTCCAAGACCTGCACTCGGCTTCTTTATTTAAAGGGGAGTGTGGTAAAAACTATGTCATTAAATCTCGTCGCTTACTGAATAGGCCGCACTAAACTTAAGCAGCAGGGCCGTGCCATTTTTCTTTGAGTTGGGGCTGGCGGGCCAACAGAACCCAGTAAACCGCCAAAACAACTGCCGCAACGCCTATAAACGCATACCAGATCGGTACCATGGTGCCGGTAGCATCAAAGAAAGCACCTGTTATCGGCATGGCAAAGGCCAACCCCAAGGTCATGAATATGTTCATGAAGCCATAGATGGTTCCATAGTCCAGGTTTCCGAACAGGTGACTGATTACGTAGGACGGGTAAACCGTGGTGTAAGGCACCGCCAGAGCAAAGGTCAGAGTGAACAGGGCGACGATGATTAAAGGCTTGGCATTGATGAATGCCACACAGGCGATCATAAACAGAACCAAACAGAAGGTTATGGCCACCTTGGGTCCAAATTTGTCCAGGATGGAACCGAGCAGCATCTTGGTAAGCACCAGGAGGCCCATATAAAAGCTCATGACGGTGGCTCCAAAGGCAGCGCTATGTCCCAGGTCCTGCATAAACACCGGGATATTGTTCTGTACCGCGACCTGAATACCGTTTCCAAACAGCAGAACAAAACCCAGGAGCCAGAATACAGGGGTCTTCATAGCTTCAACATTGGTAAGCCCCATTACAGCAGGGGCTGTGGAAGCAACCGCACCTTCATCAGTTTCGCCCAGAGGACGCAGACCTTTCATTGAAGGATGCAACTTAACCACAAAAAGCGCGAAGGGCACCGTAGTGACCAGGAAAATAATACCCAGAACGATGAAGGCGGTTTGCCAGCTGTAATTGCTGATTACCCACTGGGCCAGGGGATTGCAGATCATTCCGCCGACCCCGCTGCCGGTCATCGCCACTCCTATAGCCAATCCCCGCTTTTCAACAAACCAGTTGGTGCAGAAGAGGGAGGCCGGCAGGGTCGAACTCCCTGTTCCAAATATACCTAATATGATTGCGACGACGTAAAAATGCCACAGTTCGCTGCACTGTGAAAATGCCATAAAAGACAGCCCTGACACTACCAGGCAGATGGTCAATACGACCTGAGTATTGTATTTGACAAAAGCCTTACCCATAAACGGGAAAGCAACCATCAAAGCCAGAGACATCAAAGTAAAATAGAGCCCCAGGGGACCCCGGTCAAAACCAGTATCCACCAGTATTCCTGCAAACAGCACGCCATAGGTGTTTATTAGTATCCCTAACCCGGAAAACATAAAGAAGAAACAGGCAACAACGATCCACCAGCCATAAAAAATCTTGTCTTTTTGTTCCATTTATTAAACCCCTTTCTTCACACCGAGATAGACCCTGGTACCAACGCCAACTGTTTACCTGTCAGTATATTTGTCTGCGTGTTGTTTATCATGTTTCGAATTAACGGCAGAAGCGTTATAAATCATCTTTGTCTGTTGGATCGGTGCGAACAAATACATATTGCGTGTAGTGCTCAAACGATTAAATTGTGTACTATTCCGCTACAGTGTTGTATTAAACTACAGTCAGAATAGCAAGGCGTCCTCTATCTCTCATTGTTTTTGCATTGCAGCAGCCATTTCTGTAAGCCTGCGGCTTGAGACTTTGGTTTAAGCCCACAATTTTTGGCCTGAGTGCCCAGCCTTTAGGCACGGGATTTGTCAATGTCAGGTATTGGCACGTTTTTGCCGTTCCTCTTCAACCAAATCCTTCCGCTGAACCTTGCCGGTATTGCCCTTGGGCAGGCTGTCACGGAATTCTATATGGCGGGGGTACTTGTAATGAGCCATCTGTCCTTTGGCCCAGTCAATCAACTCCTGTTCAGTGACTTTACCTTTGTATTCGGGCTTAAGAACTACGAACAGCTTGACCTCTTCCCCTTTAGTTTCATGCGGTACTCCGATGGCGCAGCACTCCATAATGGCCGGATGGGCATACATTAATTCCTCAACCTCCGCCGGGAAAACGCTGTACGCGGATACCTTGATCATCTCTTTCAGACGGCCGCAGATATAAATGAAGCCGTTCTCATCAACCTTGACGATATCTCCGGTGCGAACCCAGCCGCCGGGGAGGAAGGTCTCCGCAGTCGCCTCCGGATTGTTCCAGTAGCCGATACCATTGCTGTCCCCTTTGACCCAGAGCTCTCCTTCCTCGCCGATGCCCATATCCCGGCTGGGATCATTTACATCGGCAATCCTCATGTCCATATTGGGACACAGCAACCCAAC
This sequence comes from Bacillota bacterium, assembly GCA_029781825.1. Taxonomy (GTDB): domain Bacteria; phylum Bacillota; class Syntrophomonadia; order Syntrophomonadales; family DTU052; genus DTU052. The sequence goes on along the minus strand of JAKOVY010000127.1, from coordinate 9,053 downwards.
ACTGCCATAAAGATTGACATCTGTCGTGTTGGATACAGTGGTAGCAGTGGTCTCACTCATACCGTAGCCTTCAAATAGGTTGATCCCCATGGCTTTATACTTGTTGGCGATGTTGACCGGCAGGGCTGCTCCCCCAATGCCAACTATTTTCAGACTGGAAATGTCGTATTTCGGGAAAGCCGGATGATTAGCCATCATAATTACGACGGGGGTGGCTATCACAGTATAGGTCGGTTTATAGCGCTCGACCGCCTGCAGAAATGATTCGACGTCAAAGCGAGCCATGATAATCAATTCACAGCCGGTATACATGGCATTATTGAGCAGGTCATTCATGGCAGTTATGTGAAACATGGGTAGAACCACAATCATGCGCTCATCAACCGTATTGGAACAGATATGAGCGTTAATCCAGGCTCCATTGACCAGGTTTTTATGGGTCAGCATGGCCCCTTTGGGTCGTCCGGTGGTTCCTGAAGTGTACTGGAGGAGAGCCAGGTCGTCGGATCTGACATCTTCGAACTGGGTAATCGGGTCCGAGGCAATGAAGTCCTTCCAGGCGATGGTACCGGGATACTCGGCGCCGCTGCCCTTGAGATCAGCGGGAAACGCCGGATAAGGGTCTTCCGGGAGATACTCGTCCAGCGCCGTTACCACCACGTGTTCCACAGTGGGCAAACTATCTTTGATCTGGTCATATACAGGCATCACTGATTCTTCAATAATCATAACCTTGGCGCCGGCGTCATTAACGGCGTAACTGACCTCACCGGCTTTATACATGGGAGACAGGGCCGTTATTACCGCTCCCAGAGAGTGGGCTGCATAATAGGAAATCACAAACTGCGGACTGTTGGACAACCCCAGATATACGCGGTCCCCCTTTTTTACCCCCAGCTTCTTCAGACCGCCGGCAGCCCGGAGTATCAGGTTTCTCAGCTCGTCCCAGCTAATGACCCGGCCATAATAGTTCAGTGCCGGCTTATAACGCAAGCGCATCGAGTTGTCATAGACTTGCCGGAACATAGGATCGCCGCCGTGCATGTACCCCTCTTTAATCCATTGCTTTGAATAGGTCTTTTCCCAAAACCTGTCCCATGCTTTGATTTCCATACTGATGTCTCACACCTTTCGTTAAGTACTGAGTTTACTGACTTTTATCACCCTCTCGCACCCAAAAGTGGGAATAGCACGAAAGTTGGTAAGAGTCAGTAAAGTCATTACTCGGCTATTGCAAAATTTGTGCCAAAAAACTGCCATAACCGCACCTCTTCAATGAGGGTAAAACTTTCGGCAATGTATGACGGTTACTGAAGCGACGTTATATTACAAACAGTTAATGATGCAAAAAAGCGGGTCCACGTGGACGCCGCCTTAACAAGAGGCGGCGATATATCACCAACAGTAATGAGCCTCTTATTACTGGTGAAGCACAGTCAGACGACGCCTAATGTCGTGTAGATTATTGAGGAACCGGCTGGAAATAATGATGGTACAGACAGTATTGTTCGGGTTGCAGAACCGACTGATGGGCTTTTATTCCGTCTGAACAATTATTAGAATATAGATTAAACCACGCACAAAATGGAGGAAAATCATGTTAACTCGACAGGAAGCATTTAATCTGCTGAAAAAGTACAACCAGAGCGAAAACCTGATTAAACACGCCCTGGCCGTGGAAGCCGTTATGCGCTACTTTGCCCGGCAGCTTGGCGAGGATGAAGAATACTGGGGCAATATCGGACTAATCCACGACCTTGATTACGAGCTGTATCCGGAAGAACACTGCCATAAAACCAGGGAACTCCTGCAGCAGGAGGGTGTCAGTGAAGATATCATTCACGCCGTGATGTCACATGGCTGGAAAATATGTACCGATGTGGAGCCGACCCGGCGGATGGAAAAAGTCCTCTACACCATTGACGAGCTGACCGGCCTGATAACCGCCACTGTTTATATGCGGCCGAGCCGAAGCATCCTGGATCTGGAGGTTAAGTCGGTGAAGAAGAAGTTCAAGACCCCCAGCTTTGCCGCCGGGGTCAATCGTGAAGTGATCACCAATGGATGCGCCATGCTCGAGATGGACCTGGATACGGTTATGAAGTGGACTATCGAGGGTATGAAGGAAGCCGCCTCTGAATTGGGCCTGGCGGGCGAATAACTGCAGGCAACTTCGTCGAAGGGGTTTGCAGACGGTAAAAACCGGATTTTAGCGTATGATCAGGCCGCTTAACATATTCACCATCCTGCAGCCCCTTCCATTGGCTCTCGCCTGTATTACAATTCGCTTTTATCGGCGCAGTACCATTTCATCAAGGACTGCAACAAAGCGTTTCGGGCATGGTGTCCGGTGCTCAGCCGCTTGTTGGAACGTACCTCGGCATGTCCGCCACCCGCTCCTAAACCTGTTCCCAGTGTTCGGCCGCATAGCTAGAACGTACCCGGTCTGGCGTTAACCGGATGGCTGAAAAGGTCAACATGCAGCTTTCCCGTGGTATCCAATTCTGCCAGAAAAACATCCTCAGCCCCGGCTGCTCCATGCTTTTTTATTTCTTGAATAATCCAGCTGGTATCCAGGTTGGCAAACCTGAGGTTGTTATATTGTACTTCGCCTTCTATTATTAATGGGAGCGAAATCCCTTCATATTTGGTTTCGAGCTTTAAATCGTTTGGGGTGACCGGACGACTTTGAGATTTGGGGATAACGGATAAGTTGCCGTTAGGCTCTAAGATGGCAAATTCCACATCCGAAATCCTGGCATACCCCTGTAATCTCAGGAGCGACAGGAGGAAAGGGAGGTTCATCCGGTTCCTTTTCAAGGCTTCCCGGTCCACTTTACCGTTAACCACAATGATGTCCGGCTTGGCATCAAAGTTGTAGAACCATTTCTGTAAGGACATCCATCCAATAATCACTGCGCCAAGCGCAATTGTCAATGAACCCAAAAAAGCTTTGGAACTGATCTTATAAACAAGCGGTTCGGCGGCTACGTTCGCCATAATCATTAAAGCGGCAAATTCATATGAAGTTAATTGGGATATTGACCTTTTGCCGGTGATCCTCACACACAACCACGTGAAGAGAAGTATAACGAGGCACCGCATGATAAATACCACAGTTTCCATCGCTCTCTCCTTATGGTTCCGGGATTACTTTGGTAAAGTTCCTCCATAAAACAAGTGCAGCTCGTGCCTGGCTGACAGTTTCTGCTGCATCCTTTGATGCGATGGCTATCCGGGTTCGGGCCAAGTTTTCAATAAAAAGTGAGTAATCCGCTTCTGCATAGTTAAGAGCCAGATAGTATTTTCTCTTTTCCCATTCCGCCATGAGCTGGTTAAAAGACTCCTCAGCCTGCTCCCATTGATTCCGCTCAGCGTATTGAATGATTCCTTCAAGCCGGGTTTCCATTGCCATTTCCGAAGTAAATACGGTCCTTTGACCAAGGAAATAAGCGACGAACCAAAAGAGAACCAATCCCAGGAGTGCGAGGGTGACGGTTCGGTTTCTCATTGCGCTTTCCCCGCCCTGAATTCAAATCAAATCTATTAACCTTATTTTGTAAATTAAGGTAACCATTATACCCGTCCGAAATTGCCATATTTTATCTTTTAAACCCTGCCACAACCTATGTCATAGTCTGCAGTCCGTTAGTAAAAACTGAACGCATAAACATCTAATCAGGACCGCCGAAACAAAAAGGCGGAAGCCGCATAAGCTTTCGCCTCAAGGGTTTATCCTATGCACGAAAGGTACATGGATAAGTACGGGGGCAGCCTTCATGCATCACCCCGATCGGTTTTCTCTCATTGGGATGGTCAAGATTATCGTTCCGTCAGCTGTAAAATCCTATTAATCTTCGCAAAGTCCTTAGGCTCCCGCATCCCAATCTCCGGCCTGGCGCAGTTCCTCGATCCGCGATAAGGCCAGCTGGCGCATCCCCGGCTTATCGATTTTACCCATGCGTGTCAGCAGGAACATCCGGTCTGCGGGCCAGATCTCCACGTGCTGGGGCCGTTTATAAGAAGCAATGCTCTGGCAGTGGGCCATGATTTCTTCCGGTGTGAGCGTCTCACCGGGTTTGGGCAGCACGAACGCAAAGATGCCTTCATCAAATACCCGGTGAGGAACTCCCACTACTTCCGCGAGAGCCACCTTGGGGTGGTCCATGATGTGGTTCTGCACCTCGTCCGGGAATACATTATACCCTTTCTGCTTGATCATGAACTTGCGCCGCCCGGCCAGATAGAGGGCGCGATAGGTTCCCATGTCCTTGAAGTATCCCATGTCACCGGTATAGAGTATACCTTCCTTGGATACGGTTTTGGCGGTCTCTTCGGGTTGGTTGAAGTATCCGATAAACACGAGCGGGGGATGATAACATATCTCCCCTACTTCCCCGTCCGGCAGCTCTTCGCCGGCGGTTCCATCCGGGTTCATCGGCTTGCGAATTGTGACGTCAGCCACGTCGGGGAAGGGGCGTCCAACCTGCCCGGCCATCTCCTCGGGGGGTATACCGTGGGGGGTGGCGGTGGCAAAGCCTGCATTTTCCGTCATCCCGATTCCGGTGCCCACGATGGGAGCCATGGCGTAAAGCTGTTTCAGGAAGGGCAGATCCCCCGGAGCACCGGCATAGAACACCCCTTCAAGGCTGGAGAGGTCGTAATCCTTGTAGTTGGGCAAGGCCCACACCATACGAAACTGAGTGGGAATCATTCCGAGTATGGTAACCCTGCGCTTCTCGATAGCCTCCAGGGTCAGTTCCGGGTTGAAGAGCCGCAGTAATACCAGGGTCCCGCCTCTATAAAAGGTTGTAAAAGCAAGTTCTGAAGTCCCGGCCACATGGCTGGGAGGCAGGTTGCAGAGGGTGCGAAACTCAGTATACTCGTAACCGAATAAGCGGCTCAGGATCTCGTTCTGGGCTATGATGCACTGGTGTGAAAGCAGGGCAGGTTTGGGAGGTCCGGTGGTTCCAGTGGTAAAGATAATAATGGTCCCATCAAGAGTAGAAGCACTTTTCCGGGCATCTTCCAGAAGACCGGCGGCCGGGCTCTTTCGTAACTCCAGCAGAGCGTTTCGATCCATGAGTTTCTGAAAACTGATAAAATCTGTATCTACTTCCTCACCGGGTGCCAGGGATACCTGAACCAGGTGTTTGACAGAAGGGCATCCGGCTTTTACGGCTCTGCCGACTTCCCGGAAGTCGCGCATGGGGGTGTTCCCCAAAAAGAAAAACATCGAAGGCTCGATCTTAGCCAGATCCTGAACCACCTCCGCCTCTTTCAGGCGGATATCAATGGGGGCGACGATGGCACCCATGAGAAAACAGGCGTACATGAGATAGTAGTGTTCAAGTGTGGTGAGGAGCATGGTGGCTACCCGGTCTCCTTTGCGAATGCCCAGATCCAGCAGACGCAGTGCATAGAGTTCCACGTTTTCCAGGAACTCCCGGTAAGTTACCTCCTCACCGGTTTCATGCTGCAACATGGCAATTACGTCAGGCGTCTCGTTCGCCCATTTCTCAAGGTATGAGGTCAGCAACGGCAGGGGTTTCCATCCAACATCACTCATCTTAACTCCTCCTTCTCAGTTTTAACTCTTTAAACTTGCTGCCTGTCACCCTCTTTCCTGTAAATCTCCGGGTAAATCTCTTCGCAGGTTGCAGTCAGGAACATATCCACATTGGTCTGTGCTGCTGGCTGGTGCCTGTCTCGATTTGAGTCTAACAGAATCTAAGCTAAGATTATCACAGGAATATTTATCCATTAAAGTAATCTATTAGTACCGGTTAATTAGATAGGCGCTGTAATAATAGATAAAAGGAAAGGGCTTAAGAAGGACTAAAGGGGTCCATCCCCGTGATCTGTGCATCAAACAAGCTCTTCTTTGATTCTTTTCAAAAGCTTAACCCAATGTGGGAGCGTTCTTTCCCCCCAAAAATAAAATGTGGCTCCGGTTTTCTTCCGGGGCCACATTTCTATTCCTATGGCCTGTGCCTGGCGCAGGCAACAGCCCAACTATTCATGTAGCAAGGACAACGTTACCTGTTATTAGAATGCAGGCACACAGGAACCCTGATAGGTCTCCTCCAGGAACTTCCTTACTTCTTCGGTTTGAAGAGCAGCAGCCAGTTTCTTAATGGCCTCATTATCCTTGTCCTCCGGTCTTACCACCAGAACATTGGCAAACGGGGAATCCTTGGGCTCCATGGCAATGGAATCTTCAACCGGGTTCAGGCCGGCTTCCAATGCATAATTGCTGTTGATGACGCAGACATCCAGGTCTTCCAGGGCCCGAGGCAGCATGGCGGCATCCATCATCTTGATTTCCAATTCCAATGGGTTCTCGACGATGTCACGCTCGGTTGCAGTTATCCCTGCGCCTTCCTTCAGTTTCAGCAACCCTGCGGCCTCCAGAACCATCAAGGCCCGCCCGCCATTGGTGGCGTCGTTAGGAATACCGACAGTGGAACCTTTGGCCACTTTGTCAGGGCTGTCATACTTTTTGGAGTAGACTCCCATGGGCTCATTGTGGACTTTGGTAATCCACACCAGGTTGGCGTTGTTCTTGGTATTATAGTCCTCCAGGTAAGGTATGTGTTGGAAGAAGTTCGCATCTATCTGTTTGTCCTTGAGTGCGGGATTCAACAGCACATAATCGGTAAACACCTTGATCTCCAAATCAACACCCTGCTCCGCGAGCATCGGTTTGACCACTTCCAGTATCTCGGCATGAGGTTTTGCCGTACAGCCAACCACCAGCTTCGTGGTTTTGGTACCGGGCTCCTCCGCGTTCTGGTTGCCGCACCCTGCGACCAGGCCGCCAACCAACAGCAAACAACACAGGATAACCAGCAATCTTTTCATTCCGTTACCTCCTTTTCTTTGCAATTCGTGCTGCCAGGTTGTCTCCCAGCATCTGCACACCCTGAACCAGGAAAATAAGCACTATTACAGTCGACCACATCACCAGGTCCTCATAACGCTGGTAACCGTAATAATAGGCCAGTGTTCCCAAGCCACCTCCCCCCACGATGCCGGCCATGGCAGAATATCCCACCAGGTTGATAGTGGTTATCGCGACCCCGAGACACAGTGACGGCATGGCCTCGGGGATTAACACCTTATAAATTACCTGCCAGGCACTGGCACCCATAGACAGGGCGGCTTCAACCAGCCCCCACTCAATCTCCTTAAGCGACGTCTCCACCAACCGAGCCACGAAGGGAATAGCCGCCAGGGTAAGGGGGACAATTGAAGCGACAGTACCGATATAAGTCCCAACCACCCAACGAGTAAAAGGTATTATCAGAATCAAAAATACAATAAAGGGTATGGAACGGACGGCATTGACAATCGAACCCAGCACCTGGTTAACCCTCTCGTTTTTCAGGATGTGTCCGGGTGAGGTGGTCACAAGAATTATTCCCAGGGGCAATCCAAAGACATAGGCGAAAAAGGTGGATATAACAACCATATATATGGTCTCCCAGGTAGCCACCGCCAGGGCTTCCGGAACCCAGGAGTTGGCCTCCCAAAACGATATCAGTGATTCCTGGGAAATAAAGCCTATCAGGATCTCAATCATTGCGCAGCACCTCGATTTCCAGCCCGCGATTGCGCAGGTAAGCCAGACCGCTGTCGATCATATCCGGGCTCCCTATCAATTCCAGGGCCAGATTGCCGAACGGCGTATCCTTGACTCGATCAATATTGCCGTACAGTATGTTGGCCTCGATATCATACTGCCTTATCATAGATGAAATAATCGGTTCTCCTGCAGACGCACCGATAAACGACACCCGGATCAATCTGGTCGTCTTGCCGCCCGAGTCGCCGTTGGGTCGATGCAGCAGTTCCACCGGAATCTCGCGGTTGATGACCGTGCCGATAAAGCTGCGTGCGGTCGGGGTCTGGGGGTTGGAAAACACATCCAGGACATCTCCGATCTCCACTATCCTGGAATTGTCGATGACAGCTACCCGGTCGCAGACCTCTTTTATAACATTCATGTCATGGGTTATCAGAAGGATGGTCAGTCCGAGCTGCCGGTTAATATCCCGCAGCAGTTCGAGGATGGACCTGGTGGTTTGGGGGTCCAAAGCCGAAGTCGCCTCATCGGACAACAGGAGACTGGGGCGGTTCGCCAACGCACGGGCAATCCCCACTCGCTGCTTCTGGCCGCCACTGAGCTGGGCCGGGTAAACATCGGCCTTGTCGGTCAGGCCCACCATTTCCAAAAGCGACTGCACGCGCTGCCGAGCCTCCTTTTTCGGCACCCGCGCAATCTCGAGGGGAAACATGATGTTGTTAAAAACGGTCCGAGAAGAAAGCAGATTGAAGTGTTGGAAGATCATCCCGATCTTCTGCCGGGCGACCCGCAGCTCCTCTTCGCTAAGCGCAGTTATCTCCTGTCCATCCACAAATATTGTGCCCTGGGTCGGCCGTTCCAGCATGTTAACGCAGCGGATCAGGGTGCTCTTTCCGGCGCCGCTAAGCCCGATGATCCCGAATATTTCACCTTTTTTTACCGTCAGGCTGACATTGTCCAGAGCCAGGATCTGCTGGTCACCAACGGTGTAGATCTTGGTGAGATTTCGTATTTCGATCAATTTCTTCCCCCCGGTACTGCAAACAAAAACCCCTTTGTCCCACACAAAGAGGCAAGATTTGCGTCTCGCTCTTATCTGCCAGAACAAACTCTGCGGGAATTAGCACCGCTACTGCCTGTGGCAGCCGGTTGCCGGGTTTCATTGGGCCCGTCCCTCAACCACTCTTGATAAGAGTTCATTAAATTGTCGTATCTATGGTATCACAGCCTGGAACATGCCGTCAACGAATAATCCCGAGCTAAGCGTAGAACGACCAGAGTTTCGTTCACAGCACTTTATTCGGTTAAAAAGAGCATTGAAAAGGGTGGGCATCCCTAAGGTATTATGGTTATGGCCAAAAACCAAACCTGAAGGGAGAGTACCCACCCAATGACATTATACAATCAACTAATGCATTCGGGTAACCCACAAGCTGCTGTCCAAATGGTTATTTCTTTGCTGCAA
>JAKOVY010000121.1 GCA_029781825.1 Bacillota bacterium | reverse complement strand
AAAAACCTTGCGGCGGTTGAAGATTGAACAAAGCAATATGCTGTAAGCGGCGAAACGCTGCTCCCTGCCGCCTCGATACAACCCGGGGCGGCAGGCAAATTTAGCCGGCCTGCCGGATCGAGTGAATGACGCTTCTCCGGCACGGGCGACCCGCCCTAAAAAACCAGATGAACAGGCAGCGGACTTAAACCGGTTCACCTGGGAGAGGAGAGGGCAGGGGGAGCGCCGGATGATTGGCTTAAAGAATAAATCTGGAGATGAAAGCATGATTACAGTAAAACTTTATGCTTCCCTGCGCCCCAACCCGGAAGAAAAAGAATTTACCAGCGCCGCCGCCACCGTGGAAGAAGCTCTGGAGGAAGCGGTGCGGCGCTACGGCCCTGCATTTGGAGAGCGGCTCAAACATGCCACTGTCCTGGTCAACGGGCGCCATATTGCCCACCTGAACCGCAAAAAGATTCGCCTGCAGCCTGGGGACACCATTTCACTCTTCCCTCCCCTGGCCGGCGGCTAAACGTTATGGAGCGTTACTGGGGTTCCGGTTCGAGGAACGCTTCCAGGGGGATGTCCTGGTACGGGGCGGGAGTGCCGCTAACGTCGTTATAGTGCCACCATTCCGTGGTAACGCCGGCAAAACCAACGCTTTCCATGACGGATCTCAACAGGTCCAGGTTTTGCCGTGCTGCCGCGGACATATCCGGCGAATCGGGCCAGGCCTTCTCGCTAAAATCGTCAAAAGCGGAAGGCATCTCCAGCTCGTTTCCGAAACGGTCCACCAGGGTCAAATCCACGGACATACCATTGTTGTGCCGTGCCCGGAAGCCTGAGACCGGCGGCGGGTCTTCCGGTTTAATCACGTAGCGGCTGTCCGGAAAGGCTTGCCACAGGATCGCTTGAGCCGAAAGCGGGCGGTAGGCATCCCACACCTTGATCGTGTAACCGTGCTCCTGAAATATTTGATTGGCCCGGACCAGTTTTTCCGCTGTTTCCCGCTTCAGCACCGCCACCGCCGCGGGATAAATCACCTGGCCGGTAAAATTGTCCGCCGTGGCATAACGCAGGTCAACCACAATACTTTCATCCAGGTCGGTAAGCACAACCAGCCCGTCAATCTCCCGCACTTTTTTTTCAGAGGGGGGCTGCTCTATTTCCGGTTCTGAAGACGGCGGCACATAGATGCCATCGGGGGGTTCCGCCGGCGGCTGTAACTGTTCAACACTACAACCGGCCGCAGACAATACCACAAGAACGAAAATTAGGACTACCGCCCCTACACGTTTTAATATCTTCAATCTTTAAAACCTCCCTCCTGCTCTATTTTAGCGACAACTGGATCAACCGTAAAGTTCCGATGGGCACGGGGCCAGAAACCGTCTGCACCCCCCTCCACGAAGGAGAAGGGGATTTCGGGTGCCTCGCCTGTTTCCTGATCCATGGGACTCAGTACGGTAGCGGTAGTTGGGGCTGTCCCAAAAGGGGCAGCCCCTTTACCATATTTTGTTGTACACAAATAATTGGCAATATGCTAGAATTGGCGTATGAAAGCGAACCGCAACAGCTATTCCAAGACGGACCCTGATGCCACTTTTATGCCACAAAAGAGGATCATCTGAAAAACGGGCAGTTAAAGCCTGCTTACAACATGCGGCACCGAAAACCAGTTCATTTTAGGATTTAGCATCCATCAACGGCCTGGAGACTCGGGTTGCTTAATCCCTCACCTTAAGCATGTTAAAAATGTGCAGTTGGGGCGGCTGCCGCAAAATATCATTGCTGATGCCGGTTACGGCAGCGAAGAGAATTATGAATACCTAGCCCGTCATGGCCTTGGGAATTACATCAAGTACAACACTTTTCATCTGGAGACCACAAAGAAATTTAAAAATGATGCTTTTCGGGTAGAGAACTTATTTTACGATGAAAGCAAAGATGAATACATTTGCCCAGCTGGAAAACGGATGCGCTGCATAAGAGTAAAACTTACTAAAACGATTAACGGATATTTAACCGAGCGAGCGATTTATGAGTGTGAGGACTGCTCGGGGTGCTCCTTAAAGGAAAGGTGTACAAAATCGACAGGCAACCGCCGGATCGAGGTTAGCAAAAGGTTGAAAGAATTAAGGGAAGAAGCCGCCCGTAATCTGCGATCAGAAAAAGGGATGCTTTTAAGAGCGCAACGTTCGACTGAGGTGGAATCGGTTTTCGGGCGAATAAAACACAACTGGTCTTTTAGGCGCTTTTTGCTAAGAGGAATCGAAAAGGTCAAAACAGAGTGGGGTTTGCTGTGTATTGCGCATAACCTAGCCAAGATGGCCGCTGTATCTGCCTGATAGTTCCTTAATTCCTTTGCTAGCAGCCTGTGTGAGAATTCTTCCCAAACATACCATGGGAAGAATGTGGAACAGCTAGTCGCAGACCTGAATCGCTTCCTTCGGGGGTGGATTCAATATTTCCGACTAGCCAACTGCAAAACCTTCCTTCAGGAAATCATGGGATGGATACGCAGAAGACTGCGCATGAAGAAGCTGCGGGAATGGAAAAGCTGGAAAGGTCTGCACAGAACACTACGCCAACGGGGTTACCGTGGTGAGTACCAGAAAATCTCCATGCATCGCTGGCGCAATTCAGTCAGTCCTCTACTGAGTCTGGCTCTGCCCAACCGATGGTTCAGGGAGATTGGCCTCTTGGACCTAACGAAGTACAGTGTTGGTATTGTGTCGCAGTTC
>JAKOVY010000116.1 GCA_029781825.1 Bacillota bacterium | reverse complement strand
TGGAAAAGCCGCTGAATTTATAAGCACTTTCTACTCAGACTGGGATCAGTCCAAGTACCAGGACCTGCTGAATTACTTAAATCTGAACGAGGATATGAAAATCGGCAAGATATCCAAGGGACAGCGGGCCAAAGTCAAATTGCTGTTAACCCTGTCCAGGCGTTCTCCTTACCTGCTGCTGGATGAACCCTTGTCCGGCATCGATCTGCTCACCCGGGAAGAGATCATCAACTCGGTTGTCCGGGACTATCGAGAAGGAGAGCAAACCGTAATTATTTCCACTCATGAGATTGGAGAGGTGGAAGGATTGGTAGATGAAGTAATATTTATCCGCAATGGTAAAACAGTATTGTCTGGTAATGCCGAAGATTTACGGGAAGAGAAAAACATGTCCCTGGTGGAAATAATGAAGGAGGTGATGCGCAGTGCTCGCTAAATCCCTCTCAAGGTTTGGAGCTCTTTACAAAAAGCAAATGCGGGAAATGGCACCCGAACTGGCAGTAATAGGAGGAACAGCCATTCTAGTAAGCCTGGTGCTCTACCTGAAAATAGGCTCCATACACACTGCGGTTTTGTTTGCTATGATGATGGTAATGGGTTTGGCCTGTTTCTTGCCTATTGTTTCCTCTTTCCGGCTGGGACAGGAATGGAATAATCACACCATTTATTTGATGATGTCCCTTCCCGTAGGAGGCGGTATGATACTGGGCAGCCGCTTGGCAGCCCTTTTAACCCAGTATGTGTTCGGTACCTTGATAGTGGGAATCTGTGGACTGCTGCTGGCTGGAGAATTGGCTCCGGAACTCTATGATAACCTGGACCTGATTCTGCCTTACCTGGACATAGTTGTGCTGTTTTACCTGTGCACCGTAGCCTGGATAGGATACCTGATCTCCGTCAGCTTCTTCAGTCAGATTATCGGCAAGCTGGTCAGCCGCTTCTCAGGGCTGGTCACCATAGTTACGTTTTTTGCCACCCTCTGGCTGTCAGTTAAGATGATGGGCTTAATGTTGGGACAAAGAACCATCGAAGCTCCAGATGTTACTGCTCAGATTTTCTGGCTACTGCTGGGGGTAATTACTCTGGTAGCAGCAGTTATCTTCGCCTTGTCCACTTGGGTATATAACCGGCGGGTGGAATTATAGACCGGGAAACAGGAAAAGCCACAACCTACAGCATCAGTGTAACAATTGATTGTTGCTAATGACTCCGGGACCTCAGGAAAACACCTACATCTTCCTGAGGTCTCTTCCTTGTATTCCGGTAAAGCCCCCGCATAGGTAATCTAGTCCTTCACAACGAGATTTTCGGCGGC
>JAKOVY010000088.1 GCA_029781825.1 Bacillota bacterium | reverse complement strand
CCTCACTTCGGTTCTAATATGGCCGGCAAAACACCTGTTGAAGCTATCCGTTATTACCGATCTTTATGCCATCCAGCCATCGGTGCTATGCCTGTGGTCGTTCTGGATCGCTTGGCCGTCCATATCCCCGACCTCTTCTGCCTCAACCTAATACCTTGGGACCATTCCCCACGTAATATTAAGAAATTGAACGAAACTCAGCCCTATTACACTTTTGTCTCTTTTTCACGCTAATATACCACTCTAACCGAAACCTTGCCCATTTCCTATAATTATTAAGAGGAATCCGCCAATAAATTTCTGACAGCTTCTTTTAATGCTCTTTCTTTTTCTTGATGCGCTCGACCCTGATGGCACAGTCCGGGCAAACGATCTGACATATGCCGCATCCGGTACAGCCTTCCTTATCCTTCACAAAAACGGTAGGGGTTCCGTAAACCCCCAATTTGTCAGACCATACGAGAACACCGGTAGGACATTTCTCTTTGCAAAGCCCGCAGCCTTTGCACAGCTCGGGAAAGAGATGAAATATCGCCTTATCCCCTTTTTCGGTCATTACGTCATACTTGCGCAAATCATTTCCCTTCCTTTTAACCGGTTTTGAACCAGGGCCCGGCCAACCTCCATAGCCCTGTAGTTCATTTCTCTCAGTTCCGGGTTCTTTTCGAATTTGTACCCCAATTTCTTTTCCAGGGCGGCACGAGTTGCCTCAATCGGAATCATATCGGTCAGTTCCAGAACAGCTCCCATTATGATAACGTTGAAAACCCGGGTATTCAGTTCCTTGGATTTTTCTACTGCCGGTATATCCAGGATCATTTTGTACTGGGTCGGCAGGTCCTCTTCTTTGACTTTGAAAGAGGAGTCGTACATAAAAATCGTATCCGGTCCCGAATATATGCGGGTCCTGGCGATAGCTCTTTGACTGAGGGCCGCTATTACATCGGCCTTGTTGAATTTTGGTGCGCCAATCCTGCGATCGCTCACTTGCAGGAAGGCTATCGAGACCCCGCCCCTCTGTTCCAGGCCGAAGTTGGGAATATAAATGGCCTGTTTTCCTTCTTCATAAGCGGCTTCCGCCATAATTTCGGCAACCGATTGAACCCCCTGGCCTCCTTCTCCGGCCAGGACTACCCGTACTAATCTCATCCTAACCCTCTTTCCTGAATGGACTCTTCAATTCTCCAACCGGGTAAAACGCTCCCATCTTATCCTCCAACCAGTCCCAGGTCTGTTTGGCATTGGTCCTCCAATTGGTGGGACAGGTTGACAGAGCCTCAACAAAAGAGAAACCGTTCCCTTCCATCTGATTTTGGAGAGCCTTCTTGATGAACCCCTTTAGCTGCCGGTATTTCGCTACCGTACCCCGAGCCACATAAGCACCGTCTCCCGTTATACTGCTTATCATCTCCGGTCCCATGGTAGGATGACCTGTTAACTGGGGATCACGACCAAACGGGGTGGTCTCGGTCTTTTGTCCCGGAAGGGTGGTGGGTGCCAACTGTCCGCCGGTCATGGCATAATTGGTGTTATTGGCCAGTATAAGGGTTATCTTCTCGTTTCTGATGGCTGAGTTCACCAGGTGCTGTGAGCCTATGGAATACCCGCCGCCATCACCCATATAACCAATACAGATCAGCTCCGGTCGGGCTCGTTTTATTCCCACCATTACCGGGGTGGTGCGCCCGTGATGGGTTTGAGTACTGTCCAAGGCGAAAAAATTCCAGGACAACAGAGAGCAACCGATATCGCATCCGTAAACCGTCCGGTTTTGAATGCCTAGTTCATCAATTGCTTCCCCCAAAGCTTTTAATATCAAAGGATGGCCGCATCCGGGGCAGAATTTGTGCGGTTTTGAAGGCTCATACCAGGTTTTGGGCATGGCCGGTTGTACCATCGACGCTCCCCCTTCCTTATTGAATCATGCTCTTGACCTTGTTTATTATGTCCGCATCAATGATCCCGACGCCCGGCATCAACAAGGTTTCAATAGGCACGTTTTCTCCGTATATCTCCTGCTGCAGCAGCCGAGCCAATTGGCCGTAAGCCGACTCTACAACCAACATCTTTTTGACTCCGGACCGCAGGATCTCCCGGAGCGCCCTCCCGGGAAAAGGACGCAGAGTTATCGGGCGAAAGGCGCCTGCTTTTATCCCTTGTGCTCGCAGGAACCTTACCGCATCCTCAGCAGAACGTGAAACCACGCCGTGGGATACCACCAGAATATCCGCATCATCGCACTCCCGGCACTGGTATTCCTCAACTTCCGGGGCCATCCGGTCATACTCGGCTTGCAGCTGCAGAACAACTTCATAGAGCTCATCTTCCAGGCTGTATATGTTGCACAGGTGCTGTGGTCCGCGGTCGATCCCGATCTCACCCGGCAACCCGACCAAGGGAGTGGGACTTATCATTTCGATATTTCTTTCTTCCGGGTCGTATATCTCCAGCGGTTCTCGCATTTTGGCCTGGTAACCGTCCCCCAGAACAAAGGTGGGAAACCTGTATTTCCAGGCGTTGTTGAAGGCTTTAACGGTGTAGTCATAAATCTCCTGATGGGTGGCGGTAGAGTACACAATGCGGTGGCCCTCGCCATTCCCGCCGTAAGTGGTTAAGGTCACTTCCTGCTGAGAATAGATAACAGTCCCCGAGGATGGACCGCCTCTCTGCTGAATGATGGCCACGGTTGGCAGTCGCATGGCTTCGGCCATGCTGAAAGGTTCCTGCATCAAGGTGTTGCCGGGGCCTGCGGTTGCGGTAAACGCTTTTTTCCCGGCAATAATCGCGCCACAGACGGTAAAGCCGGCGGAGATCTCATCCTCGGTCTGCAGGAAATCACGACCGTACTTGGGTCCCAACCGGGTCCAGTAATGCATGATCTCATTCTGGGGGGTAATGGGGTACCCGAACATTATATCTGCACCCGCGGCCAGAGCCGCCCAGGCTACGGTTTCATTCCCGGTCATAAAAACCTTTTTGGTTCCGGTTACTGGTTTGTCCACTAAAGGCACCTCCTGCTCTTAGTTTGATGCTCTAAACAAATAATAATTCTTACCACCGGGACTCGGGCATGTAACGAGTAATGATCTTGACCGGTGCAGTGCCCAGGCCGGCCGCAGGCAGCTTGCTCTCCAGCCTTTTTTCCACCGCGGTGTATATCACGGGCAGATTGAGGATTGCAGCCGCTTTTTCCACAATCATCAGGCCTTCCATGACGAACTCGACGGTGGTGAGATCTCCCAGATGGGAATTGTTGATCAATCCATCAACCCTACCAAGCCCCCGGACATAGTCAACTATGTCTCTCACGTTGGAGGTCATGGGACGGCCGATGTTGATTACCGCCCATACCTTGAGCTCTTCAGACTCCGGGGCCCCTTCCACCAGATTGAGCGAGGCTGCGCCGTGTACCCCGTAGCCCACATCGATGATTATGTCCCCGGAACGCCACAGGGCCCAGCGAGCAGGTGGGTTGACCAAGCTGCCGGTCTCACCCAATCCAAAACTGTCCTCCCTCCCCCAGGCTATAACCGTCAGCCCCTGTTCTTCCAGAAAGGGTTTCAGCCCCCGCAGGGTGTAAAATGGCTCCACAAAATCAAGATCCACCAGGGTTACGGTTCTGGAAGCACGGCGCAGTTCAAGGGCCCGGTTGACAGCCAACTCGCTCTTGCCGCTGGCGTACTCTCCTATATAGGCCTCTACTATCCTGGCTGGTACGGGGATTCACCTCGCCACCTCTTTGCTGCCGACAGACGCAACCATATTCCCGGCATGATATCCGGCCGGGGGGATTCGGAAATCCCGGCTCTTTTGTCATGTATAGTGTTGCACAATCAGGATTAAATAGTCGCCGAACAGCAATCGGGAAAACCTTTCTATGAAGAGCGCCGGGTGTCGGTCAGGAGCGTTCCGGAATGCAGAGGTGCAGCCTTATGACCGCCTCAAGCAGCCGGGGAGAGGGAGCCGGCGGTTTGGTTTTTGAGTTTACTCCTAATATGGACACAGTCATTCTGAGAAAAATAACCCCCGCGAATGCGTTTTCGCGGGGGTTAGGCAGATATAAATCCGGGGGGGCCGGAGCAACTACACTTAAATGCTTTCTACCCTTCAGCCATCCGTTTGTAGGTTTCATATCTTTCGCGGGCGTGTTTTTCCGCCTCTTCAAACAAGACCTTTGCCCTCTCGGGGAAAGTGGACAGCAGTGAAGCGTACCTGGTCTCTCCCATGATAAAGTCGCGATAGGACGCGGTGGGTTCTTTTGAGTCCAGAATAAATGGATTCTTGCCCTCTTTTTTGAGCAGCGGGTTGTAACGATAAAGATGCCAGTATCCAGCAGCTACCGCATTCTTCTCCTCAATTTGAGAATATCCCATACCCAGTTTCAGTCCGTGATTAATGCAGGGTGAGTAAGCGATAATCAAGGACGGTCCGGGATAACGCTCCGCTTCAATCAGGGCTTTAAGCAACTGCGTCTGACTGGCTCCCATAGCCACCTGCGCTACGTACACATATCCATAGCTGATAGCCATCAGGCCAAGGTCCTTCTTCTTGGTTACCTTGCCGGAGGCGGCAAATTGAGCTACCGCACCGGTGGGTGTTGATTTCGACGATTGACCGCCGGTATTGGAATAAACCTCGGTGTCCAGCACCAGCACATTGACATCCTCGTTTGAAGCCAGGACGTGATCAAGCCCGCCGTAACCGATGTCGTAGGCCCAACCGTCCCCTCCGAAAATCCACTGGGACTTCTTCACTAAGAACTCTCGTTTGTCAAGGATTTCCTTGACGATGGCGTCCAGTTTAGGATCCGCCGGCTGATAGCTCTCCAGGGCCTTGACCAGCTCGGCACTGGCACCCTTGGAGCCTTCGCCGTCATACATCTTATCCAACCAGGTATTGACCGCCTCGCGAACAGCGGCGGGTATATCCGCCTCCAGCAGTTCGCGGCACAGGTCGGCCAGCCGGTTCCTGATCTGTTTCACTCCCAGGAACATGCCGAACCCATACTCTGCACTGTCCTCAAACAGCGAGTTGGCCCAGGCCGGACCGTGCCCGTGTCTGTTCGCGCAATAGGGCATGGAAGGAGCGCTGGCGCTGTAGATGGAGGTACAGCCCGTAGCATTGGATGCCATCATCCGGTCGCCGAACAGCTGCGTGATCAGCTTTATATAAGGGGTTTCACCGCAGCCCGCGCAGGCACCGGAGAATTCAAATAGCGGTACCTGGAACTGGCTTCCCTTGACGGTTTCCTTGCTGACCAAATTGTCCTTGGGCTCCAGTCGAACTGCGTATTCCCAGTTTTCTACCTGATCCATCTGTGAGGCCAGCGGCTTCATCACCAAGGCTTTCTCCTTGGCGGGACACACTTCAGCACAGCTTCCGCACCCGGTGCAGTCCAGGGGAGAAACCTGCAGTCGATAGTGCAGCCCGGCCAAATCCCTGCCGACGGCCTTTCTCACCGCAAAATTGCCGGGCGCATTCTTCAGCTCCTCGTCGGTAAGGAGGAAGGGTCTTATGGCTGCATGCGGGCACACGAAGGAGCACTGGTTGCACTGGGTGCAATGCTCCATCTTCCATTCAGGCACATCGATGGCAATACCCCTCTTTTCGTACCTGGAAGTGCCCACCGGGAAGGTCCCGTCTTCCCGACCGACAAAGGCACTGACCGGAAGCTTGTCGCCCTGTTGCCGGTTGATCGGTTCCAGTACCTTCTCAATGAATTCAGGCACATCTCTGCGTTCCTGGGGGCCGTCAACCGCATCCGCCCAGCTCGCGGGTATCTCGATCTTATTAATCATTTCGACCCCTTTATCGATGGCCTGCAGGTTCATGTTGATGATGTCTTCGCCCTTCTTGCCGTAGGTCTCATAAACTGCATCTTTCATGTGTTTTACGGCATCTTCAATGGGTATGATGTTGGCCAGCTTGAAAAATGCAGCCTGCATTATCATGTTTATCCTGTTGCCCAGTCCGAGCTGGGCGCCGATTCCAACTCCGTCGATGGTGTAAACACTTATGTTGTGGCGGGCGATAAACCTTTTCATAGCCGCGGGCATAACTTTATCCAGTTCTTCCACCGTATAAGCACAGTTAATCAGGAACGTCCCGTTATCTTTAAGATCGGAAACCATATCGTACTTCCACAGGTACGATGGGTTGTGGCAAGCCACAAAGTCCGCCTTGTTAATCAGGTAGGTGGAGCGGATAGGCTTTTTCCCGAACCTCAAATGGGAAACGGTTACTCCGCCTGATTTCTTGGAATCATAGGCAAAATAGGCCTGGGCATACAGGTCGGTATGGTCGCCGATGATTTTAATGGAGTTCTTATTCGCCCCCACGGTTCCATCGGAGCCCAGTCCCCAGAACTTGCAGCTTATCGTACCCTCTGGTGCCGTATCAATCTCCTCCGTCACCGGAAGCGACGTGTGGGTAACATCATCCACGATGCCGATGGTGAAACGATTCTTGGGTTCATCCAGCTTCAGGTTATCATAAACGGCAATCAGCTGGGCCGGGGTAGTGTCCTTCGACCCCAAACCGTAACGACCCCCGACGATAATCGGTGTGAGGCCGTTTTCAAAGAACGCCGTACATACCTCCTGGTACAGCGGTTCGCCCAGGGCGCCGGGTTCTTTGGTCCGGTCCAGAACCGCAACCTTCTTAACTGTAGGGGGTACGGCCGCCAGGAAGTGTTTGATGGAGAAAGGCCGGTAAAGGTGAACCTTTACCACCCCAACTTTTTCTCCCCGGTTATTCAGGTAATCTACAACCTCTTCAGCGCACTCACAGACAGATCCCATGGCAACTATTATCCGGTCGGCATCCGGAGCCCCGTAATAATTAAATAACCGGTACTCTCTCCCTGTTAACCGGGAAATCTCCCGCATATACTCCTCAACAATAGCGGGTATTGCTTCATAGAATGGATTGGCAGCCTCACGCGCCTGGAAAAATATATCGGGGTTCTGGTTGCTCCCTCTTGTTACTGGATGCTCAGGATTAAGGGCATTCTTCCTGAATCTCCGCACGGCTTCATAATCGAGGAGCTTCGCCAACTCATCGTACTCGATAACCTCTATTTTCTGCAGCTCGTGGGAGGTCCGGAAGCCGTCAAAGAAGTGCACGAAAGGAACCCGCCCCTTGATTGCCGACAGATGAGCAACCCCGGCCAAATCCATAACCTCCTGGACGCTGCAGGAGCCCAGTATCGCAAAACCGGTCTGGCGGCAGGCCATAACGTCGGAGTGGTCTCCGAAAATTGACAAAGCGTGCGTTGAGATAGCCCGAGCCGTCACATGGATAACTCCCGGCAGCAACTCCCCGGAAATCTTATACATGTTGGGTATCATCAACAATAACCCCTGGGAAGCGGTAAAGGTAGTGGTCAAAGCCCCTGCGGCCAGCGAACCGTGAAGGGCGGCGGCTGCTCCCGCTTCCGACTGCATCTCCACAACATTGACCCGCTGTCCAAAGATGTTCTTTCTCCCTTTGGCCGACCATTCATCAATAAGCTCGGCCATGGGTGACGACGGTGTGATGGGATATATGGTGGCAACTTCGGTGAATGCATAGGCAACATGAGCTGCCGCGGTATTCCCATCCATGGTCTTTAGGTTTCTCCCCATACTATATCTCCTCCAATTTGGAATTAATGATCAGCGATGTGTGAAAACCTGATATGAAGCCAGATACAGTTAATTGTACGTAACAGGATCCCGCTTTTCAATTACCCCGGCAGCAAGCCGGGGACTCTTAAAACAAAAAATGATACTCCAATCGGAATTGTTGTATCACAAAAAAGTGCTATATGGTTTAATATAGCACAAATTAGCCCCTATGGATACCGTAATATAAGGCATTATTTCATGTATACACCGAATTTTAAATTAAGATTTGGTTAAGATTCGGTTAAAATTTGATGAAGCAGGGGACGGGGAGATGGAACCCGGACCCGGTCAAAACAGGCATGATTGACTTTGCGGTCGGCCCATGGCCACATTACCCTTCACCTGGCCATGTATTGGAGGTAACTGAGAAACAGTATCCCGGGAACACCCAGGTATCCGGCAGTAAGGACCGTCACTACGTTAAACGGCAGGGAGAAGGATACCAATCCTCCCACATAGTTGAACAGGAACAAAAGCGCAATACCTATAACCGACTTTACCGTCACGCTTTTTATGATCCGCAAAGGTCGAAGCAGTACTCCGACCAACACCGCCAATACCGCCAAAACAATAAGGATCGTCCATACAGTTTCCGCCATGGCTGTCACCCCTTCAACCCATTGTTCCTAAGCGCTGTTTGCTTCGTGGCAAGAAGTATTTCCCAACGGCTCATACTTATCGACCCTTAACTGCTTTAGCAGATACATGTACCTCTTCTCTGCGGCTTTAAGGTTGTATATGGCGTAATCAATTAATTCGGGATTGCTGGCCTCATCAAACAGTTTTTGTGCTGTCTGCCAATCTCTCTTGGCGTGTTCAAGTACCGCCTCATCCGGCCAGAACCCGGGAAAGTCCTCTTCGTGGTCAAAAACAAAGAGCCCTTTTAGCACCTGGCATAAGTTGTCCCAAACACTCACTTTAACCCCCCCTCAACACATAATATGCCAGGTGTCAATTTAGCATTATTGCCAAATTTATACAGATTGCGGGCGGGTTAAAGTGTTTTCATTATATTTCGTTGCGTCCGTCGAGAGACCGACGCAAGGTGATTTCATCAATATACTCGATATCTCCACCGACGGGCAACCCATAGGCCAACTTGGAAACCTTGATCCCTTTAGGCCTGGTAACCTCTGCAATGTAGCGGGCAATCACTTCGCCGTCGATAGTAGGATTGGTCGCGACAATGATTTCACGAACCTGCCGTTTTTCCAGGATGTCATAAATTTTGGGGAAATCTATTTTCTGCAGGTCCAGGCCGTTAATCAACTGGAAGTTGTTGTTCAGGACAAAATACTTGCCCCGGAATCCGGTCCTATCAATAGCGATCACATCCTGGGATTCCTCAACCAAACACAGCAGGGAGTCATCCCGGTCGGGATCGCTGCAGATGATGCAGGGGTCACAATCGGTTAAATACCCGCAGATACTGCATGGTATAACCTTATTCTTGGCGTCAATAATGGTATTTGCCAATTCGGCGACCTCTTGCGGGGAAATCCTCATTATATGCAGGGCCAAACGCTGGGCGGTTTTCGGTCCAATTCCCGGAAGCTTAGCCAGCTCATCAACCAGTTTTTCCAACGGGGCCGCCAGACGCATCCTTTACCCTCCCCCTAAAACAGCCCTGGTATGTTCAGCCCCCCTGTAATTTTCCGCATTTCCT
>JAKOVY010000009.1 GCA_029781825.1 Bacillota bacterium | reverse complement strand
TTTGCGAAATCTTCTCATTTTGTGTACTTTTCATATAGGGACGCCTCCTCAACTTTGAATTTGTGCCTACTTTTGGGCTTTTCAGCACATTTTCATTGTAGAGACCGGCGTCTCTTTTTTCAAAGACCCTTCTTAAACATTACAGGAATGCTCCTGTAAACATGATTTAATAAAGTCAATAACCTCGGGAGTTATAACGCTGGGTGCTCTTTTTACGGGCTTACGCTCCCAGGGAACCTGCTCTCCCTTACAGTAGCGTCGGACTGTATTTCGTGATATTCCTAATTGTTTGGCGATGGTTCTTTGAGACATCCCTTCCACTAAATACATGTGTCTGATATCCTGATATTGGTCCACTCTGATCACTCCTGCTTCCCCCATACATTGTTTATTTGCACTTTCAATGATAGGGGATTGGTCTGGCAGAGTGGTCCACTTTTTCGCTAGCGTTTTTATCTTTTTTGGATCACTTTTATGTTAGCGTATACATGAAAGCCTGCCTCGGTGAAATTTAATTCTGATTTCAAAAACTCAGCGTTTTTATTCACAATGGAATCAAACATCTGCGTTGCTATATGCATTACCCCAAGGGAATGTTCGAACCTGCTATGGGTTGCTCCCGGGTAGACCATATCTGTCCAGGCCAGTTGCTTGATGCGGCGCAACCTCTGAAAAGCCCAGTGATCAATGATCTCCTTTTCCCACTCATTGATTGTAACAAAACCAAGTATAGGGTCCCGGATCTCGTAAATCTTCATAGGCACCATCTATAACAAAGCCCAGCCCTGGTCGTGCTTTTCCGCACACTCACGGTGTTTTTTTCTTAGAAATTCTGAAGGTTTACCACAGTAAATACACGTGCCCACATTACCCCCTCCAAAAACCATCTACACCTTACCTGGCTCTCTTCCGCTTGCTACAGGCATTCAATATATCCTTTTTCCCCGGTGCCGGCCCCTACCAGGCCTTCCAGGTATGACCGCAGCTCATCCATGCTGGTAAAGCAGCGGTAGCCCGCCTGATTAAGAATCCTGACCTGATCCTTATCCTCCTGCAGGACAAGGGCAACCGGCTGACTGTACCCTTCCTGCACCCCGGCAGGCCAGGCCAAATCCGCCACGGTCAGCACCTCACCGGTAGGACTGCATACTTCATAGTCCAGCTCCGGCCTCGGCAGGCCGTTTGCCTGCAGCCAATCCAGCAGGTCGCGAATTTCCTCATCCCCCTCTACTGCTGGCACAGAAGCAGCCCCTAACGTTGTAGAATAGCTGATTGTCGCCGGGGCTGCTGGCGAACCGTTCAACAACTCATCCATGAAGCGATTGGCAACCGCAGCCAGCAGGCGCCTCCGCTCAGCCAGAAACTCCCTGTAGTTTTCCAATTTCCAGAGCTCCCGGTCCAAAGGCACCCACTGGGAGGCCAGCGCACCGGGGAATCTTTTTTCAACTTCCGCCAAATAAACCTCAGGCCTGCTGTCGCTAATAGCAAGGTTTGTACCCTGCGTGAGGAAACAGAGGTTGGCGATGGCGTTAACCTCAGCTTTCTGGTAACCGTGTTCGTATAGAAGCGCTTTGGGAAAGATGTGGTGTACCTGCAAAGCGTTAAGTTTGCCTAAGAGATTGGCTGAGAGTGGCACGCCGCTCCCCCAATCCAGGGCGCCGCACACCCTTGTCAAGAGATAAAGCATAGGGTAAAACCTGGCTCCCAGGCTCCAACCTGCAAAGTCTTCCGGTCGAATGGTCAGGCTCCCCCGGGAAAGCCGCAGCTGTTCGATCAACCGGTCCAGAGCGTCGTCCACGGGTTCCAAAACCTTAAGGTCCTGGTTCATAACAGTTTCTGTCGAGCCAGCAAAACGCCCCCAGAGAAAGCTATGGACGTACCAGTAAAGAAGCCGGTCACGCTCCCTGGCATTGTCAAGCTTTCCGCCCTTTAAGACAAGGTAGCGGGCCATCACCGGAAAGGCATACCTCCCGCCCAGGACCCGGTCATGGTCGAGACCCAGGCGGCCGGAGATCATGTTCAATAGATAATTAGAGGCATCACGCGCCATTGCAAGGCCATTCTGGAACCGCTGGGAACTCACATCCTTTAAGGCTGAGAAAAACGCCTCACCCGTTAGAATAGTAGTGATGTTGCGGAGCAGCCACTCGAGATTAAAATGAAAACCAGCCTTTTCCCACCCGGCAAGCACCTCCTTCATAGCCTGCCGGGCCTCCGGCCATCCAGCGCAAATCTTGGCCAGGGCCAGGTCACCCTGAGACAGCTTCGTCCCGCCGCTGTTGACCCGGTTAAAGATGTCCACCACAACATCAATGGTCTTGTCCTCACCAGTCACCTCTTCGACATGCAGATCGATGTTCTTAATGCCCTCGATGGCAGTGAGGCGCTGGATATATACCTCCACCCGGGATGCCAGCTCCGGATGTGCGAAAAGGCGGTTGATAAACCTGCCCACACCCGTCTGCATCAGTTCGGTCACATTGATCCACAGGGGATTACCTTTCATTTTAGAGGGCATATAGAACTCGAAGACTTCGTCCTCCAAATTAAAGTAAAGCCCGGTGAATGCCTGGGCGTTGCCATCGAAAAAGCGAGGAGGCTTGCCCCTGATGATGCCGTAGAGAGAGGTTATTCGCTGCTGGCCGTCGAGGAGCAGCTTAACCACACCTGGAGCCAGTTCCTGGTCTCCTCTAGAGGCAGCCCCGTCAGCACGGGTAACCCACACTAAAAGGCTTCCGATGGGATAACGCCGGTAAAGGGACTGCATCAGGCTGCGCACCTGATCGCGGTTCCACACGTAGCCCCGCTGGAACTCAGGGAGGGCTATACTCCCCAAGTCGATCTGGTCAAGGATGGTAGCGATTTTCAAAAGGCATCGTCTCCTTTCTCAAAGTTCATCATGCCGCACTTACTTTAGGTAGCGGCTGTAAACACCTGACATCTCGCCCAAAACCCTCTCCAGGGAGTAATCCCGGATCCTCTCCCTTCCGGCGGCTCCCATCGAGGCGCGCAGCTCCGGGTCGCAGATCAGCCTCTCCAGAGCGGCTGCCAGGCCGCATACATCCCCCAGCCTGACCAAAAAACCGGTGTGACCGTCATCCACCAGGTCTCTGTTGCCGCGCACATCTGTGGCCACAACCGGCTTGCCGGCGGCCATGGCCTCCATGACGCAGCGGGGAAGGCCTTCACGCTTTGAAGTAAGGGTAACGATATCGCTATCGCGGAGTATTTCGGGCACGTCCCGGCGAAATCCGAGAAAGTGCACCCGCGGAATCTGCTCTCGCTTGACCTTCTCCTCAAGGTGGCTTTTCAGCTCCCCCGTCCCCACCAGCAGCAGGTGGCAGTGAGGGTGCCCACCGGCAACGCCTTTCCATCCTTCCAAGAGAAAATCATGATTTTTGTTAGGATTCATCTCCGCCACACAGGTGACCACCACATCAGACTCCGCAAGGCCGAACTCCCTGCGGATGCCGCCCGCAGCAGGCGGCGCCTCGAAGGAGCTTAAGTCTACACCCACCCCGTGCACGTAAAAAAGGTTCTTATCCGGCTCAAAACCCATCCGGCGGGCGTTTTCGTAATCCTCCCCGTTCATGACGATGAGACCGTCTGCCCACCGGGCGGCCAGGCGCTCCGCAGTATAGTAGACCACCCAGTTCTTCCAAGGAGCGCCCTTATAAAAGTGGAAGCCGTGGGCGGTGTAGAGCACCGGCCCCTGCCCCGTCTTTTTCGCCAGATACCTCCCCAGAAAAGCGGCCACCGGGGTGTGGACGTGGATCAGGTCAAATCGATGCTCCCGCAATAAAGCCTTCAACTGACGGCAGGCCTCCAGATTGCCCTGGCTGTAGGGGGAGCGGGCAAAGGGGATCTCCCAGCACACAACACCTGCAGCATCCACTTCTTCCTTATGCCCTTCGGCAGAAGAGGCGGCAGCGTGAACCTCATACCCCCACCCCTGCAGCATTCTCATGAATGGGATGTGGAATGCAGCCAGATGAGTGTAGACAGTTGCGAGAAAGAGAACCTTTCCGGACGGCACCAGTTCAACCGCTCCTCTCCCTCAATACTTCGATCCGATTTTGCTCCTGACCTTGCTCAGCCTGACGGCAGCCGGAGAAACTCCTCCCAGGACGGCAAAGACCTTCCTTTCAAGAGCTGCAAAGATGGCGGCATCAACGACTTCTTTGATCTTATCACCGAAGAGGGCATTTATCGCCATGCCGAAAAATGAGAGCACAGGCTCGCCAAACGCCCCCAGGGGGACTGGCACCTTGTCCAGCACTAAACCAACGATATCGATTGCATCTATCATACGATCTGCAGCCTTACCGATTATCGATCTTCTCCACTTTAAAACCTCACTGTTGAGTCTGTCTATTTCCTCTTTTGCTTTTTGGGGGTCGCCCTGCGCCCGATAAATGACGTCGAAAACGATCCGCCGCACCCTTTCCGCCTCCGAAGAATTGATAACATCGAAGTAATCCTCCAGCGGCACATGCTCCGGCTTCACAACATGGAGGCCTTTGATCACTTCGTCGAGCCGAGTCACCGAAAAAGCCGAAACTTGTCTCCTGGGTCCGGCTTGCAAGTGGGCAACCATATTCAGTATCTTTTCGTTGATTACCAGAGCCGGAGAATAGACCGCACCCAAAGCACGAGCAGCAGTCAGATTCATAGCATGGCCGTGCGTTTCGATCATGACGGTATCAAGAACCTCTTTATCCACAGTTTGCGCAAAATCATCGAGAAACGAAGCGACCAACCCACCTGCCGTCAAAGTCCCCGCCGCCACACGACCCACATCAAGAAACCACTGCTCGCCACGCTCTGCCACTAACAGATGGTTTTCGAAAACCTGCTTCAAGCTCCTCAGCACCAATGCTCCAAAATCGTCATCACCAAAATCGTGCATTTGATAATTCAGCAAATGGTAGATCTCGGCAGCAGCCCCGGGATTGCGGCGTATGGTCTTCCAAAAAGGAAACTGCCGCGCCATTGTCAAAACCGTCAGGCCGTCGAGCTGCCGCGGCAGGATGGCTCTCCCCTTTGAAGCCTCAACCAGTTCGATTACAGTGTTCGGTAAATACTGATGGAGAGGGGCGTGAAAAACAGGTATTATCCTTCCCGCATTGACCAGTCGAATGAAGGTTTTATCCTTAATCGAAAAGGGTAGAGTCGCCGCCCTTGAACCGGAAAAACGCTCTCCATCCTGCGGCATGTAAATGTAAACTGAGGAGAAGATCGTCAGCAAGGCTTCCAGATCGCCTTCTGATGCCCCTAGATCTACCAGCGCCGCTCCCTTCTTCGCAAACCTGCAGCCAAGTTCTTTTTGGGGATCAGCTTCACCGTCGATCAGCTTAGGCAGTAGGTCGCAATACCTTTCCTCGTCTTCTCTGGCCATCCTCAGCAGACTGCTGTCACCGTATCTCTGGGGGTCGAATCTAAAATCTAAGAAAAAAGGAGTTGAAGAACGATTTGCTCCGGCAGATGCTGCGTAATCCCTATAATCATAAATCTCATACTTGACCGCATTTCCGTAAATTTCTTCCAAAAGTTGTTCTGCTTTCTCCAACATCTCCGGCGAAGCAGACCCATCCTCACCGCCGACATAGACGGCGATCTCCCCACCCCTGACGGTAACCGCTTCGGCAAAAATGCAGCCTTTAACTTCCATCTTCAGCAGATACTCCAGATCCGACTTTGTGGGCGGAGTAAAAACAGCAGCTCTCTTGATTTCTTCAGGGAGAGCCGCCGGCGGCAAGGCATCGCCGGGGCCGTCTTTATAAGGCTTAACAGCGACGAGAGATGTCACCGGCCTTATCTCTTCTGCCACCCTTTCGGCTATCTCAAGCACCTCCGGCAAAATTTCGCCATTTTCATCCCCTATATAAACCGTAATCGAGTAAGGCTCTCCGGCAACGGAATTAATTTTCACAATCCCCGGCACCCGGAAAAGAAGAGCCCGCTCCAGATAATACCGCTCAATCAACACGCCCCGAACACCTCGAGAATGAACAGGCAAACATCACTCCCCAACCTCATACCTGCGGCCGGCTTCCGAGTTATCACTTGACCCCACCGTTCATCCCTTTACCTGGACCTGCTTACGCCCTTCTTACGCAGTAAATCCCGGTAAAGATCCTCCCACCGGTCAACCACATGGTCCAAACTGTAATTCGCCTCAATATGCTCCCTGCCGGCCCGCCCCATAGCCCCTCTTTCATTTTCTGACAAGGACATCATCTTCAGCATCGCTGATGCCAAAGCCTCAGGATTGCGCGGAGGTACAAGGTATCCATTAAAACCATCCAAAACTATTTCACCGTTACCGCCGACATCTGTCGCCACAATGGGTAACTCGCACGCAGCTGCTTCCAAAAGGACCATCGGCAGACCTTCCCAAGCGGACGACATTACGTACGCATCCGCCGCGCTCATGAGTTCCGGGATATCGCGCCGCACACCCAGAAATCTTATTTTTTCGTCTAAATCAAGGGAATAAGCCATACCTTTTATATCTTCAAATAACGTGCCTTGTCCGGCTATTAAGAGCACCACTCCATCGCGTTTAGGAACAACTTTTTTAAGCGCCCGCAGTAGATTAGGATAATCCTTGGCCTCTTCAAATCTCCCTACGGCAAGCCAGACGAATTTGCCTGTAAGCTGAAACTCATCCCTAAGCCGTAAGCGGTCTTTTTGCTTGAATTGAAAACGACAGGTATCGATACCATTGGGGATAAAAATGATCTTATTTTTCGGCGCGGCACCAACCTGAATGTAGCGGCTTACCGCAGCTTGGCTGACGTTAGTCGTCAAATCGGCTAAGAAATCTGTCAAGCGATAGGCAACTTCGCGCAATCGCCCTCCTTCGTTTATATTATGAGCAGTAGAAATAACCACCGGCACTTTATAGAACATCCTGGCAATCCTCGCTAAAAGGTTCGCATGAACCATATGGCTGTGAACAATATCTGGCCGCCACTGTCGGAGGATTTTGACAAGCCTAAACACGGCCCGCGGATCCGGCACCCCGCGGCGCATATTTAAAGTAGCCAACGGAATCCCTGCTTCAGCCAGTTCCTCCGCAAAAGCCTGCGGTGGAAGCATGGAAACAACGTGGACATCCCACCCGCGCTTTTTCAACCTAGTAGCCAGGTTTACTAATTGCGTTTCAGCTCCGCCGTAGGCGAGGCCAGTAATGATTAATGTTATTAAAGGCTTCATTTTTTTCTAATGCTCCATATGAATGAAATGGATTTAGAGAAACTCCAATTAAATATGTCCAAAAAATCGTAAAAAAATCATAACGTAATATCTTAAACTCAAATATTTGATGAAATGCTAGCCCCAATAAAACACTTGTAATAAATACACATATTATTATTCTTTCATTCCTTTTAGAATGGCCATATAATAAGAATTTTCTTTTACTATTAACTACCAAATTAAAGGACTTAAAAATGCCCAAAAACCAAATGGATATAAATATTGTAAATCCTACAATGCCCATTTCTGACAAAACACCCAGAAAAAGACTATGTGCACCTTTATCTATTCCAGAAACTACTAAAATACTTTCATAAGAAGCACCAAACCCCATCCCAAATAAAGGGGTTGACAAGAAGGCATTCAATAATGTACTCCAGGCAAAATCTCGCTCATTAAGTCCTACCATCAATCGATTTTCTAACACCGGAGACACTTTAGTTAAGTGACCTAATGTAATAAATATAACAGATAGTAACAGTATCAATAATATAGTCCTCTTTATGACTTCCATTTTGTTACGTGCGGATAATAAATATAATAAAGCTATAATGATTATAGTTGTACCAATACCTGCTCGCGAAAAAGTTAAAAGTAAAGCAGTAGCCTGTAAGCCTCCTAAAAAAAATAGTTTGGATTGCGAAATGTAACCCGCTATTCTTTGCGCTGTAGTTAAAGTTAGAGTTATCATTAACCAAGAAGCCAAATTATTGGGGTTCCCGGATAAAGAAGATATACGTAAAAGTGGCGGTATGCCAACTACGGATTGTTGTATCT
>JAKOVY010000008.1 GCA_029781825.1 Bacillota bacterium | reverse complement strand
TTCATAGCCCGGGCCGCCATCATTACCTCGGGAACATACATATCGCCCGCTTTAAACCGGGCCCCGACCACGTTCATCCCCTTAATCAGGCCCTGGTTGATAATCTCCACCGGGGCAACGCCTTCATCAATGGCCTGCCTGGTCAACTCCGCTACCCGGTTGAAATCTCCCGAAACTACTCCGTTGGCCAGTCCTTCATAGTCTGCCACTTGCAACAACCTCCCTTTTTTAATTTTTTCGTTCGCATAATAAAAGCAAATTAAAAAACAGGTCTGGCAAACTTTTTCAGGTTGTTGCCGCCGGTAAAGGCACCGGGCGGCAACAACCCTTTATCTTTATCCTGCAAACCGGTTCAGGCCGATTTGCCTTTCTGCTCCGGCACCGCGCTGCCATGTCCAAGCCCCTTGGCTTCACCATAGATGGCCTTAAACAGGCAGTATACCATCAGGAACATGATCAGCATAAAGGGGAAGCCACCGACAACAGAAGCCGTTTGCAGGGATTTCAAAGCGGCATTGCCCCCGGTGAACAATAGAATTGCGGCGATGCCCAGCTGGAAAATACCCCAGGTAATCCGCAGGGGCAAGGGGAGGGTTGGCGGCTCCGCCCGAAGTGAGCATCCCGTTGACGTAGGTGCCCGAGTCCGACGAAGTGATGAAGAAAACGGCCACAGAAAACATGGCCACAGCAGTCAGAACTCCTGCTCCCGGCAGGGTGTCCATAAGTGCAAAGAAACCGCTGGCCTCGCTGGCCGATACGGCATCGATAATTTTGCCGCCGGCGTTGCCAAAATGCTCGGCATAGATAGCCGAACCGCCGAAAACACTGAACCAGACCAGGCTTACGCCGGTAGGAATCAACAGCACCCCGGTGGCATATTGGCGCAGGGTCCGCCCCTTGGAAATACGGGCAATAAAGGCCCCGACAAAGGGCGCCCACGCAATCCACCAGGCCCAGTAGAAGACCGTCCAGGCATCTGCCCAGCCTGCGGTTCCTTCAACCATGGGGTCGAGCCGGAAAGACATACCGATGATGTTTTGCAGGTAATCGCCGGTGGAATGGACCAGGGTATTCAAGATAAACAGGGTCGGGCCCATGACCAGGACCAGCAGCATCAAAAAGCCGGCCACAGTGATGTTAAGATTGCTGAGAAATTTAATGCCGCGATCAATGCCGGTAATAGCTGAAATTAGTGCTACGCCGCCGACCACGATGACGATGCCGACCCACAAACCGACAGAACTGGGAATACCTACAAGGTTTTCCAACCCTGCGCCGATCTGCATGGCCCCCAGGCCAAGGGAGGTAGCCAAGCCGAACAGGGTGGCGAACACCCCGATAATATTGACGACAGTGCCCCAGCCGCGATCCAGGTTTTCACGGCCCAGCATGGGCTCCAGGGTTGAGCTCAGAAGCATGGGCAGCCCCTTGCGGTAACAGAAATAGCCCATGGCAGCCCCCACTACGGAATAGGTGGCCCAGGGGTGTAAGCCCCAGTGATAAAAGGCAAAGCGCATGGCCTGCGCCCCGGCTGCCGCCGTGTTGGCATCACCGGCAGGGGGCCAGATGTAATGCCAGATCGGTTCCGATACCCCCCAGAACAACAACCCGATGCCCATACCGCAGCTAAAAAGCATGGCAAACCAGCTGATGTTGGAGTATTCCGGTTTATCGTCATCTTTGCCCAGCTTTATTTCTCCCACCTTGCTGAAGAGCATATAGAGGACGACAACAACAAAGATGCTGGCGCCGAGGATAAATGTCCACCCCAGGTAGGTGACCATCCAGGTGAAGACCTTGCCCGTTACATCGGCGAATGCCTCAGTGGCCACGATACCGAGTATGACAAAAACCGCACAGATGATGATGGCAATAATAAAACCGGGTCGCGTGTAAAAGCTTTTTTCCTGCACCATTAAACCTCCTTCTAAAATTTGGTTGTTCTATACAACAGTCGCACTATTCCCCGATCTATCCCTCCCTTCCTGTACCGCGCATGTCTAGGTCTGACGGAATAAGCATAATTCTTTTAT
Organism: Bacillota bacterium; assembly: GCA_029781825.1. GTDB lineage: Bacteria > Bacillota > Syntrophomonadia > Syntrophomonadales > DTU052 > DTU052. The sequence goes on along the minus strand of JAKOVY010000008.1, from coordinate 333 downwards.
AATAATTTGCAATATTCATGCCACACTCTTGGAGGTTTAGAAAATATAGCAAAACATCGGCAGATCGCAAACAAAAGAAGCCGGCTAAAATCGTGCCCGCGGCTTCTTTTTATCAATTTGAGAATAATTTGTTCGACAGGGGAAGGGTTACTTCTTACAGAAAAGGGGAAAAGCTTAGCCAATCAGCGTTTTCTCATTATGATAAAATTTATCAAATTAAGAAAGAACCAGATTGAATTTTTTTAATTTCCTGTATAATGTGGCCCGGCTGATGCCTAAGGCCGCCGCTGCCCTTTCTTTACCCCGGGTCGTGGTACCATATTTTTTCAAAGC
>JAKOVY010000064.1 GCA_029781825.1 Bacillota bacterium | reverse complement strand
ACATCACCATCCGAAGTAGCGTATGGAATGTAGGCCGACACTCTAACCCGCATTTCGTAAACCAAGTCCATGGAGTAAGCAAACGGGATTTCGATAATCCCCACCGGTTCGCAATGTTCGCCGCAAACATCACATGTATACCACTCTTTGGATTTTTGATGTTTTGCCATCTTAAACACCCCTATCTTTCAATTATTCATCCATCACCAAGCGGTAAAGATGCTGAGTGTCAGCGGAACTGCTGTTTATATATGGGGACTGTTCCATAAACTTTATGCAGGCATTTTCTGCCTGTTGGAGCATCCCCCTTTTTCTGAGCATTTCAAGGACGGCATTTTGTAGCGGGAACTCACTCTTTTTTCCTACGATTAGAGGAAGGGGGATATGTCGCCCATTTTTGAAGCGGGCACAGACATAATATGGATCGCCGTAAGCGGGTACCCACTCGTTGATGCTGCGGCTCTGTAGGCAGTCAAAACCACTACGAACAGATAATACGGCTTTGACAGTGTAAAAAATGTCCTTACCTGGGCGAGTGATAAAATCTGTAACCGCCCAAAACCATCTAATAACTAAAAATTTCAATTTCATTTTTAACTCCTCCTTATTCTTTTATGTTCCCCCTCACACCCTTGTTTCATAGGTAGACTAGTGAGGGGCCGGGATAAGGCTCCCGGCGGGCCTATACGTGCGCCAGGGCACGGGCCCCAATAATCCGGCCCTGGTCGTCGCGGACGGCGTCGTCCACGATGTATACGTCCGCCCGGTCCGGCACAGCCTGGGCCACCAATGCAGATACCACATAGATGGTATCCGGCTGCGGATCGGGCAGGTCGGACACTGCCCCAAACCGGGTCTGATTCACCGGGACGGAAACCCCGTCTACGGTGACGGTGTCCACCTGCACCCGGTCAACCGCGCACCGGGCCACCAGACCGGACGGCGGAATGGTGACTACCGGGCCGGTCGGTCCGGCTGGCATCAGGTTCAGGGCGTGGGGTGTAAGGTTAACGATTTTCATGATTTCTCCTCCTTTTTCTAGAAAATATCTGCCGCTTCCCTCTCTTCCCAGGTGGCGGACAATAGTTGCCCGTCCCTGAAGATATAGTAGTGAGCAGCAGGGGCGCCGTATAGTCTTCCGCTGTAACCGGTGCGGAAGACTGTATCCGCGGGCATAACAGCAACCAGTTGGTCACCGCTGCCCATCCGGCCGGCGGCGCCTTGGGCGATCGTGCCCTCGCATAGAATCTCCCCTGGGAAGGGGTGGAAGTCAAGTACTCGTTTAAACCCGGCATTTTGAGAATACTGGCTGATATCTTCGCCGGGGTAACGTGCCTTGAGATACTCCCGGCTGTATCTCTGCACCTCATCC
>JAKOVY010000053.1 GCA_029781825.1 Bacillota bacterium | reverse complement strand
GCTTATAAACTTGTCCCGCTGGCTCATTAGTTCCTGAGGCTTCTTCTTGCCCATAGCACGGCGCAGCCCGTCGGCTTCACCCATCGTAAACGCCGCCAGCTCACTGGCGACCTGCATAACCTGCTCCTGATAAAGGAACACGCCGTAGGTCTCCTCCAGGACCGGTTCCAGCATAGGATCAACATATGATATCTCCTGCCGTCCGTGCTTACGGTTGATAAAATCCTCCACCATCCCGCTCCCCAGCGGTCCGGGACGGTAAAGGGCAATGACAGCTATTAAATCCTCGAACCGGTTTGGTTCCAACTCTATCAGCAGGCGGCGCAGGCCGTCACTTTCCAGTTGGAACACCCCCAGGGTTTCTCCCCGGGAAAGGAGCCTGTAAACTTCCGCATCATCCAGGGGCAGCTCGTCCAGGTTAAGTTTAATTCCCCGGGTTTTCTCCAGGATATTCAGAGTCCGCTGGATAACCGTCAGGGTGCGCAGACCCAAAACATCCATTTTAAGAAGGCCTATTTCCTCCACGGTTTCCTTGGCAAATTGGGTGACTACATGGCCGTCGGCCGTCCGCTGCAGCGGGAGCAGGTTCATGAGTTCTTCGCTCCCGATAACCACCCCGGCCGCATGAACTGAGGCATGGCGGGGCATGCCCTCCAGGGCCCGGGCGGTATCCACCAGGCGACGCACCTGATAATCGTTCTGGTAGGCATCAATCAGTTCGGGAGAAATCTCCAGGCTGCGAGCCAGGGTCACTCCCAGCTCATTGGGTATCATCCTGGCCACCCTGTCAACCTCGGCATAGGGATAATCCAAAGCCCTTCCCACATCCCGTATGGCGGCTCGAGCGGCCATAGTTCCAAAGGTTATGATCTGGGCCACGCGATCATGCCCGTAACGCCTGACAATGTAGTCGATCACTTCATCGCGGCGCTCAAAGCAGAAATCGATGTCAATGTCCGGCATTGAAACCCGCTCCGGGTTAAGAAAACGCTCAAAAAACAGCCCGTAGCGCAGGGGATCGATAGTGGTAATCGAAAGCAGATAGGATACCAGGCTGCCGGCGGCTGAACCGCGGCCGGGACCTACCGCGATACCGCGTTCCCGCGCCCAGTTGACCAGGTCCTGCACGATCAGGAAATATCCCGCAAACCCCATGCGGTTGATTACTTCCAGCTCATATTCCAGCCGTTCGATTACCCGGTGATCATAATCGGGATATTTCTGCGGCAGGCGCTGGTACACAAGCCTTTTCAGGTAGCTCTCCGGGGTTTCTCCGGAGGGTATCTCAAAACTGGGCAGGTAAAACTCATTGAATTTGAACTCGAGGTTGCATCTCTCAGCGATCTTCAGGGTATTGGTTATGGCCTCCGGCAGCTCACGGAAAAGCTCCTCCATTTCACGGGCCGATTTAAAGTAGTACTCGGCGGATGAAAACCGCATGCGGTTCTCATCATTGATGGTCTTGCCGGTCTGAATGCAGAGAAGGACATCCTGATAGAAGGCATCGCTCTTCTCCAGGTAGTGGATATCATTGGTGGCTACCAGGGGCAGGTTGAGTTTGCGCGCCATACGGACCAGTTCCCGGTTGATGACCTGCTGCTCGGGCATTCCGTGGTCCTGCATCTCCAGGTAAAAATTGTCCGCTCCCAGGAGTTCCCGGTAATAAAGGGCGGTCGCCTCCGCCTCCGCTATCCGGCCCGACAAAATCAATTCCGGAATTTCCCCGGCGACACAGCCGGAGAGGGCTATCAGCCCGCGGTGGTATCTCTCCAGCAGCTCCCTGTCGATCCGCGGCTTGTAATAAAATCCTTCCAGGGAAGCGCGACTGCAGAGCTGCAACAGGTTCCGGTATCCCTCCTCATCCCTGGCCAAGAGGATCAGATGATACTGCGAATCATCGAGCTTGGGGACCCGATCGAGGCGACTCCGCCGGGCTACATAGGCCTCGAAACCAATGATCGGTTTTAAATCATATTTCTTCGCTTCCTTATAAAAGTCAATAGCCGCGTAGAGGACACCGTGGTCGGTTATTGCCAGAGCCGGCATCCCTTCCTGCACCGCTTTCTGCACCAAACCCTTAATCCGGGCGGCACCGTCCAGGAGGCTGTATTCGGAGTGGGTATGCAGGTGAACAAAAGAACTCATCTTTGCTCCTATCTCATGAAAACTGAACATGGGATCCCGCCGGTTATCCTCTGCAGCTCTTCATAAGTTATAGGAAGAGCCGAGTTGGGGCTGCCGGCGGCGGCGTAAACCACATCAAACCTTTTCAGACTTTCGTCGAGATAGATGGGAATCGGGGTCCGAAGGTCAAACGGGCAGACCCCTCCCACCGGGTGGCTGGTAACCTCCAGGGTCTCTTCGGGGGTAGCCATGCGCACCTTGCTCCCTGCCAACTCCCTGATCAGCTTTGTATCCAGGCGCACATCACCTGCGGCCACAATCATCAAAAAACCGGTCTTGCTTTTGTAAACCAGGGATTTGGCAATCTGTCCAACCTCAACCCCCAGGGCTCGTGCGGCCAGTTCGCTGGTGCTCGTATCTTGCTCAAACTCAATTACCCTCAGAGAAGGGTTAAACTTTTCCAGGTAGCTCTGTACTCTTTCTACGGACACTGTTATCTCTCCTTTTCCCGGTGCCCGGCTTGGCCGCCTCAGTCTCCGATGCAGCCATGCCGCCTGCTTCATCCTCTATCCCTTCCAGCTCTTCACAAATTTTAACAGATCGGGCATATAGCCCTGCCAGTCCACCTTAATCGGCAGGTTGCGCTGGTTGATCATCCGATCCTTTACCAGGAAAGTCTTCATTCCCACCTGAGCCGCGGTCAAGTCCTCACCCACGTCATTGCCTACCATCAGGCAGTCCTTGGGGTCCACTCCTATCGCTTCCGCGATCTCCAGATAATACTCGGTATGCGGCTTGGTGTAGTGCATAATCTCATAAGTGGTGACCATGTGGTAGTCAAAGTTACCTACTCCCGCCCAGTCCAAACGCTTGCGTATGGCCAAATCGGGAAAGACCGGTTGCGTTGCGATGACTACCTTGCAGCCGTGTGAAAACACCTCTTCCACCACCCGGCGCGTCTCCGGAAAAGGCCGGGCCAAACCCTTAAGCTGGTCAAATCCGTGTTCATAGAACTCATCAAAAAACGAACGGTACAAATCCGGATCGTAAGAGGTATTCGCGAAGAAATGCCGTTCAAAAACCTCCTGGTTGGTCAAATGCGGGTCTTTATTCTCAATCATGGCCGCAGTTGATTTCCACAGACTCTCCACCAGTTTATTGGACTTCAGATTCCGCTCTTGGGCCATTTGCACCATCTTGGCAAAATAATGCTGGATAAAGACGTACATATCGATATCCAGCAGGGTTCCGTCCAGGTCAAACAGCACCGCTTTAAACAAACAAAATCCCTCCCGCAGAGCAATGACTTTCCAATATGTTTTCTATCTATACTCGCCGGTGACTTCCCGTGGCGGCGGAGCCAGATACCTGACTCTCCAATATATTTTCAATCTACACCTACCGGCAGTACGCAGTAATGAGGGTTTTCCCAACCCTTGATTCGGATGCACATTTACTCATCCGAATGCGGCCTCTGCTGAAAGGCATTGAGGCCGGTCTTAAGCGGGTCCATACCGGCGACAAAATAAGCCAGCCGTATGGTTTCAGCGATTTCCTGGTCCGTAGCTCCCAGTTCCCGAGCCTGGGCTGCCAGGACCTTGACGCCTTCGGAAGCGCCTTTCAGCGTATCGAGCGCCAGCACTATCAACACCTTGGTCTTGGCATCCAGAGCCCCTGGGGCCATGGCCATCTCTATTACCTTCTTAGCCTGCTCGAAGAGTACCCTGTCAATATTACCGTATTCTTTCACAAATCCAGGAATATGTGTCATTGTATCACTTCCTTCAAGTTTTTTGTAGGATGCCTTCCCCCCACCCGGACAGCTTGAGAGTGGGAATTCAACTGTGCCTACATCCGGATCAGGCGGGCATTCTAAACCGGCTCGTCTCACCGGGATGCAACACCCGGTCTTATATGTATTATAGCCTGTACCATGGAGATCCTTTCCATCCGGTACCGCGCGGTATTGTCAAACCGGGTTTGCACTCCGTTGTCAGTTTCCCTGACTCCTTTGCCTCCCACCGAAACCGGTATTGGCACTTTGCGAGCCCTCCATCTTGGCGGTGAAACGGGTGTGAGTTGCCCTTACCGGCTGGTCACAATTTCCTCTTATGGCGGCAATGAAATGGGAAACCATTATATAATGGGGAACCTGGCACCGGTACGACCTTAAGTTTTTGACCTTAATAAGCGGCTGGAAATCATCACCTACACTGCAACCAAACCAAAAGAAAGGGGCTCCTCTTTTTCATGTTTTGCAGCAAACAGTTGATGATCGCGTTCATACTGAGTCTGCTGTCGATTCTTATAATTGCAACCCCGGTGAGTTCAGAGACGCTCGATGACAAAGAAGCCGTAGTCTGTACCTGCTTTCCTGACCTGCCCACTCTTACCCTTAAGGACCCGCCCGAGACCGGACCGCTGGTGATGGCCCTCCAGGAGCAGCTCTGGAGGCTGGGTTTAAATCCCGGTGCAGTCGACGGTACGTTTGGGCCGGCGACCCGTGATGCCGTTAAAATATTTCAGGTTTTAAGAGGGCTTGAACCAACCGGTGAGGTAACCGGCGAGGTATGGCAGGAGATATATCGGGCTCTCGGGGACGAAGGACTCGAAGATGTGGATCCTGAAGCCGAAGTCAGCCTCCTGATTGATCGCGGAACTCGTACCCTAACCGTGCTTGTCGGCGGGAGGTTTCATAAACAGTACCGGGTAGCGGTGGGCAAACCCGAGACCCCTACCCCTCTGGGCGAATGGCGCATTGTTCATCGCAGCACCAACTGGGGCTCCGGGTTCGGTACCCGCTGGATGGGACTTAACGTGCCCTGGGGAATTTACGGGATTCACGGCACCAACAAGCCGTACTCAATCGGTACTTACGCTTCGCATGGCTGTATTCGAATGTTTAACAACAGCGTGGAAGAGGTCTATCCCCTTACCAAGATCGGCACCCCGGTAAAAATCATCGATACCCGCCAACCCTCTCTGCCCCGGCTTACAGGAAAGGAAATGAAAGAAGGCATGTCAGGGCAGGAGATCGTCTACCTGCAGTGGCATCTTAAAGCCCTGGGAGTTCCGATTTCCTGTGACGGCCGTTTTGGTCCCATGACCGCCTGGGCCGTTAAGTATTTCCAGGCCTACAACCACCTGCCCGTTACCGGAGTGGTTGACAAAGCTACCCACCAGCTTCTGAACGAGTTCCGCGAACACCGCCTGAAAGCGGCTGCTCCTAGGTCCAGCTGAATACCGTCAGGACCGGGTTGTGATCTGATGCATCGGCGGAAAATACCCGGGATTCTACTGCATCCCAACTGCCGGTGTACAATATGTAATCGATGCGCTTGGCGGGGTTGGCACTGGGAAACGTAAACTGACCTTCAGGAGGACGGGCATCCCGAAGTACACCGGTCAGTTTTTGCATTTCCGGCGAATCGGGCCCGCAGTTGAAATCGCCGGTGAGTATGACCCGACGCCCCTTACTTACAACCGGCAGAACCACATCATTTATGTGGCGCATTCTCTCGCGCCTGCTTAAACCCAGGTGAGTGGTGTAGAAGTTAACGCGGATCCCGCTCGTTTCAATGACAGCTCGTACCAGCACCCGGGGCTCCCATAAGCTCTTAAGGGGAAAGGACTCCCAAAAAAGTATGGGATAGCGGCTCAGAACGGCATTGCCATACTGGGCTGTTCCCCGGCTGATGGCCGGTGCAAACACGTAATTCATATCCATAATCCCCGCCAAATAGCGGGCCTGGTCCATATTCCCGCTGCGTCGCCAACCCCTGTCAACCTCCTGCAGTCCAACCAGGTCTGCTCCCAGTTCCCTTATTACCTTTCCTACCCGATCAAGGTCAATCCTGTCGTCAAGGCCCAAGCCATGCCTGATATTGTAAGTAACAACCCTCAGATCCGGCATCGTTCCCGCCCCCTCGTTTTACCGCCTGAAATAACCCGGACCGCATGCCGGCAGCAGTGCAACGGCGGCCGTGTAATCCCAAATTGATATCCCCAAAACCGGCACAATGGCCCTCCTGACAAAGACGAAGACCGGCGAAATCCTCAGCATTTTGCTGGTAAATACCAGAATTAAACGAGACATTTTATGAAGGTATTTATTGGAAATTATAGAATTAAATAGGTAAATTATGGCTGCGGCCGGCAAGGAGGTTTGGGTCATTGCTCTTATCGTTTTTTGGGAAAGAAGGTAATAACAACCTCGACATCTCAGTCTTTTTGGAATACCCCCCAGATATCGTATTGGAGTTCTTTCAACAAAGTTACGTTAATATAAGCCTCAGTGTGTATCAGGAACTGAAAGACCAGTTTGCTGATCCGGACAACCTGAATGAAAACATACCCAAATGGGTGCTCTTTATCGATAAGCTGCTTGACATGGAAGATTCCCTTTATAGCTTGGAAGAAAACCGGAATCTCGATTTTGTAGGACCGGCTTACTATATCAAAACCAATACGCGCTTCTTCTTTTACAAAACATGCTTTGAACACGAAAGTATAACCGCCCAGGATATTGCTGAGATGGTAGACTTGAACTCCACCCCGGCAATAAATGACCTTATTGCCAAACACTACGCCACCCTGAAGTGCAAGCCTGCATCAAGGAAATCACGCGAAGAACTCTTGAACGACCTGCAGATCTCCATAACCGCCTTGGAAGAGATCGAGCATATCTCCCGACAGATAATGTTCCAGCGGCAGTTGATTGAAATCAGGGAATCGTTTTTAAACGCGCCCTACGCGGCGCTCATCGAACCGGAGAAGCCGGAGGATAAACCCGAGAAACCCGTTCCGAAACACTCCTTCCTGGGCGGTCTTCTTAATCCAAAAGCCAGGGCTGCTTTTGAAGCGGCCTGCCAGCAATACAACCATGATCTAAAGGTCTATTATATGAAGTACCGCGAGTATGAGAAAGCCTGTGACCGCTACAAGAACGCTCTCAAGGATTGGGAATCCGAAAAGAACTACCTGATTAACCGGAGCATCGAAGATATTAAAAAAGCCAAGCTGAAGATAAAGAAGGGCAACCGGATTATCAAAATCTATAACGAGGTCTTGACCAGCTTGGATATCCATCCCCAGTATCAGAGTATAGGTCCCCTGACACGTTTTTATTACTTCCTGGAAACCGGGCGCGCCCTCAGCATACAGGAGTGTATGAACCTGTACGAGCAGGAGCTCAGCTTGGAGGAACTCAAGGAAAGTCAGGAACGGCTGGAGCGCAACATCATGGCTACAGTCTATTATCTCCACTCCGAAGCAGCGGCGACCAGCGAGTTTCCGCCATGTGAGAACCCGGAGGAACTTATGGAGATGATATACAAGCGCTGGCAGGCAGACAAACGGGTGGAAACCTGAACTGACATCCAAACGATGCATTAGGATTGGGAGCTCATACTCGGGTTGATAACCTGACCGCAAGCACTTATTTACTCAAGATCGATCAAATCCAACCTTTATGTAAACGGAGCCGGTACCGCCCATGGGGTCAAGGCACCGGCTTCGGTAACAACCCTTTCTATCACCAACGGCGGGCACTGTTGCCCCCCAACCACTCCTCACCTGATATGTTTCACAATTTATTCATTTTCCCCTAGTTCCATTTGACAAGAAATCGCAGAGGGTATAACATAGGAACTTGAGTGCTTTTTCAACGTTAAACAAAAGGTGAGGTCGCAAGGTGAGGAACATTGGAATAATCGCCCATATCGATGCCGGAAAGACAACTACTACAGAACGTATCCTGTATTATACGGGCCGGACATACAAGATTGGAGAAACCCATGATGGCGAGAGCGTCATGGACTATCTTCCGTATGAAAAGGAACGGGGTATTACGATAACTTCCGCCGCAACCAGCTGTACCTGGAAGGGCGTAAACATCAACATTGTCGACACTCCCGGCCACGTGGACTTCACGGCCGAAGTCGAGAGGAGCCTTAGAGTCCTCGACGGCGCGGTGGTCATTTTCTGCGGCAAGGGCGGGGTTGAGCCCCAGTCCGAAACCGTATGGAGACAGGCTGACAAGTACCGGGTACCGCGGATTGCCTTCATCAATAAAATGGACGCCGTCGGCTCCGACCACCGCAGGGTGGTGGAACAGATCAGGAACAGATTGGGTGCGAAACCGGTACTCATAACTATTCCCATCGTGGGAGAGCATGGAATGTCAGGGGTAATCGATGTTATAAATGAGAGATACCTGACCTTTGGCGAAAAACCCGGTTTCGATGTGAAAGCAAACCCGATTCCGGCCGAATACCGGGAAGAGCTGGCTGACTGCCGCCAACAGTTGATCGAGACCCTGGCCGAGAATGACGAAACGGTTCTTGAATTATATGTGGAAAGCCGGCCTATCACCGCCGATATTATAACCGCAGCCCTGCGCCGGCTGACCATATCCGGCAGCCTGGTTCCGGTGTTGTGCGGCAGTTCTTACCGCAACATCGGGGTGCAGCCGCTCTTGGATGCCGTTGTGGACTTTCTGCCTTCTCCCCGGGACATCGGTGAGGTTAAGGCCAGCCTGTACGGCAGCGGCGAACCGGTAATGATCAAACCGGATGAAAATGATGAGTTTGCAGCTCTGGTATTCAAGGTGGTATCGGATCGGCACGTGGGCCGACTGGCTTTTATAAGGGTATATACCGGGACGCTGTCGGCCGGGAGCTGCGTCTATCATGTCAACCGGGGACGGCGGGAGCACGTGGGTCGACTCCTGCGGATGCACGCCAACCACCGCCAGGAAATTCCGGTGATAAAAGCAGGTGACATTGCCGCCGTCATCGGGCTCAAAAACGTCTGCACCGGGGATACCCTCTCTTCAGAAGCAAGGCCGGTCTTGCTGGAGGATATCGACTTTCCCGAGCCGGTGATCACCATTGCCATTGAGCCCAAAAACCGCGAGGATCAGGTACGGGTAGCAGAAGCCCTGGCCAAGCTGACGGCAGAGGATCCCACCTTCACGGCGACAGTAAACCGGGAAACCGGCCAAACCCTGATCTCCGGTATGGGCGAATTGCACCTGGAAATCGCCGCCGAACGGCTGCGGAGGGAATTCAAGGTGGAAGCCCGCCTGGGAAGGCCGCAGGTGGCATACAAGGAAACCATTTCCCGAACCGCCGACGGCGAAGGCCGCTACGTGAAGCAGACCGGGGGGCACGGACAGTACGGACATGTTAAACTCCGGGTGGAACCGGCTGAGGAAACGAGCATTGAATTCAAGATCATCGGCGGTGTTATCCCCCGGGAGTACTTCTCCGCCATCGAAGCGGGAATCCTGGAAGCTCTGGCTGAAGGCCCGGTTAAAGGATTCCCGGTAGTCAATGTAAAGGTTACGGTGCTGGATGGTTCATTTCACGAGGTTGACTCCTCGGAGATGGCCTTCAAGATGGCCGGAATCCTGGCAGTTAAGAATGCCCTGACCAAAGCGGGACCGAAGCTCCTCGAGCCTATCATGAAGATTGAAATAACAGCCCCGGACGAGTTTACCGGGAGCATAATAAACAACTTGAGCAGCAAACGGGGTCGTCTGGATTCCATGGGCACAAGCTTCAATACCCAGGTAATCAGAGGGTTTGCCCCTTTGGCGGAACTCTTCGGGTACTCGACCTCAATTCGGTCGATTACCCAGGGGCGGGCCGGTTTCAATATGGAGTTCTCTCATTATGAAGAAATCAGCCTCGAGCGGGACAAAATGGCCATATGACTGCAATGAGGCATCATATTACAATATTTGAGGGGGCCAAGCGGCCCCCGTGTTGTTTATGATGGCAATGTTACATAACCTGATGGCCCACCCTATGTTTCCACAGCGTTGGCGGTAATGTTACTGCCAGCGGGCGAGGTTCTTTCTTAAGATCTCCTCGGCTTCCTGAACCATGCTGTCCAGGAGTTCCTGACAGGTCATGACACTCTTGATGAGTCCGATTGACTGTCCGACCATTAGAGCGGCACTGTTCACGTCTCCGTTCTGCCAGGCAGCCTCGGAACGCTTACCGGTAAGCAGGGGCATTAATTCTTCAAGGCCGCCGCCCCTCGCTTCCACTTCCAGTATCTGTGACACCAGATCATTCTTCAATGCCCGTCCCTGCAGGCCTATGCTCTTGCAGATCAAAGTGGTGTCCATCTCCTGGCGCCGGATCAATTCTTCCTTGATATTCGGGTGGGTTTGGCACTCGACCGTAGCAATAAAGCGGGTGGCCATCATTACGCCTTCGGCTCCCAGGGCCAGGGCGGCCGCCAGTCCCCTACCGTCAGCGATGCCTCCGGTTGCTATCACCGGGATTTTCACCGACTCCGCAATCCGCGGGGTGAGCACCATGGTGGTAACGTCATCGTTAAGGGGATGTCCCCCTTCCTCGATACCGGCAGCCAGGACCGCGTCATATCCCAACTTCTCAATATTGATGGCATGTCGCACCGCTCCTACCTTGTGCATGATCTTGACCCCGGCTTCATGCACCATAGGGATGTACTTCTTGGCGGGGGCTCCGGAAACTTCAATAGCGGCGACTTTTTCTTCACAGCAAACCCGGAACCAATCATCATACATTTCCGGGGTAATGCGGAACGAGGGGAGCATGGTGATGTTAACACAGAAAGGCTTATCGGTAAGTTCTCTGGTCCTTCTAATGGCTGCGCGCAGCTCCTCACCGGAATTATAGTTGCCAGCAGTCAGATTGCCCAATCCTCCGGCATTTGATATAGCCGCGCATAGTTCCGGCTTTGCCAGCCACATCATCCCTCCGCAGATAATGGGATACTTGATGCCAAAAAGTTCTGTTATTCTGGTTTTCATCGCTCTCAACTGGTTTCCCCGGCCATTCCCGGTACATCCCGGCGTTCCCGTCCTTTAAACGGGTGCCTTGCTGAACTCGGCCGGCCGCCGGAAACGCAGTTATTGCACCTGCCTTTCGTTTAGTATTTACAACCCGTTCGCCCGAACTTTGAAATCTACATCTGCCGCCTTTTATCCAGGGACGGCACTTTTTACGGGACCTAAACTGATTTTATCAAAGCGCATAATTCTTGTATACGTACTTTCCCGCTTCATTAAGCTATTCCCCTGATCAAGTCTTGAATATTTTTTTCTTCCAGACTAGCATGATAAATAGGAAGTTATATATATCCAGGATTATACTGGTAAATTGATGGGAGGCCGGCTATTATAAAGAATTCACACAGGATTTTAGCACTATCCATATTGGGCCTGTTGTTTGTTGCAACAGGCAGCCTGCCTTCACAGGCTGAGGCTGCTGCCCTGCCGCTTGTGTATGGAGCAACCTGGGAATACAGCGAGTTCACCGAGGCATTCCGCAGTTTCCTGTACTCAAGAAACCCTCTATCCGTTTACCTGTTTATAGCCGTGGTTCTGGTGCTGGTAGGTCTGCTTATTCGAGAGATCTTCCGGTATCGCCGGGAATCTGGAATCAAGGTGGAAACCAAGTCCTCCGACGGGAATGAACCCGGTGATAACGATAATAAACCGGTACAGAGAAGGGCCTGGGCCCGTATTGAATCATGCCTGGACTGCTATTTCATCCTCTCCCAAGAAACGGCGGAAGGCGCAGCAACCAGGCCATCCGGCGCCAAAGCGACCAAGCTGAAGGCACTGGTTGTGGATTTAAGCGGGGGAGGATGCAAGATCGCAACTTCGCATGAGCTGCAGGTTGGAGATGAACTGGAACTCTTTCTGGATCTGGAACCGCAACGTCGCCTGGCCCTCAAATGCCGGGTGGTCAGGGTCGAAAAGGACGCAGACAGCGACCAAACATTTGCCGGAATAATGTTCAAAGACATTACGGAAGCGGTCAGAGACCAGATAATTTCTTGGACATTCAAGCATTATCAGAGCACCCTTGAAGGGAAGCGTCGCATGGAAGAGGGCCGTTGCGTTCGCTGTGGCAAGCCGCTCTCGGAGGTGATGCGCCAGGAATCCATATTCTGCGCCAAGTGCGATCGCATGCAGAAAGATTCTTACCGGAGATACAGTCTCTAATAAATCCAAATTTTCAAAGGAAGGAGGTCTCCTGAGTTTTTCGGCATCAGGTTGACCGCCGGCGGAGAATCTATACCCAGGCTTAAGCCCTGGGTTCAAAAACGCCCCCAGGGTAGACATAGATCTGCATTTCCCACAGGCACCGCGGCCGTATCTTTGTTAGAGGTACCCCTCCAGGGTCGACGCAGATCTGAATCTTCCGCGACTCCACCCAACAGCATCCCGGTGGTCAATCCAGATTTTGCCCGTTCTAACCTTGATAGAACGCCCGGTTGTACGCGAGTACGTATACGGGGAAACAGGAACCAGGTATGTCAGAAGGTTTTCGCTTTTGTCATTCAATCAGAGTCCGTTATGCCGAGATTGATGGGCAGATGATCGTCTTTAACAGCCATTATTTGACCTATCTAGATATAGGAATCACCGAGTATTTTCGCAATCTGGGATTGAGCTTCGGTGCTCCTGGGGAAAAACCGGTATTCGATTTTGCCCTCGTCAAGACCACCCTTGAATTTAAGGGTTCCGGATTTTTTGATGATATATTGAATATTTACGTCAAGGTCTCCAAACTTGGAAATTCAAGTTTCGTAACCAACTTCATGATCAGGAAGGAAGGGGAAATCGACCCGATTGTCCTGGCGGAAAGCATCTATGTCGGTTATGACATGACCACCAAGCGGAGCGTACCCATTCCTGATAAGGTAAGAAACCTGATTGAAACCTTTGAATCAACTGCTCCAGTGTTAGCCTAAGCTTCCAGGCAAAATGGGGGAGCTGTAATGCAGGTGTGCTGTGGCCTGGCTTGACCTGCATCTTTTTTTGCCTGTTCCCCGGCGCTTTCCCCGCCTATTCCCGGTTTCCTATCAGTCCGAATACCCCCAACGCCGGTCATCGAACACATAGCAACCATCTACCAGGGTTTCCCATCAGCCCGAATACTCCCAACCCCCGTTAATCCATCTGTCGGATTTCCTTCCGCAGTGCCCACAGAGTTTACCCCTTGCTGCTCCAGTTCCAAGAGTTGTACCTCCTGTACTTCCGCGAGCCATTAGTTTTGAGTGCCTTTGTTCTACACCAGCACCACACTTTTCATCGATCCGCCACCCAGATTGTTGAAAGTACCCCATATAAAGTAACAATCCGATCCTTGTTTTACATACTATGGAGCAGAATTATTTGTGAAAGGAGTTAATAATTTGCGAGGACAAAGCGAACCTGAACTGGCTCGGGCATTTATAAAAATGCAGGAGTATACCAAACGCTATTCGCCCATGGAAGGCCTGCAGAAAGGAACCATATTCCCTGAGCTGTATATGCCGTATGAAAAACACGAGAAAAGAGAACGGACCCCGCATGTTAGAAGGGAACGGGACCCTGATTCATGGCGCTTTCGCGGAAGGGGTGGATGGAATGGATAACGACAGGAAGGCTATGCTGATGAACATAATGGCCGAAGAGTTCACGGCGATAGAATTCAACCTCTATCTTGACACCCACCCCGATGACATGAAAGCCCTGAATGACTTCAACGAAACCGTCAAAAAGTTACGCGATCTGAAAGCACAGTACGAAAAGCGATACGGTCCGCTCACCAATTTCGGCTTCGCCACCAGTGAATATCCATGGCAGTGGATCGATGAACCCTGGCCGTGGGAAATCAACTTCGCTTAGGGAGAGGAGGAATAACTATGTGGATCTACGAAAAGAAGCTTGAGTACCCGGCGAAAATCACCGGAACCAATCCCAAGCTGGCCAAAGCCATTATTACGCAGTATGGCGGGCCGGATGGTGAACTGGCAGCCTCGCTGCGATACCTTACCCAGAGATACACCATGCCCACCGGAAGATCAAAAGCAGTCCTCAACGATATCGGCACCGAAGAACTGGCCCACATGGAGATTGTGGCCACCCTGGTCTACAACCTTATTAAAGACGCCTCCATCGAACAGATTAAAGCCGCCGGCATGGAAGGCTACTATGCCGACCACGACAAGGCCTTATATTTCGTCAATGGTGACGGTGTGCCCTGGGTTGCCGCCTATATCCAATCAAAAGGGGATCCCATTACCGACCTGCATGAGAACATGGCTGCTGAGCAAAAAGCTCGTTCCACTTACGAACACCTGATCAACCTGTCGGATGATCCCGGTGTCACCGAAACCTTGAGATGGCTGCGGGAAAGAGAAATCGTGCATTATCAGAGGTTCGGCGAGACCCTGCAGCACCTTTATGATTACTACAACAGCAAGAGGGTTTTCTATTAATCATTAACTCATCCATGGTTTTAAAGCTCATCAGCCGCCGCTGGTTCCAGGTATTGCTCAGCAATCATTTGGGGACCCCAAAAACCACAAAGACCAATAACGGCGGCCTACCGCGATTATGTGCGGCTGCCGCCGTTTTTTCTTTTTTACCCGGCATCAGATTCCAACCACCTTGAAGATCCTTCCGCACCGGATACCCTTTCCCAACTTAAGGCTGCAACCTTTCTGGAATGCATAACACTCTCCCGTATAACCACTCGAGAACGTACGGTCCACATATTTTGCAGCGTTCGATTCCCGATAAGCTGCACCCGGTTTTCAATCCGAGCCGGCCCTCCTCGCTCTCTCCTATTTTCTCGACCCGCAATTGATACCTCCAATGTGCTCAATGCCTTTGGAACAATCTATCGCTATGAGAGCTTGCTCTTACCAACCAGTACTTCCTCTACCTGTTCAAGCATCTTTAAAGTCATGCCCCGCTCGGGATTGGTTAAGCTCACCTTGCCATATGAATTCGAACGGTCAATAATCCGACACCGCCGAAAACAAGAAAAGTGCAGCAAAGGCTTGCCAATACAGGAAGTATCTTATTGTAATACTTTCTCCATCGTGCTAAAGTTTTTTCACCATAATCTAACATGCCTTTGACGTCGTTGATGCCGGATCTCAGATTGGCGGAACGTTAAACGCAAGAATGAGTCCAGTTTGAGCATACTAGTTACAAGAAAGGAGTGAGCTGCATGGATAAACGATTGAGTCTGTTGCTGGCCGCACTGTTGCTGCTTACAATGCTTACGGGGTGTGCACGGGAGCAGGAAAATGTTCCCCAGCGGCCCGAACAAACAGTACAAACCGTCAAGCTCTATTTTGCCGATGAGGATAACGAAAGACTGGTAACCGAAGAGAGGCAGATTACACTCAGGGCCGGAGAAGACAAGTACACTGCCGTCTTGCGGGCTCTGATCAAAGGCCCCGAAAACGATAATTACCGGGTCAATATTTCACCGAATACCAGGGTTTATGGGACCATCAAGCAGGACAACAAGCTTATCGTCGATGTCAATGAAGACTTTGCAAGTTTCGGCGGCAGCATGGCAGAAATCCTGGGGATAGGCGCTTTTGTCAACACCCTGACTCAGTTTGACGAGATCGATGAGGTCAAAATCCTGGTAGAAGGCGAAGAGCTGAAAGGCCCCAGCGGCTTGCCCAGAGGGTGGATGAAGACCTTCCCCATGCAACCTGGAACTTCGACCGAACAAACTCGACCGTCGGCGTCTGCTCCCGCCAAGCCCGGTCCGTCTGAAGTGAAAAGGAACGTCACCCTCTACTTTGCCAACCCGGAAGGCACGAAGGTTGTGCCGGAAACTCGAACCATATCGGTGCCGAGTAATATCAGCATTACCGGGTATATCAAAACGATTGTCAACGAGCTGATCAAGGGGCCCCGCAACAGCGAACTCCGCCGTACCATACCGGCTGAGGCCACTGTACGCTCAGTTTCGGTAAAGGGCACTACCGCTTATGTCGACTTTTCCTCAGAAATGCACTCCAAGCATACAGGCGGTGCCGCCGGAGAGTCAATGACCATCTACTCCATCGTAAACACCCTGACCGAGCTTGATAATATCGATCAGGTCCAGATCACGGTGGAAGGCAAACCCTTATCCATTGAGCACGTGGTCATGGATAAACCCTGGAGCAGAAATGAGAACATGATCCAGCGATAACGACATTGCATTAAATTCTCAACTTACAGCCATGAGCGGAAAACGAGCCGGTACCCTGGCGGGCCGGACACTCTGCAGTACCACACAAACCAGAAGGAGGAGACTTTTATGAAGAACCTATCGATTAAAGAGTTAAACTACATCAACGACATCCTGTCATGGGAACTGCTGGCGGCCAAGAAATCCTACCAGTATGCCTGCCAGGAAGAGCAGTCCCCGCACAAACAGGTTTTTTATGATGCAGCAGCGGTGCACCAGCAGAACTACATGGCAGTCTTGAACTATCTGAACCAGGTCAAGAGCTCACAAGGAGGCATGCACTGATGGACACCCAGCAGATCATTACCACCAAAACCGGGGTGCAAAAAATCGGCAAACCGGTCTCCCCTGAACTGCCCAAAGTCAAGGATCCCAATGTGAATCTCAGAGACAGGCTGAATGATATGCTGCTGACGGAAAAACAAACCCTTTGCAACTACCAGACCGGGATAAATGAGATGATGAACGATGACCTGCGCCAGCTGCTGATTGAGAACCGGAACCGCCTTCAAGGCATCCAAATTAGGTTCTTTGAAGAATTGTTTAACCTCGGCGAATATCAGGCCGATCTCGCATCTCCAGCCCAAATTGCTGATTCAGCCGATGTGTTCACGGGCTATAAAACACAGCTTCCCCTGAAACAGTAGCCTGAGTCACACGTAAGCAAGCCTGCACAACGCAGGCTTGCTTACGCTTGCCTAAACTCATTTGCGGTGTTAGAATATAGAGCGTCGGGATGTAGCGCAGTTTGGTAGCGCGTCTGGTTCGGGACCAGAAGGTCGCAGGTTCAAATCCTGTCATCCCGACCATTTATGTTTCTTGAAAGAACCGAAATCTAAGCATCTAATTGCCTAATCGGCAACCAGCCCGTATTCCTCTAGTTTCCAAAATACTCCTGGAGCACTTTTTTGTCTGGATTATAAAAATAAGCGTTGGTCCGCACTCGGATCAACCAGAAATACCAATTCGTTTTTACAAAGTTTATCAATGTTTTCAACTTGAACATGTCCAACCGCTTCATAATCCTTGAATGACTCTTTCGTTTGAAGAGATCATCTGATTAAATTCATACTACTTACCCGTAAAAAGATGTGTCGCTAAAACCCGGCGAATAAGGTTCCGTGGTATACCAACTTTGGCTTGAATTTCATTCCCAGCATAAATCGCAACTATAAAACAGATAACAGTCATACCAACAACGAGATGCGAATAATATTTTCTTCATAACAACAATTCATTTACTTATTTATAAGGGCAGTTAGAAAGATTCTTGCAACACTTTTTTCTATGTCCTTTGGCGGTCATTTTTTGATACGTGAGGGTTTATTGCTATGCTTGACGTTAGCGGCGTTTTTGATTATTGTGACAGTGTAGGATAATTTTGTTATTTTCTTCGGCAACATTTATCGTAAGCATTTGTTTCCTTTCGCAAACATTGACTAATCCGGTATCGCTTTCACAGAGTAACCATCGGTTATCATTTCCCCACCGACAAATATGAAACTCACGCTGTTTCATCTCCGAAAAACAACACCGTTTTTCATCATGTCGAGTAAAACAAAAAATGCCAAAAGGGAGGGTCATAAATGAGTAAACCCATAGTTGCCGGTAACCGGATGATTCAGGTGAAAGACGGTGTTATCGGTCCACGCGAGCCCCGGACCAAAACCGTTAAAGTCAAGACGGTAAACGATTATCCCGGAGTCTCGAAAGCCCATCTGGAGGTTGCACAACTATACGCGGATAAGAGGCTGGGCGGTGGCGTCCCCATATGTGATGAATCCATTGCACTGATTCAACACATCTTTACTGAAGAGGAAGCCATGGTGATGAGGCATTTTAAACCTGGCACTCCCCAGACCGCCCAATCGCTGGCTGAGGCGGAAAGCCTGTCTATTGAGGAGATTAACAGGATTCTGCACAGCATTGCCGAAGAAAAGCATGTCATCCTCCGCCTGGGCGAAGGAGAAACTGCTGTTTATATGGTGATTCCCATTCTGCCCGGGGTTTTCGAGTTTGTTCTCGCCCGTCAGTCCCTGGACAGCCTCACTGAGTGGCATCGCCGCTTCTGTGAGCTATTTGAAAAGCTTTATGAGACCGGTTATATCCTTGATCACGAGCCCATGAAACCGGCAGTCATAAAATACGTTCCGATGGGCAAGGTTATCAGAAACAACCCCATGGCCTATCCTTCCGATAAGCTCGAAGAAGTCTATTCCCGTTACAAGTCCTTTGGCTTAACCCTGTGCCAGTGCCGCATTACTGAAAAAGTCGTGGAACGGGGATGCGGAAAACCGATGGAAGTATGCATTACTCTCGGACCGGTTGCCGAAATGTCAATCAGAGAAGGAAGGTCGCGGCGCATTACTATGAAAGACGCGCTGGAAATAAAGGCGGAAGCCGAGGCCAATGGATTGGTGACCTGGATTGACGCCAGCGATCCTTCAGTCGGGGGAACATCCTGTTCCTGTTGCGGCGACTGCTGCCACTTCATGAGAAGGATATCCGAGTTTAATGCGCCTGCAAGCATTGCACCGGCACACTTTGTCCCCCGGGTTGATCTGGACAAATGCAACTACTGTGGTAAATGTGCCCTCGCCTGTCCGATGGGTGCCGTCACGGTTGACGTTATCAGCAATACATATACCCGAAATGCTCATCGTTGCATCGGCTGTGCACAATGCGTCGTGGCTTGCAAGCTGAAGGCCATTGAGATGGAAGTGGTTCCCGATTGTGAGGAGTTTCTACAAAACAGGGTCGGCGGCTTCTTCTAGTGTAGTCTGGTACACCGGTCTGGTATGAGAGGACAGTAGGATTTCGATTGCCTATAAACCTCGGCGGAGGTGAACCTCCTCCCGTCGTAACCATCTTTCTACAAAAGGGGGTGTCAAAAACGGACGTTTGCCAAGTTACATTTTTTTTAATTATGGGCGCTATCCTAGGTAGTGCCGGACAATGCGCAAGGGTAGTAGTGGGGGTAAAGAAGAAAATTGATATAGCTGATAAAGGTACAGCAATAAAGGATTGGTTTGACGTAAAACAACTTTTACTTAGCATCATAATAGGTGCCGTGGCCGGCATTATAGGCGCCATTTCTCTGCTGGGAGAAGCAATAGACAAACAACTGCTAATTACTTTAATGGCAATCGGATACGCTGGAACAGACTTTATTGAAGGTTTTATAAAGAAAAGTCTGCCGCAATAAATAAATACTCCAACTATTTGAGGCTGATTAGCAGTATTGAGAGGATCAAGGACTCTGAGTCCCGTTTCCATGCAGACATGGGCATCTTTGAGTTATCGCGTGCTAATGGGTGACAACCTGGATGCGTGGGCCGCATGGCAGGTGGAAAAGGTATGGCGATTTCGGCTGGCAGCCTCCAAACCTGAGCAGCGGAGGTGACTCCGCCTCCGCTGCTATCCATCGTAATTCTGGAGATCCGGGTTTTCTCCCCATTGTTTCTGGATGGCGAGGATCTGCGGCGTCCAGTGAGCAATCTTATCCCGTACCTCCTCACCGTACGCCTCGTCAACCTTGAGAACTTTATCCTCGGTCAGCTGGATTCCGATGTCCAGCTTCCCATCGGGACGGGCACTTATCAACAGTCCTTCATAGGGTTCCTTGTCAAAAACCCCGTTACTCATAAAATCTTTCTTGTCCATAACAGGTCCCAATTCTTTTCTCATCTCAATCTTTGTTGTAACCTCCTTCCAAGCAACCGATTTAGTCCTGCCCTTCAAACCTGCCAGCTTTCCAACCCCGTCCGCTTGCAGCGGCGATGGAAAGCGTTCTCGTGTTCAAGCTCTCTTCATACTGATGAACTTATTCTGGTCGAGATGAGGACTAATTATTCCGTGCTCCGGCGTGAGGCACATCCTGGTTCGGGCCCAATCACGGCAACTCTCCAGGGAAATGGATTACAGCTACTACCCCGCTTCCGACCGCAACCGTCGGGTTTGGTTCGACGATGACGTTGGATACCGCACACTGCCAGCGCCCGTCCAGGACGGCGTTGGTCAGCGGATACTGAAATCCACGCAGGGTAACCCCTCCGGCCTTATCTCCCATGGTAATAAGGGATACCGTATCCCCTATCTTTCCTGGAACGACCAGATGACGGTTCACCAAATAGATATCTTCCCGGGGAGACCTGAAACAGACCTCAATACCCTTAAGGACCAGACTGGTGGCGCTGAAAAGGTTGGAAAGACTGTGGTCCAGGCGAGTACCGGTCCCTCCCCAGACAACTATACTTGTAGCCCCATCCTTTTCTGCCAGCTCCAAAGCCAGTTGAAAATCGGTATTATCCTTCTCCCGCGGCACCACGGTAAAGACCGCTCCCAGGGAATCCGCATAAGCCGTGGCCTTCTCCGAGATTGAGTCCATATCCCCCACTACCCGGTAGGGGATCATTTCCAACACCATAGCCCGGTCGGTTCCCCCATCAATACAGATTATCCGGTCAAATCCGTCTTTGAAAGGCCGGTACCAGCTCAATTCTCCATATTCTCCATTAGCCATCAGAAGAAACCTCAAGTTACAACCTCCTACAGCCGTATCATTTCTTACCTCGAAATAATGCTTCATTTGCCCTATTATATTTGATAATATAATAACGTTACTATTTAACTTAACAATGCGGGGAGGGAAGAAATAGATGGCCCATGTAATCACTGATGAGTGCATTAGCTGCGGCGTTTGTGTTGACGAATGCGCAGTAGAAGCCATAAGCGAGGGCGAGGACAAATACGTAATTGATCCGGAAAAATGTACGGATTGCGGCTCATGTGCCGAGGTATGTCCCACCGAAGCTATAAAAGAAGGCGAAGAATAGAAACACTAAACGAAAGACCTCGGTGAACAAACGAGGTCTTTTAATGTGTCCAGACATACCCATTTCATGGCGAAGGGTTTTTTCGCCGGGGAAAAGCCTGCTTTGCTGAAAACCGCAATACAGCAAGGGGAGGTTTGGTTCATTTTACCGCAGCCCGGGGTACCCTTGCTGCCGCAGGGCCTCATAGAGGATAATAGCAACCGAGTTGGAGAGGTTCAGAGAACGGCCCAGGTCACGCATGGGAATCCGGATGTGGCTCTCGGGAAACATGGCAAGGATATCTTCGGGCAGTCCCGCCGTTTCCTTTCCAAACACCAGGAAGTCTTCCGGCTCATACCTGACCTGATGATAGCTGTTGCGCGCTTTGGTGGTAGCCAATAAGAACCTCCCGTTGGGATTGGCCTGAACTACTTCCTGGAAGCTGTTCCACACCACCACCCGCACATGTTCCCAGTAATCAAGACCAGCCCTTTTAAGGTAGCGATCCTCCAATGAAAACCCCAACGGCCTTACCAGATGCAAAATACTGCCGGTCAGGGCGCAGGTACGGGCGATATTGCCTGTATTCTGAGGTATCTCTGGTTCAACCAGAACTATGTTCATCCCACACCATCCTCAGAGGGTCCATAATAACCGCTGCCACCATTCTATAATCCGCCATTTGCCAAGTTGAGAATTCAACCTTTCCCGGTTCTGTGCTTCCGACCGGGTACGGCTGCAAATTTGTATCCTTCGACGGTCTGCTCCCAGGGGTCGGAAGACCAGGCTTCAGTGATTCAATCCGGTATTTGATGCCGGGATAAAGACCCGGGGTTCAGGATTATGATAGCAGACGAGGCGTCGAATAACAAACCGGAAGGGAGGAAAACCTAGGAGCAGAAACGACGGGGGTGACTTAAGATGGAGAACAGAGTCAAGGATATCTTTAAAAACAAGACTTCCCTATGGCTCCTGGGCATCGCTGCGATTCTGCTGATAGGAATCCTGATTGTAAATCAGCAAATGCGGGTTCCTACCCCGCGCAAGCCGGTAACCCCGGCCCCGGAAGTTAAAAAATACAACGAAGAACCTACAATTACAGTTTTTCTCCATCAGAACAATACCAGGGAGACGATGCCCTTGGAGAAGTATCTGGAGGGCGTGGTGGCAGCCGAGATCGGCCCCAAATTCCCCAAGGAAGCCCTAAAAGCCCAGGCTATCGTGGCTCGGACCATGACCATGGCCAAGATCGTGCGCGGCGGGGTTCATGATAAACACAACACCGACACCTGCGACCTCCCGGAACACTTCCAAGCATACAGCAAGGAAAAAGTAACCCCTGAAATCACCAAGGCAGTTAAAGAGACCCGGGGGCAGGTCCTGCTCTACAAGGGGAAATTTGTCTATGCCCTGTTCCATTCATATGCCGGGCCCAGAACGGCTTCGCTGGAGGAGAGTTTCCCCGAACTCATTGATATCGCCGGAGCCTATACCGAGGTGGTTGACTCTCCCGGTGCCAGGTACGCGCCTGAACGGGAGCGCCGCTGGCAGGCTTCCATACCCAAATCCGAACTGCAGGCCATTTTTGGCAGCGGTGCTGATTTGAACGCCATCAAGATCACCCGCAAGGGTCCCAGCGGCCGCGCGATTGACATTACCGCCGGCGATAGGAGCGTCAAGGGTTACGAACTCAGGATGAGGTTGGGTGCCGAGCGTTTGAGATCAACCCTGATCAGTGATATAACGGTAAAGGGCGACAACGTTGTGTTCACGGGCACCGGTTGGGGACACGGGTGCGGTATGGCCCAGTGGGGGGCCTACGAAATGGCCAAAGAGGGTAAAACCGCCGAGCAGATCCTTAATCACTATTACCCCAAAACCGACCTGTTTAAGGCCTGGAAGTAGCTTCGCTTCGTACCGCCCAGTAAATACCCGAGAGCACCATGGCACCACCCAGGAGTTGGAACCAGGCCAGGCTTTCGTGCAGTATGAGATAGCCCAGGATAGAGGCTCCCACCGATTCTCCCAAGACGGAGATGGCGACCACGGGAGCCTTTATATATTTTAGAGCCCAGTTCAGAATGCCGTGCCCCCCGATTCCAGGCAGAAGCGCCATCAGGAGTAACCAGATATAATCCGTCGGCGGATAACCTCCAAAAGGCAGGCCGCCTGCAACCACCGCCATCGCCAGGAAAACACCGGCCATGCCCGAGATGACAACCGTATATGGCCAGATTTCCACTCTTTCCCTGAGGCTGCGCCCGATCATGAGATAAACAGCGAACATGACACCGGAGATTAAGGCCAGGATATCCCCCATCAGGCGTCCGCCCAAGAGGTCGCCTCCGCCAATGACGACACTGCCTGCCAAAGCCAAAACCACCCCGGCCAAAGCGCGGGAAGTGACCCTCTCTTTACGGAAAAGGGCGGAGAAAATGATTACGAATATCACCTGGAGGTTGGTAAACAACACCGAACTGGCAACCGTTGTGTAGGATAATGATGTTATCCAGAATGCAAAGTGCAGGGCCAAAAACAGTCCGGCTATCCCGGCTCGAGGCATATCCGACGACCTGGCAGGCCAGGACTGTCCGGTACCTGCCATCAGGATTCCTGCAAGAACGGCCGTCAGGGTAAGGCGGTAAAAAGCGATCACCAGAGGAGGAGCGGTTGTGAAGCGCACCAGGATCGCAGCGGTGGAAAGACACAATATGGCGGCTGCCAGCATCAGGTACGGGCGGCGGGACGTCACAACTCCACTCCGAGGTAGGATTCTATTACCCGCGGGTCATTCTTAATCTGTTCGGGAGTGCCTTCTGAAATCTTGCGGCCATAATCGAGGACGGCAATGCGATCACAGACATTCATGACCACATTCATATCGTGTTCCACCAGGAGAACGGTCACTCCCAAATCCCGAATCCTGCGGATGAGCCCCAAGAGTTCTTCCTTCTCGGTTGCGTTCATGCCGGCCGCCGGCTCGTCCAGCAGAAGCAGGGACGGCTCCAAAGCCATAGCCCGTGCTATTTCCAGACGGCGCTGCTCGCCATAGGGCAGACTTCCCGCCAGTTCGATGGCCTTATCCTGCAGTCCCACCAGTTCCAGCAGGGCCATTGACTTCTCGAGGGTAACCCTTTCGCGTTTTATCGCCCAGGGGGTATAAAGCATGGCGGAGACAAAACCGGCACGGGAGACCGAATGCATCCCCACTCGCACATTGTCCAATACCGAGAGTTTCTTGAACAGGCGGATGTTCTGGAAGGTTCGCCCGATTCCATAGGTAGCAATACGGTAAGGTCTTAGCCCTCCTATGGAGCGTCCTTCAAACCATAACTCCCCTGAACTGGGACGGTAAATCCCGGTAATAAGGTTAAACAGGGTAGTCTTACCGGCGCCGTTGGGGCCGATCAGTCCAAAGATCTCCCCCTTTTCCACCGTCATGCTTACCCGGTCCAGGGCCAGAAGACCCCCAAACTCCTGACTAACGTTTTTGATTTCCAAAATAGCCATGATATCTACCAGCTTTCCAGGGTAAACCTGGGAATAGTCAAGTTCGTTATTACTGCTATATCAGAGGATTTTCCCTAACTGTCAGAACCGGATGAGGCTGCGGCCTGCCCTCTAATGCGGGCCCAGGTTCGTTTAACATCCACCCAGCGCACATCGCCCAGCAGCCCATTGGGCCGGAATATCATGAGTATAACCAGCAATCCGCCGTAGAACAGCAGGCGGTAATCCTCTACAAAACGCAAAACTTCGGGAGCGATGGTCAGTATCACCGTTCCCAGAATTGTTCCGGGTATGCTGCCCATTCCTCCTAAAACAACCATGTTCAGATACTCAACCGACCTCATAAAGTCAAAGTCCTGTGGACTGATATAGGTAAGGTAATGGGCGTACAGCGAGCCGCCGATACCGGCCAGGAAGGTGCCAATGGCGAAGGCTATCACTTTGTAGAGGGTGGTATTGACCCCCGAAGCCTCAGCCGCAATCTCGTCCTCGCGAATGGAATAGAGGGCTCGCCCGGGCCGCGACTTCAAAAGTCCGGTATTCAAAAGCACGATGACAATCACCAGCCCCCAGACCACGGTAAAGCTGGTGTTGGCCGGTATCCCCGACAGCCCCATTCCGCGGCCGGCAATATCCAGATTGAGAAACACCACCCGCACGATTTCGGCAAACCCGATGGTCACCATGGCCAGGTAGTCTCCCTCAAGCCTAAGGGTCGGTATCCCAATCAAAACTCCGGCCATTGCCGCCATCAATCCCGCAGCTGTCAGGCAGAACCAGAATGGCATGCCAAAATGCAAAGACAGTATGGCCGAGGTATAGGCACCAATGCTCATAAATCCTGCGTGGCCCATGGACAACTGCCCGGTTACTCCGGTGATCAGGTTCAACCCCAGGGCCAGGATTATGTTGATGCCGATCAAGACCATGATTTGCAGAACATATATATCTACATACTGCAGGATAAGCGCTTCCACGGCTTACCTCCATGCCATGATTGCAACCAATACATAAACGAGAACGTAAACAGCTTCTGCATGCGCTGCACTGAGAAGCTTCAGGCTTTACTGCCCCGCCGACGCGGCAGCCCCACCGCAGCCGGTTTGCATAACAATCGTTGGACTTTCGTCCCCCACTTATGATAAGGGGCTTTTTGCAAATTGCCGTTAAACTTTCTTGGTGGTGGCCCTGCCCAGCAATCCCTGGGGGCGCACCAGCAGACACAGGATCAAAATGCCGAAGGCGATGGCATCCTTGTAGGAGGAAGCCAGATAGGCAATCCCCAGGTTCTCCAGTATTCCCAGGACCATACCTCCCAGCATAGCCCCGGGGACGGAACCGATTCCTCCGAGAACCGCGGCGGCAAACGCTTTCAGCCCGGCCATGAGTCCCATATAAGGCTGCACGGCATTGTAGTAAATCCCCACCATTACGCCCCCGGCGGCTGCCAGGGCCGAACCCACGGCAAAGGTAAAGGATATTACGCGATCTACGTTGATTCCCATCAGTCGCGCCGCATCCAGGTCCTGTGAGCAGGCGCGCATGGCCTTGCCGATCCGGGTGCGCTGAATCAAAAGCTGTAATCCCAGCATCAGAACTCCCGCCGTCACCAGTATGATAATCTGCAGGCTGGAAATCTCAACCGCGCCCAGATCGAAGTACGCGATCTTGAAGATACCCGCAGGGTAGCTGGTGACCTTGGGTCCCCGGATCAGGACCATCAGGGTGGAAAGAAAGATGGAGACCCCGATGGCGCTAATCAGCGCCGACAGGCGTGAAGAACCGCGCAGGGGGCGGTATGCCACCCTTTCGATCAGCATCCCCAGGAGCATGCAGAAGATCATGGCTCCCAGGATGGCGACAAAGATATTGACCTTAAATGTCAGGACCAGGAACAGCCCCACAAAGGCACCGAACATATAGATCTCGCCGTGGGCAAAGTTTATCAGCTGGATTATGCCGTACACCATGGTATAGCCCAGGGCGATCAGGGCATAGGAGCTGCCCAGAGTCAGACCGTTTATCAACTGCTGCCAGAACATATAGTCCTCCGAAGCATCTCATCCACAAACATGGGTGGAGAAGAGGAACCGGTACGGTTCAATTCTTCCTCCCCACCCATCGCTGTTTCAGTGACAGGATTGTTTAGGCATATAACCAGCTTAGATTACTTCTGCGGTATCCAAAAGCTTGAAACTGTTGTCCTTCACCTGCAGCAGGAATACTGGATTCTTAATAGGTTCGCGGTCCGGTCCAAAGGTTGTTATCCCTGAAACGCCGGGGAAATCCTTGGTTTTGGCCATCTCAGCTTTGTAGACCTTGGGATCGGTGCTTCCGGCCCTTTCCATGGCTTGGGCTACGATATACATCGCATCGTAGTACTGAGCCGCAAACATATCGGCCAGTTCTCCGTTAAATTTCTTGGCGTAAGCTTCCAGGAATTTCTGTACCTCGGGCCTGGTCTGCTCCGGTGAGAACCCGCAGTACACGATACCGCCTTCAACCGCGTCACCGCCGAGTTTGTACAAATCCTCACCCAGGCAGCCGTCCCCGGCAACGAAGATCTGGTCCATCCCCTGCTTGCGCACCTCTTTCATGAAAAGCGCCGCTTCCTGGTAATACCCGGTGAAAATGATTATATCCGGGTTGGTAGGCTTGATCTTGGTTACCTGGGCGGCAAAATTGGTGTCACCTCTCTGAATGCTCTCTTCGATCACGATGTTGCCGCCCAATTCCTTTAAGGCAGCACGGAAATAGTTGGACAATCCAACGCTGTACTCGTCATTAATAGCGGTAACCAGGGCAAAATTCTTGTAGCCCTTGTCAATCAAGTATTTGGTTACTGCCGGGCAGGCCATTTTGTCCAACAGGGTGTTGCGGAAACAGTAATCACCTGCGTCAATAGCTCCCTCACCGCAAGCCCCGGGAGAAATGAGGACCATCTCATTATCCTGGGCAATCCTGGCCGCCACTATGGTGATGCCGGTGCAGGGATCACCGATTATCGCGTTAACCTTGTCCTTACTGATGAATTTCTTGGTTATGGCTGCGGCCTCGGTCTTGTCACCGGCGTTGTCTTCCTTAACAATCACCACTTTCTTGCCGAGGATCCCGCCTTTGGCGTTAATCTCCTCCACCGCGAGCTCGAGCCCCTTCAGTCCCGGAATACCGTAGCAGGCCACATCACCGGTCAGGGCCCCTAAAAAGCCTACCTTGACAACGTCTTCTTCACCTCCGCCGGTGGTCTGGCTGCCGCCGCCACAACCGGCTGCCAATCCGATCACTAACACAAGGCTCATTAATAAAGCCAATAGTTTA
Organism: Bacillota bacterium; assembly: GCA_029781825.1. Classification (GTDB taxonomy): domain Bacteria; phylum Bacillota; class Syntrophomonadia; order Syntrophomonadales; family DTU052; genus DTU052. The sequence continues at coordinate 6,053 of JAKOVY010000053.1, read as the reverse complement.
AACCTGTGCAAAATCTAGCCCTCCCCATCAATTTTTAGTATTCCTCACGATCCCACTGAATTTTATATAACAAATCTTATATTCCGCTTGCAATGTCAAATTCCTGCATAAACAAATGAAAACCTCCCGCCATAGAGGGAGGAAAAACGACATATAATCTTCATTAATAAGTATTAATAGACGGTTGAGTTATAAACCAGGCTGTCCCCGCTCCTTGAGACAGCCTGGTTTTGGGGGTTCATCGGGAAACCAACCGCTCGCCGGATAAAGCTTCCGCATAATCTCAGTTCTCATCCGTCCTGAAGCGGAGCAGGTCTTCGCAAGCGTTCCGCAATTCATACTCGCGATACAGAGCCTTGATAGCCGAATAAACTTCGAGAACGGCTGCATTGGTCTCCTTCTCCATCTCGCGTGCCCCCATCCGGCCGGCAGATGCCTCGTTTACAAGCACATCCATCCGATTACAGAATTCATTGATTATGGCGTTGAACCGCGGTGCAATCCGGGCAGCCTTCTGTTCATCCACCGGAGGCTCGATGATGGGACCGCCATTGTCGTAGAAATACTGCAACATCTGATTAAGCTTGTTGTTGTTGACGGCAACGATTTTTTCTTTTCTTTCCAGTTGCATCATAGCCAGATGCGTGTACTCCGAACTGGAAACATCCCGGTCTTTCTCCGCCAGAGCCATATACACCGAGCCCACGAAGTACTCCAACGAGATGCCGATGGCATAAACATCGTACTCGCAACGGGGACAAACGACGGCCTTGGCGAAGTCCTCCACCGCTCTGGTATAAGCGGTGCCCAACGGAGTCATAACTTTTCTGTTCGTTGCTGCTGTGGTTGTCATAAGATCACCCTCCTTACCTTAATACTCGCCTACTGTGTCGACTTATGTTTTGCCAATAACTAATTGCAATTTGCGTGCCAAATTCGCCGGCAGCGATCGGTTTCGGAGAAAAAATTTTCTGCACAGCTTTTCCCCGAATAAAGTTGGTTCCGTGCTCCGGCCGGCGTTAATCTGCCGGGCGTGTCCGCTGCCCCTGTACGGCTGTTATCCCGAATAAACCGGCCTCAAAGCCGGGCAAAAAAAATCCGCAGCCACCGGTGGGCTGCGGATCACAACGAATAAGCGGACATTGCAGGAAATTTCGTTTTCATATGGGCTTAAGTTTGCCTGCCGCCTGGCCTCTTTTGTGGCTCAAGCGTGTCAGCGATTGTCACCTTTTTGTCAACCTCCGTACCCGGGTTGACAATCGGGTGACACATTAGGCTAATTAATGATATTGTACTTTTTCATCTTCTTGTACATCGTATTGCGAGAAATCCCCAGCATAGCCGAGGCCTTGCTGACATTGCCGGCACACTCGTCCAGAACTCTGATTATCTGCTTCTTCTCCTGTTCATTGGCCAGCATCTTTCGCGCTTTCCGATCAAGCGGCTGTTCCGGGAATATGGTCGGGTTGGCGGGAGTCCAGCCGGAGCTCCCCCGTACCTGTACTCCGAGCCCGCTGTTATCGATAATCTCTCTGGGAAGAGAGTCAACCGTCAAAACACCGTTCGGGGAAACCAAAATCATTCTCTCCAGCACATTCTGCAACTCGCGGACATTTCCGGGCCAGTCGTATGCCTCCAGGTACTTGTATACCTCCGACTCGACACCGGTAATCCTGCGGCCCAACCTCTGCGACATTTCCGCCAGGAAGTAATTAACGAAAAGCCGAATATCGCGTCGCCGTTCCCGCAGAGGCGGGATGGTGATCTTTATCACGTTAAGCCGGTAATAGAGATCGGCCCGGAATCGCCCCTGGTCCACCAGAGAAAGCAGGTTCTGGTTGGTAGCCGCAATTATTCTTACATCAACTTTGATGGGGGTATCTCCTCCCACCCTCATTACGGCCTTGTCCTGTATGGCCCGCAGTAAGGCCCCCTGCTGCTCCAGAGGCATATCTCCGATCTCATCCAGCAAAAGAGTGCCTCGATTGGCCAGCTCAAATTTACCGGGTCTTCCCCCGCGCTTGGCCCCGGTGAAGGCTCCCTCGGCGTAGCCGAACAATTCACTCCCCACCAGGTCCCTCGGTATCGCAGCACAGTTGATGGCTACGAAAGGCCCGTTGGCGCGTGCGCTGCTGTTATGAATGGCCTGGGCAAACACCTCTTTACCGGTGCCGCTCTCCGCCTGCAGCAGAACGGTGGAGGAATTGGTAGCCGCCATCATCGCCAGATTTACAGCATTTTTCAGCTGCGGGTCTTCGCCGATTATTGAAGCAAAGGTAAAGCTGGCCTGCGCACCCGCAAACTTGTTAACCAGCTGCGTCACCTGAGCGATGGGTATGAGAAATATGGTGGCTCCGATAACCCGGTTCTCCCCATCATAGATGGGTTTTCCGGTTGCGGTAGCATGTATCTTGCCGCGTTTTCCATCCAGAAGGATCTCGCGGTCGGCAAAGGATTCCCCTGTCTCCAGCAGTTTAAGGGTGCCGGGCGCTTTCCCTGAAAAGAGATCAACTACATGGGTGCCCAGCAGATCATCACCCGAATAACCCAGGATTTCCAGAGCCGCTCGGTTGAAGTTGGTAACCCGTCCCCCCTTGTCCAATACAATGACTCCGTCTGACATGGTATCGAAAACATTGGTCAGGTTCGAGTGTATCCGCTGTAAGGCTTCCTGTTCGATACGCAGTTCCTTTTCCTGATAGAGATGGCAGTTGGCCGCTTTATTCAGACCGTTGAATATGGCTACCGCCATCTGATAGCAGGAGTTGTAACCGCAGGCGGCACAATTGCGGAATTCTTTTTCTTCAACCTTGTGCATATCACGGTATATCCTGTCCAACTCGGCCTCGGTAGGAATCTTGATCTCCCTCCGCCGCGACAGGTCCCGATATTTGCGATAAGAAAAATCATGGACTCTCAGTACATCATCCAGGAACTTTTTAAGCTTTTCCTGGGCCTCCCGGTCCTTTATGGCTCTCTCGGCGCGAGTCGCGGTCAGATAATCTATCTGCTCAACCGTTTTATTGATGCATCCAACCCCCATGTTGCATCCCTTCTCACAGCTAAGGATGTCCACCAACAGGGGAAGATGCTCGCTCTCCTCGGCGATCGCCTTTTCCAGGTTGTCCAGGTAGCCGTTGAATACGAACGGTCCGTCGACCTTTACAATTTTGCTGGCCGGGATTTCGGGGTAGTGATAAAGAAATGATTCTTTAAGCCCGCCGGCACTGGAGAAATTGGTGGTGATACCCGCCATAACCCCGCTATCAAATGTGCTGTCCTCCAGCAAATCCACATCGATATTTTTATCCTGCAGGATCTTCTGCAGTGACCGGTAGGTTATGTTGTAATCAACCATCCTGCTCTCCTGGAACTCCCGTCTCTTGGCCAGGCAGGGGGATATAAAAGCCAGTTCGGCATCCGGGTGCAGTGACCGCACATAAACGCCCAGATTGTAAACCGGACTGCCAACAGGGGCCAGGTACCTTAAGAGGCGGGGGTGGTGCAGTTCAATAAACTGCACAACGGAAGGACAGGGAGTCGCAATGACCGGTGGTTTAAAAGCCCCGTTTTTTATGCCCTCGTAATAACAGGCTACAGTAATCTCCGCCCCCAGCGAAACATCGTATACCCGCTTTACCCCCAACTTTTTCAAAGCGGTAATCAGTTTGCCCAGGTTGAAATTACCGTGAGCCGATGGGGCTACAAGGGCCACAATTTCTCGAGAGTTCAGGTTTTTGACAAACTCCTCGCTGTCATCGATGGCATAACGAGCACTCTTTTCAATGATTCCACCATGACTCTTGATGCAGGCCTCGATACAACGACCGCATCCAATGCACAGGTTGTTGTTGAACTTGACGACATCACCGCTGCCGTCACTGCAAAACTTGACCGGACAAACGGCAATGCACTGGTGACAGTTGGTGCAGTTCTCCTCATTTATTCCTATAATGGGAATTAAATCCTCACCCATATCCTCAACCCTCTCTCCCCAGTCTGGTTATTTGCACGGTACAAGTGACTGGCGGCACGCTCTTTTAAGTCATCATTAAACCACTTTTATTATATACTAACATTCGTCATTATTCGACTCGTTTTTGCGTGCCGTTGAGGAATAGCTCCGGGGAAGATTCGTACAGTTAACCCCGGGGTAAGCCGTTTGTCGAAATTGCACCTCACACTCAGGAAACCGCGGGACGCTCCGATATCCTACGCTGCAGCAAGGCGGCCAATGCCCTTCGGCATTATCCGGGCTCCGGCCGGCCAGCTGCGGCGCCGTGAGGGACCCGGTCTTACCCCGGGATGGACTCTGTTAGGTGTTCTTTCTTTTTAACGTATACCTGGTGTGCAGCAGTTCGTGCGCTTTGTGGCTCATGACGCTTCCCAGGTAATCTTCGTAGACCATTTTCACCTCTGGGTTTTCGTGTGCTTTCCTTAAAGGCCGGCTGCGATCCTCATCGTACACGGCCTCCATGCGGCGGGCTCTATCCCGGTTGCTTGGCGTCAGGGGCTGACCTCCCCCGCCGATGCAGCCTCCGGGGCAGGCCATGACTTCGATAAAGTGATAAGGCGATTCTGCGGCTGCCACCTGCTCCATCAGGACCCGGGCGTTTTTCAGGGAATGGGCTACGGCCACTTTCACCGCTTTCCCGTTAAGGTCCACCGTCGCCTCCTTGACCCCCTCCATGCCCCGCACATCACAGAAGTCGATCTTTTCGAGGGTTCCCCCCTCCAGTTCGCATACCGTACGCAGAGCAGCTTCCATAACTCCTCCGCTGGCTCCAAACAGCACGGCCGCTCCGGTATATTCCCCCATCCAGCTAGCGAAGGGTGCTCCAGCCAGTTTCAGGGGATCGATTCCCGTCATCCTGAACAGGCGGGCGATTTCCCGGGTGGTAAGAACCATGTCCACATCAGGATAGCGGCTGTCGATCATCTCGGGCCGTACCGCTTCATATTTCTTGGCGGTGCAGGGCATGATGGAAACTGACACTATCTTTTCCGGATCAATGCTCATCTTTTCAGCCAAGTAGGTTTTAACCAGAGCCCCAAACATCTGCTGCGGCGATTTACACGTGGACAGGTGATTCAACAACCCCGGGTAAAACACCTCGGCAAATCGCACCCATCCGGGGCAGCAGGAGGTAAACATCGGCAGGTTTTTCCCTTCCTGCAGCCTTTCCAGCAGTTCATTCCCTTCTTCCCAGATGGTCAGGTCGGCGGCAAAGTTGGTATGCAGGACATAATCGAACCCGAGTTTCTGCAGGCCGTCTACCAACTGCTCCATCCGCAGCCGGCCGGGTTCTCCTCCAAATTCCTCGGACAGGGCCAATCTAACGGCGGGCGCGATCTGGGTCACCACTACCTTCTCCGGATCCGAAATGACTTCCATAAGTTCATCGATCTGATCGCGCTCGGTTATAGCCGCCACCGGGCAGGCATGGATGCACTGCCCGCACATGACGCACGGGCTTTCGAACAGACCGTGGTCAATGGAGGGCACCACTTGGGTATCATAACCCCGATTGGCCAACCCCAGGGCGTTAACCGTCTGAACCGCAGTACAGACCTCAATGCAGCGGTGGCAGAGCACGCATTTATTAGGATCCCGAATTATGCCCGGAGTGGAATCATCCAGGGGCAGTTGCCATTCATCCTGCGGGAAGCGGTTGTAACGTACATCGTATTCAGCCGCCAGCTTCTGGAGCTCGCAGGTTCCGTTGCGGGAGCAGTGCAGGCAGTCCTGGGGGTGACGGGCCAGTATCAGTTCGAGGATGGTCCTGCGGGCGTTCAGCACACGCCTGGTAGCAGTCCTTATCACCATACCCTCGCTCACTGCCGTAGCACAGGCAGGCATCAGGTTTTTCTGTCCTTCAACTTCCACCACACAGATGCGGCAGTTGGCTTTCACCTCCTGATCGGGATGGAAGCAAAGGGTTGGAATACGAACTCCGGCTTCCGCTGCAGCCTGCAATATGGAAGTACCTTTTGGTACCGTTGTCTTGACGCCGTTGATGCTAATGGTGATTGCTGTCATTCGTCTCGTTCCT
>JAKOVY010000051.1 GCA_029781825.1 Bacillota bacterium | reverse complement strand
GTCGATAGTGTCACTCGTGCAGATGGATTCTTTGATGATCCTGTTTGGCATCCCTCACCGCCTCCCTCTCCTGCGCAAACCGCGCCAGCTCCAAATATTCACGTTCTAGCTTCGCTAATTTCTTCTTGAGCTGCCGATTCTCGATTGACAGCCTGAAGTTTTCTTTTGCAAGATCTTTCATGGTTGGGCTACCTCCGGCATTTCATTCCACTCACGACCATCGAGAAGGCGACCAGCGGCTTTTTTGCCGACGCGCACCATCAGGGCCTCACCGGGTTTTCTAAACCCCATCATATGGCCTACCTGTGCATATACGCTGGTTCCATCCATACCCAAGCAAAGTTCTCGCTTTCTTCCGTTGTCAGAACTCCAAGGTCGACAAACCCACTCGCCCCAGCCTTTAAAAAAGAACGGCACCCCTGCCGATTGGCATTGGTCTCGGAGACTTCGCACCCAATCAGGATGCATGGGCCGGGCATCAGGACCGGTTTCGCCGCCACATATGACCCAGTCAAGATGATTTTCACTATCATAGATGTGACTTTCATTGGGTTGTAGAGCATCGAATGTTATACCATAAGGCATCCCGTAAGCCCAATCAGGTTGCAGATGATCTGGCAACCTTACTGCTGTTAAGTCAACCGGCCCCAGCATCGGCTCCACACTCACAAACCTTACCGCAGCTGGAATTTGAAGTAGGATGGAGATTCGCTTATCGGCCATTTCCTGGTTCTCGGTGGTGACACCTAGCCAAACATTAGAATATGGTTTCATTTCCCAATTTTGATACCCATGATCCAAACAATAACTGCACCCTGTTCCTTGACAGGCAGCGCATAGAAACTTCATAGATCTTGCAAAATACTCTCTCATTCTTTCAGGCCGCTTTGTCAATATTAAAAAATCGTGTTGAGGACTGCCGTTGATCCTTTTAAATACTCTGTCGATGTAGTCAAACGGCACGTCCTCATGGAACAAGTCCCCCATACTACAAACGAACACCGTTGACGGCTTCCGCCAATGCAAAGGTTCTTCCAACCTGTCCGGGTGTAAAGTCACTTTGAAAGGCTTTTCCGTATCATACCCACACCGCCCCCGAAGGCGTTTGGCCATCCTCTCAGCATAGCAATTCTGACAACCAGGACTGATTTTGGTACAGCCCGTTACCGGGTTCCATGTCTTTCCTTGACCCCCGTCCTTGTTTTTGCACCACTCTATTTTTGTACTCACATTACCCACCTCACAATCCACACCACCGCCACAACCAAAGCAACGGCGGCTAATTCGATTAATATGGCGTTGAGACAGCCCTGGAAAAACCCGATTCCTTCATCCTCGCGGTACATTACTTACCACTCCCTTCTCGGCTTGAACTGGAGGGGAGGCGAACCATGTACGGGTCGTCTCCGGGCTGCATTTCCTTCAACATCTCAACAACGTTATCAAAATTCCTTTCCAGGTAGCCACCATGCCCCTCAACCCCCACCGACCAAAACTTGATCTTAGCCATCTCTCTCACCTCCATACCCCAGGGAGCATCATGTGGATAATCTTTATACCCCCTGGGCTGGTTATTCCGCAATTTTCCTAATCCGATATTGGATATAACTCGAATCAGGTACTGTGTATCCCTTCCGAAAAACCTCTTTCCCCTCGATCAGAAAACCACCGGAAACCGCTTTCACAACGCCGAAGGGTTTCAGTTTGTCCTTAATC
>JAKOVY010000178.1 GCA_029781825.1 Bacillota bacterium | reverse complement strand
ATCTGATGTGGCCAACCTTGCCGGAGTAGAAAAAATCTCTAGTGGCCAGTTTCAACTAGTCTATAATCCTGCTGTAGCTGACGTAGTAGCGCCAACGCATATAACAAGAGGGTCTTTAATAGCAGATGGTGAAGAATTTATTATAACCCGTAACAATAAATATAGCTCCAATACCCTTGCTGTGACTTGGGCTGGCCAAGCAATACCGGGTGATCCTGACTACGGCTTTCACAAAGACGGCGAACTGTTTCGAATCCAGTTTACTCCGGTAGGTAAAGGTACGGCTGATCTGATTTTGCAGAATGTGATATTGTTTGATGAAGATGTGGGTAGTATTTATTCTGATTCTCTTGTTTTGTCTCACGGCTCCATCACCGTTGATAGCTACGAACTACCCCAAGTTGCCAAACCCACCTGGGATGGCTATAATATCCAGTGGGTTAATGTGCCTAACGCTAAAGAATACCGGATCAGGATTTATAAGTCTACTACTGGCACCTTTGATGAAGATGGCTATATCTATGCTTACACAAGATTGCAGGGAACTCCCGGTGAAATTAATTCGTTTAACTTGATTACCCCCATTACCAACAATAAACCCGGTTATTTCTTCGCCACGGTGCAGGCGATCGGGGACGACAATCCTTACAAAGACGGCCCGGTATCCGAGCCTTCGGATGCCAACCTGGTTACCGTCACCCTGGACCAGGTGGCACAGCCGACCTGGAGCGCTCCGGGCGTGATTAACTGGACCGCCGTGGAGAACGCCGTAGATTACCTGGTTACGCTGTACAAAGATGGCAGCTCTTTAGATGAAATTACTGTTTCCGCTACCAGCTACAACTGGCTGGCGACCATGAGAAACAGCGGCGTGGGCTCTTACACTGTCACCGTCCGCGCCAATGGCGACGGCATATACTATAACGACGGACCGGTTTCGATCGCTTCGGCAGCCCAGGAAGTTGTAGCCCTGGATCCGCCGGCCAGTGTGACCCTTTCCGACACCGGTATGGCCGGGTGGAGCGCGGTGACCGGCGCCGATGGATATATGGTAAACTTGTACAAAGATGACAGCACGTTGGTTGACGGTTATACCGCCGCTGCCGGCGAAACTTCGCGCAACCTGTTGAGCATCATGCGTGCTAACGGCGTGGGCAGCTACCATGTTGAAGTGATCGCCCTCGGCACGGGATTGAACTTAAACAGTAGCGCTACTTCTTCCAATTCCCAATCGGTAGCAAAACTGGCTACCCCCACCGGTGTTGCCCTGTCCGACCAGGGTGTAGCTTCCTGGAATGAAGTGACGGGCGCTGTTAGCTACTGGGTATACCTTTATAAACAGGGCATTTCAACACCTATCTTTTCACAAAATGTTGTTCCCGCCGGCGGTCTTTTCAACTACGATCTCCTGGATCAGATACTCGCTGAGGGTGTAGGGTTCTACACTGTTACCGTAAAAGCTGTTGCCGATACCGGCACCCTTTACCTGGACGGCGATGAATCAGCCCCCTCTGCCGCCAAGGAAGTGAAGAAGCTCTCCGCGCCCACCAGCGTATACTGGGACGGACAGACACTGCGCTGGACTGCGGTCGCGGGTGATGAAGTTGGCGGTTACAATGTGCTTTTGTATTGTGTTGGGGAGAGTCTGCCAGTAACCGGTGTTCTGACCGGTGTAAATTACTATGATTTTTCTGCCGATATCTCTTCTCATGGTTCCGGTTACTACTACGCCGAAGTATCTACTTCCCCATGGGCTTACACTTTGTATCTCGAGAGTGATCCCGTGCAGTCAGATGTCCTGATCGTCTCCGGCAACCTGGGTGATGTGACCGGCCTTGTCTTTACCGAGTCCGGCGTGGCTTCCTGGAATGCGGTGACCAATGCCACCAATTATGAGGCGAAACTGTGGAAAGTAGTGGACCCCGGTGATGACGAGCAGATCGGCCCACCCCATGTCATTACACCGCCGCAGCCGCTGCAATACGATTTTCGGCAGGCCA
>JAKOVY010000031.1 GCA_029781825.1 Bacillota bacterium | reverse complement strand
GGATTGATTCCAGCAGTTTTGATACACTGGAATCCTTGGCATCCGACAAAAATAGATGCTGAAGTAATTCTGAGTCGATGGTAACATGGTATTGAGCCATTGCAAGGTCACCTCCGGTTGTGGTTTGTTTTGGTCACTTACCATTCTAAACCAGGGGCCTTGTCTTGGCTCTTCATTTTACACAATTATATGGACTTAACTAAGATGTGCTTGCCACCCCAAAACCCCCAAATGAAAAAGTATACCCAAGCAATTATCAAAAATATCATAAACAATTGGCAGCCGGTAGAATTGGGCCAAATTACCACCTTACAAGCAGAGATATACTTCGACACTGCGCCAATGACGCAAGAATAACTCACGAGATGGCTATAGAAGCTGGCTTATTGTATCAACTTGCAATCCGAGAACCAAATACGGTTGGTATTTTCGGCGAATGGGACTACTTGTCTCACCAGGTAGTCGCTTCTCCATTTAAACCAATCGACTATATGGACAAGATGGACGTATTTGGGTACTCATACCTTCCAGGGTTTTACCGGACTAAGTCAAGATTCCTGATATGTGAAATTAAAAAAGATAGTGCTACAGTCAGAGATGTTGATCAACTAATGAAATACGTAGATTGGGTAAAGGATGAGTATACATACGGAGACTATTCAATGCTCTATGCTTTTTTGGTAGCATATGATTTCCCCCATGACGTGGTCGCACACACCCAAAGAGAAGGCGAACGCAAGTACACTATTGGCAGAAGACCTGCCCGCTCGGCAACTTGGTCAAACATAAAACTGGTTAGATACCGCTTCAATCCAGCAAACGGGTTCCTTCAATTTTCTTCATCCTCAACCAGTCCAGATAATGAATTCTAATCATTAACGGACACATCTCTTTGGGCGTATTTGCCTTTTAAACAACTTAGTAATGGCAGATAACCAATTAAGCGAGAAAAGCGGAATCGGTTATCTGCCACTCGTCAGCAATAAATGATTAAGCTTCCCTGTTCGTAAAGACAGGGTCTATTTAAAACGTTCCTTTAATTTCCCCATGACCTGGGGCATGGTGGTATACTCCATCTCGTCCAGGGGTAAACGGTGGGGTTCAAAGGGACCCATTCCCCTCATGTAATCGGCAATTTTGAGAGCCGTTTGCCGGGCTCTGTCAAAGGCGACGTCAGCAAACAGATCCTGCGGACCAATCAGCTTCCCGTCGGCCAATTGGAACCCCATTGCAATCACGCGCGGCGGGCCATCGAAACGGGTGGGAACCGCGTCCTTCTGTGATACCGGAACAATTGGGCCGTAATGGGACCCACGCATCCACCCTGCCACCAGGTGCGGATGGGCGAAAGGTTCAAGCACCTCTCCCACCGCCGGCAAACCATTCTGGCACCGTACAATCAAAACCGGATCGTCTTTCCCCACATAGCGGCCAGCCATACGGTTGAGTTTCTGAGTTGAGGAGGCCGCGGCTATTTCACCGCTGTTGGTATAAATGCTTTTGACGACGAAACGATTGGATGCACCCAGAAACACCAGTAAATCATAGAGTTCACGAGGACATGAAAAGGTAATCAGTTTGTCTTCGATCAAATCCATCACTTCGAATATAAAGCCGTCATGCATTTTGGGGTCGATTACCAGACCTATGGTGTTGAAAGGGTCGGCGAATATCTTGTAAAGCGGCAGGTTCCAGGCCCCCGGCTCAGTCTTGTCCGCCATGAACACAATAACCGGTTCACTGGTCCTTTCCGTAAACTCCATCTCTGCCAATCCCGGCCCCATGCCTTTGATATTTCCCGAAAAGGCATCAGACAGAAGATCCTGACCGGCACCGTACATTTTTAATCTTTTGGCCTCTTCGGTACAGTTAAGAAAGGTTTTCCAGGCCAAGCTATGGATTTTTTCGGAGTTGATTCCCTCCCGATGAGTCAGTACCAGGTTTATGTCATCACCGACATTGGTAACAAAAAAATCGATTAATGTATCCTTCCCCTCTTGTTTTAGAGTTTGTCTCGCCTTCTCCAGCATGTCGGGGTGGACGCTGCCATGTCCTACAAAACCGCCCACATCAGCCTTAAGCACCGAAAGAGTTATCCTGGAACTCATATTACTAACCTCCTAAACTGTTTAAATATGGTATGCTATTGCGACGTCCCGTAGCATTAAGGCTATACTATTTCTAATTTCGGCATCACATTTAGGATTCCTGCAAAAAATTGATTCTTTAATACCGTTGATTTATCAAAATTCCAGGCCATTATCTGGAATTGCCGGGCATCCGTCCCAAAATGAAGCCCGTGGTCAAGGAATTCTTTCCTTTTCCACGGGCCTTACCTGTATTGGTGTGCCGTATGTATTAAGATGTACATGATTTAATGATTATATATTGAAGCCCTTATCTCCCGCAGGGTCTTCAGGTCCTGTTCTATGGTAGGCGTTTCCAGGATGAAGGGCAATTCTTGTAATAAAGGGTTCTTCATAATATTGGCGATGCCGTCAACACCAATTTGGCCCTTCCCTATCGGTGCGTGGCGGTCGATATGCGAGCCCAACTCCCTGAGGCAGTCATTAATATGCACTACTTTGAGATAATGTATGCCGATCTTGTTGTCAATCTCATCCAGGAGCCGGCTGAGTCCGTCGGATGTGGCCACATCGTAACCGGCGGCGAAGAGATGACAGGAGTCGAAACATAGTCCCAACCGGTCCTTGCGATTAATTCCCGACCACAACAGTTTCATCTCATCAAATGTGGAGCAGATTTCCTTGCCCATACCGGCCATGGTCTCGATGAGTAACATGGCCTTGCCCTCACTGCCTTCCAAAACATTATTGACCAGGGAAATCAACCGGTCGATGGCCTCTTCGGTGCTGCCGTCACCTCTTGAACCCGGGTGAAGCACAAGATACGGGGCTTCAAGGATGTCGCAGCGGTTAAGGTCTTCAGTTACCACACGCCGAGCCAATTCATACAGGTCATCCCGCGGGCTGGCGGGATTAACAATGTAGGGAATGTGGGCTACCACCGGATAAATCCCGTGCTCATTTAATGTTTCTTTAAATTTCTGAATCTCCCGGTCTTTCCAGACCCGGAATCCGGCGCCGCGCGGGTTGCGCAGGAACACCTGAAAGGTTTCCGCCCCTATTTTGGCCGCATTACTGGCTGTTACATCCAATCCCTTGCCTATGGAAAGGTGGCACCCCAGCCGCGGGCAGGGCGCTTTTATATCTGACATCAAAAAGCCCCCTCAATATGATTTACATTCGCCTGGCCATCTCGAAAGGTAATCGCAATCAGGTCAAAACGCATCTTAAACTGCTTTCCCGCCATCTTTTCCCTCAGGTACTCTAAAGCGGTCTTGCGAATGCGGGACACCTTGGTCCGGCTAATGCTCTCCTCGGGGGTTCCAAAAAGCTCCGAGCTTTTCGAACGTACCTCAACAAAAACCATGAGGTTTCCTCGCCGGCAAATGATATCGATCTCTCCCCACCGGCAGCGGTAATTGCGTTCCAAAATCTCGAAGCCCAACCGGGACAAGTATGATGCCGCCAGGTCCTCTCCCCGACGACCCGTTTCTTTCCTCATATAGTCTTTCCTCGGGAATCAAGATGATAAACAAAGGCCAGGATTTCGGCCACGATGGTATATAAAGACGGTGGAATCTCTTCATAAAGTTTTAATGCGCTGAGGTATTCCACCAGTTCCCGATCCTGTCTTACCGGAACCCCGGATTCCTTGGCCAGCTTTTCAATGTTCTCGGCCACATAACCGGCACCCTTGGCCACGACCCGGGGAGCTTCGTCCTCTTCGCTGTTATACCTCAGGGCTACAGCTTTTTTGTCTGGTACCTCTCTTTCCACCGTTCGCACCCTCTTTACGTCCTTAAGTGCATCGGGGGCATGGATGCCATCGCAGTCTACACGGTGATGTCGATCCCCAGCACCGGAACATCAATCTCACTCGTTTTGAATCCCGGTCTCAGCGGTTGCGGTTCCGCGGCCAACTTCATCCCCCGAAAATCAACCTTAAACCCTTTCTCATTCAAGCGCTCAAGCAGAGTGTCAATACTGCGTTCAATTATCTCCACTGTCCCCTGGCGGCTGCAAACACCCTGAATCTGCAAGGCATCGTCTGTTTTCAGGGTGACGTGGAATACAACCATACCCAGATTGGCGGTGTCAAGAGCTACTGCCAACCGGAGCTCATCCAGCTCATCCAGGCGTCGTTTCCCCCGGGCGTCCTTATATATTCTCAACTCCATTACCTGGTTTTGCCCGGCCGCCTCCAAAGGTATGGCAAAATAGTAAAAACCGGGCTGTTGGCTGCTGATCCGCCCTTCAGCTGAATTAAAGACCGCCTGACCAAGCACTTCCTCCTCGGCCGCCGTCACCAACTGTACGACCTGGTCTCCCATTTGTAAGGCAACATCGGGAAACCTGTTCAGCACATCCTTTGCCAGAATCAGTGCCTTGATAATCTCCTTGTTTGATTGCATAAAGTTCCGCAGATTAACCTGTGCCATCTCAGGGGTATCAGTACCCTTGAGATTCATCAAGGCTTCCAGGGCTGCAAACAGCTCTTTTATACCGTCAAAACCGGTCATAAAAATGCCCGTTCCGGCCATCTCGCCGGCCGACCTGTTTGCGGCAACAACCTGGGGACTCTGGGCATCGGTACTTACGGGATTGGGGTTAATCGGTATGGGATTGCCGGCTGGCGCGCTGCTCGGCCTGACGCCGCCGTCTCTTGGCAGGAATCGTGCCTGCTGATCAACCGGCAACGCCGCACCACTTGGTCTGTCGATACCATTCCCGCTGACCGGCTGTGAAACCTGCTGCGGCGGGTTGGCGGCATAAGATGGCAGCGCTGCGGTTCTTTCGGGCGTTTGCATGTTCTGAATCACGCCTGCATGATTCGCACCCGGGGATAACTGCCGGGAAACAGGCTGTTCGGTGGAAATACCCTCCCCTGTTCTTACGCCGGCATTGGACAGCCCCTGCAGTATTTGTTGGACCAGCGTTTTTAGGGATTGAGGCCTGGTTAGGAAATTGCGAAGGGCATCGAGGAACTCAGGGTTGCTGTCCACCCTGCCCGCCAGGGCCCAGGTGGCGATTTCCAGGTTCACCGGGTTAAAATCACCCAGCAGCCGGGTCGTGTTCAGCACATGGTCTATGTTCTCCCTGGTCAGCGGCAGCCCATACTGCATGAGCTTGGTCGTTATCGCACTAAGACGTTCATCGGCCTTGTACCCCAGTTCACGCAGAACGGTGGCTACTTTCGATGAATGCTCTTCGGCCGGGTTAATCACCCGTAGAATATGGCGGCCGTTCTCAATCCCCTCCGACCTCAGCAGGAGCTGCTGTCCCGGGTTTAACTGCAGAGTGGTGGCTGCTTCCACCGTCATACCTTTCAGGTTTATTCTTAATAAACCCTCACCAAGGATTTTTTCGACAACGGCTTGAACAATTTCACCCTTGTGAAGCTTTGGTGCCCCGGTGTCGGCAAGGCCCAGTTTCATCAACGAACTGCTGATACTGTCATAACTGACCTGCATAATCTCTCTCTCCCAGCCAGGATTTGAGCGGCTCAAAACTGGTTCTATGGACCGGGCAAGGTCCGAGCCTGAACAACGCTTCCAAATGCTCCCGGGTGCCATAGCCTTTGTGCTTGGCAAACCCGTAACCGGGAAATAGCTTGTCATAACCTTCCATGATCGCATCCCTCTCCACTTTGGCCAGAATGGAAGCGCAGGCCACGGACAGGCTCAGGGAATCACCTTTGATCAGAGAGGTTTGAGGAATACCGACCTCGGGCAGTTTAACCGCATCAATTATCAGGTGCTGGGCTTTTAATCTCAAGTTGTTAACAGCGGTAATCATCGCCAGCTTGGTTGCCTGGTAAATGTTTATCTGATCCAGGCAGGAAGCGGAGACAATCCCAACGGCCCAGGCCAGGGCTTGTCTCTTTATGGCCAACGCCAGTTTCTCCCGCACTGACGGTTTAAGCCGTTTGGAGTCGTCGACCTCCGCCAGAAAAAAGTCCCGGGGCAGGATTACCGCCGCCGCCACCACCGGACCGGCTATGGGTCCCCGTCCGGCTTCGTCGATACCTGCTATGTACTGAACACCGGCGGAAAAAAGGTTGTGTTCATAGCTCATCATCTCTTTGAGCCGCTCAATCTCCGCGGCTGGTACCTTTAACTTTTCGTTCATGAAAGACTACCCACTTTGTAAAACGTTAATAGATTTCTTTTCATATTCGATTCCCCCGGTTGGTTCCCTTTTGCTTGCCCAAATATTTTGCAGGCAAGGGGTGTAAACCTTTCAGTTGGACGAGATGGAGCAGTGACGCATTTATGGTGGCGTGTCCAACTAGGTATCTTTTATAAAACTACCCACGGCCCGACCATCATTCTCGATAAAAAAGCAGACCCGTCTGATCGATTTATCGTACCGAGTCTGCTTATCTTTAACATTTGTTCTACCGGGCTCGGGTTCCAAGCATTAAGTTCCCGCCTCGTGCCGATCCAGGATGATCTTTGCTATCCGCCCGCGGCGGAATTCTCCGAGAACAAAATGGGCCGTTTTCTGAAAACCGGTACCCTCATTCTCAGAAAACCCGCGAAAACCGGCTATGGATTCAAGGATCTGGTTTTCATCGAGCCTCTGGACATCCTTGATACCAAAACGCGATTCCAGGGCCTGCGGGTCAATCTCCCGCACCATGCGCAGGACATACCGGGCTACCTCTTCCTCGGAGTAGGCTTTGGGCCCCAGAACACCTAGGGCCGCCAGCTTCAGGCCCTGTTCCGGCACGCTCACCTTGGGCCACATCAAACCGGGGGTATCTAGAAGATCAAGTCTCCCTTCAATTCTTATCCACTGCTTACCCCGGGTTACCCCCGGCTGGGGTCCGGTACGGGCTGTTTTTCTTCCCGTCAGGGAATTGATAATGGTCGATTTCCCCACGTTGGGTATTCCCACCACCATAATCCGGGGAGGACGAACCCGCCGCTGCCTGTTTTTCATATCCTGGGCAATCGGCTTAAACAGCTTTTCCACCGTTTGAATGACTGAATTCTTCCCCTCACCGCTGGTTGCAACCATGCTCACGGGGTTCAGCCCTTCCGCGGCCAGTCGTTTGGTCCAGACGTCAAGTTCCGTTGGATTGACCAGGTCCTTTTTATTGAGCACCAGGATTATGGGTTTGGGTGCAACCAGATCCTCCAATTCCAGGTTGCGCGTGGACTGGGGAGCCCGGGCATCAGCAACTTCAACCACTATGTCAACCAGTTTGACATTCTCCGATATCTCTCTGCGGGCTCTAACCATATGCCCCGGAAACCAGTTGTATGCCACTATATTTCCTCCATTATCATGGTTCTCCATGATGCTTTCGCCATCGCTTTCCCTTAAAGGCCGTTTGCTGCGAGCTGCCCCAAATAACGGAGCTCGCCTATGATAAATACCTCGCGATGTACCTTATTATATAAATAAGACTGGCTCGTTAGCCAGTCTTTGGTGGTTTGTCTCTCATCGGCTGTCCATTTTTTCTTTAATCTTGCCCTTTTTGCCGTATCTCTGGCGCAAGTAGTAAAGCCTTGCCCTTCTAACCTTACCACGCCTAACAAGCTCTATCTTCTCAATTCTGGGAGAATGAAGCGGAAAGGTTCTTTCTACCCCAACTCCGTAAGAAACCCTTCTCACGGTAAAGGTCTCTCCCAGCCCGGTTCCTCTCCTGCGAATGACAGTACCCGTGAAAACCTGGATCCTCTCCCGGCTGCCTTCCACAACTTTGACATAAACCTTAACCGTGTCGCCGGGTCCAAAATCTACTATGTCTTTCTTCATCTGTTCCTGTTCGACCGAATTGATTATGTCCTGCACTCCGTCAACCTCCCTTCTATGTATCATCTCACCGTGGTGATGGATATCCTCATTGCCGACAAATGGTATTATATCATAGGGTTATGGTCTCCACAAGCTGAGTACCGGTACCGGCGTTTGAACACCTAGTACGGAAACCCAACCTCCTTTGGCGGGGATGGACGTTCTCCGGAACACCCAATTACCGACCGTTTCCCATCAGCCTGTCGAGGATTATGGCCACCGCGCTCCTGACTGACAGGTGGTTGTAATCACTGTCGGCCTCGATGGGATGCAAGATGAAATCAGCCTTTTCAATCTCTTCCTTCACCAACCCCCAGCCGGTACCGAAGAGTACGAGGTAAGGCACATCCCCCCGAGAAATCTTATCCCGCATCTCCTGGTAGCTTACAGTGCGCGGATAAACCCGGGCGTCGGTTACGACGGTAAGCGCTTTTTGCCCCTCCAGTTCCTCAATCCTCTTCTGTACCTCCTCGAGGTCTGCAGCCAGTTCCAGTATTTTGAGGGCTTCCTTGCGGTCTGGGTTAGACTCACCCCCATAGCCTGTCAGCCAGTATCTCATAATTTCCTCAATCAGTTGACGCTGAGTTTCCAGAGGATGAACCAGAAAGTAACGCTTGACACCATAGGTACGCGCTGCCCGACAAATATCATGCACATCGAGATTGGTTACCGAGGTGGTTATTACCTCATAGTCCTTGTTATAAACCGGATTATGCAGCAGTGCGATATAAAGCCTTTTACTCATGGCCGTTCACCCTCGTGTTCGGGGAACAAGATCTCCATCAAATACCTTCTTTCCTCCTCATCAAGGCGTTTTTTCAGCAAGAGATCGGGTCTCATGAGAAGGGTTTTTCTGATGCTCTCCTTCTTTCTCCAGCGCCGGATTTCCTCGTGATTCCCTGAGAGAAGAACAGCCGGAACTTCAAGGTCCTCAACCTGCCGTGGTCTGGTGTACTGTGGGTATTCCAGCAGGCCGTCGTTGAATGATTCGTCATCGATGGACATCTCGCTGCCCAAAACACCCGGAACCAGGCGAACAACCACCTCAATCAGTACCAGAGCTGCTGTTTCGCCTCCCGTCAATATGTAATCACCAATGGACACCTGGTCATCAATCTCGGTCAAGACCCGCTCGTCAATCCCCTCATAGTGTCCACACAGCACCAGCAGTTTTTTCTCTCGCGCCAACTCTCGGGCCAAGTCCTGATTCAGAGTCCTGCCCGCCGGGCTCATCAGTATGGTTCGGACTTCGGGATCATCCCGCCGCAGTTCCCGCAATGCTCTCAAGGCCACATCAGCCTTAATAACCATGCCGGCACCGCCGCCATAAGGATAATCATCAACCTGCCTGTGTTTGTCCAGGGCGTAATCCCTGAGGTTAATCACATCTATCTGTATGATCCCCCGTTCAATCGCCTTGCCGATAAGACTGTATTTCAGCGGAGAATCAAACATCTCCGGGAAAAGAGTCAAGATGGTTATCTTCATAATCAGCCCTCATCAATAAGCCCCGGCAGGAGCTTAACCTTCATTCGGCGGTTGGCCAGGTCGATGTCAAGAACAACCTCCTTGATGGCGGGTATCAGTATTTCCCCGTACCTCTCACCATTGACCACGTAAACATCGTTGGCTCCGGTAGTCAGAACATCAGTCACCGTCCCCAGATATCCTTTTTCAAGGTCATCTACCTCCATCCCCACCAGGTGGAAAACGTAATAGGTATCTTCCGGCAGCGGGTACAGCTCTTCTTCGCTTACCTGGAGCAGGCCTTTGACCAGACCGGCAGCAGCCTCCACCGTGTCAATGCCGCCCAGTTTAAACAGCAGCAGCTGTTTGTGAGGACGACAACTCTCAATCCGGTAATAGCCGCTGCGGGGACCGCACTCCACCCAAATCTTTTCCATCCCCTGAAAGCGCTCCGGGAAATCGGTAAGAGGAATGACCTTGAGTTCCCCTTTGAGACCTCGGGTCCCGCATATCTCTCCCACGGTGATCATCTCTTGCGCCAGTTCGGTGTCACCCTTTCCATCAACCTAAACATCGTTGTCCGACAGCCAGGCCACGGTGTTCCCTTAACGGGAAATCTCCACAGTTACCTTAACCCCTCTCTTCGTGGCTGCAGCTTTGGCCAGGGTCCGTATAGCTTTGGCAATCTTCCCCTGTTTGCCGATAACCTTCCCCATATCATCAGGGGCCACCTTAAGTTCCACCACAACCGAAGTATTTTCGGTAGTTTCTTTAACCTCGACCATATCGGGGTTGTCAACCAGCGACTTGGCAATGAGCTCAATTAAATCCTTCAACTGATTAACCTCCTCGCTCTACGCCTTGTCCTTAGCCCTGAACTTTTGCAGAATACCTGCCTTCTTTAATAGTGATTGGGCGGTTTCAGTCGGTTTTGCTCCTGTAGCCAGCCACTTGAGAGCTTTCTCCTCATCAATTTTGATGGTAGCCGGAGTCGTGCCGGGGTCATAGTAACCCAGTTCCTCAATAAACCGGCCATCGCGGGGTGACCGCGCATCCGCAACTACCACCCGGTAGAACGGACTCTTCTTGGCTCCCATCCTTCTCAGCCTGATCTTTGTTGCCATCCAATCGCCTCCATATTATTGATTGCAAAGTATTTAGAATGGTAGCTTGAATCTACCCGGGGTACCTTTTTTTGTGCTCAGCTCGGTGAGTTGTTTCATCATGCGCCGTGATTCTTCAAACTGCTTGAGCAGGCGGTTTACGTCCTGAACCCGGGTGCCGCTTCCCCGGGCGATGCGTTTCTTGCGGCTGCCGTTTAAAATAGAAGGGTCGTTCCTTTCCTGGGGAGTCATGGACCGTATTATGGCCTCCACCTTGGCTATTTCCTTTTCATCAAACTCCGGCTTCATTCCCTTTAGCTGCTTGTTTAATCCCGGGATCAGTCCCATCAACTGATCAAGCGGGCCCATCGATTTCACCTGCTGCAGCTGTTCCAGGAAATCACTGAGGGTAAACTCCTGCTGCCGGATTTTGCGTTCCAATTCCCGGGCCTGCTGCTCGTTAAACGAGGCCTGGGCCTTTTCCACCAGGGTCAGCACGTCGCCCATGCCCAGTATCCGGGAAGCCATCCGGTCAGGATAAAACGGCTCCAATGCATCAAGTTTTTCTCCGGTTCCGGTAAACTTGATGGGACATCCGGTTACCGCTTTTACGGAAAGAGCCGCTCCGCCGCGGGTATCACTGTCCAGTTTGGTCAATACCACCCCGGTCAGCCCTATTTCCTCGTGAAAGGCTTGGGCTACATTTACCGCATCCTGTCCGGTCATGGCATCGACTACCAGCAGCATCTCATGAGGGTTCACCTCATCACGGATGGCCTTCAGCTCCTGCATCAGCTCCTGATTGATGTGCAGGCGTCCGGCGGTATCGATAATCATAATGTCACGGTTGTTGCTCTGGGCAAACTCGCGGGCCCCCCGCACTATATTAACTGGGTTCTCCTGGCCCATAGTGAACACCGGAACCCCAACCTGTTCACCCAGCACCTGCAATTGCTTGATGGCAGCCGGCCGATAAACATCGGCAGCCACCAGGAAAGGCCTTCGCCCCTGGGAAACGTAATACTTCGCTATCTTGCCGCAGGTGGTAGTCTTCCCTGAGCCCTGCAGTCCAACAACCATTATTATGGTGGGAGGCTTCGAACTTAGTGTTATCTTGGTCTGATTGCCCCCCATCAGCTCTGTCAGTTCCTCATAAACAACCTTTACCACGTGCTGGCCCGGGGTTAAGCTGTTCATGACCTCCTGTCCCACAGCCCTTTCCTTAACCCGGGCGACAAACTCCTTGACCACTTTGAAATTGGCATCTGCTTCCAGAAGAGCCAACCGGACCTCCCGCATGGCTTCATTTACATCCTCGACGGACAGTTTTCCCTTTCCTCTTAGGCGTCTGAAGGTCTCCTGCAGTCTGTTCGCCAGGCCTTCAAATACCACCCTTTTCACTCCCTTCAGCACCGTCTTCGATCTCCAGGACTTCTGCCATAACATTGATAGCTTCCCGAATCCAGGGTTGGCTCCTGTCATCCGCCTGGCATAACATCCGGTAAACCTCTTTGATCTTCTTTCGTTCCTCCTGGAACTTTGCAACCAGGCGCAGCTTTGACTCATATTCCTCCAAAGTACGCTCGGTTCGCTTCAACAGATCATATACACCCTGGCGGGTTATCCCCATCTGCTGGGCTACCTCGGATAGACCGAGATCGGCTTCGTAATAAAGTTCAACCGCCTGTTTCTGCCTCTCGGTAAGCAGAGGTCCGTAAAAATCATATAACATGATTAGCTTTTCCAGTTTCTCCAGCATATCTTTCACTCCATGTAAAGCAAAAATGCTTTACATTTGGATTCTAACTATTGGCTTTTTAAAAGTCAAGCATCTTGTCCGCAAATCCCCGGTTTCATGGTGTTTCCTGTTCTCTCGTTGATTCGTTATTCATATACTTTCTACGAATCTAGAAAATTCCAATGGGGGTACGCGGATGACTTATACGCGGATGTTCTTTCCCGGAGGTAACACCTGTAACGGGTTTCATTCATTTTACCAGTATGTTGTACCTCCCGATGCCGCCAGGCTGTTCATATTTAAAGGCGGTCCCGGCGTTGGGAAGTCAACATTTATGAAAAAACTGAGCCAGGATTTCAGCTCTTATAATCTGGAACTGCACTGGTGTTCATCGGACAATGATTCCCTTGATGCGGTAGTGCTCGCGGATTATACGATTGCATTAATGGATGGCACGGCTCCCCACATAGTGGATCCCCGCTACCCGGGTGCGGTGGATGAGATCATCAACCTCGGAGAATTCTGGGATGAGTCACAGCTTACCAAGAACAGGGCGAAGATTATTGAGCTCACCCGGATGTACCAAACATACTTCCGCATCGCTTATCTGAGACTGAAGGAAGCCGGTGCGGTATGGAATGAGATAACCGAGTATTTTCGGGATTCCGTACCCGACGCCTTTCTGCGCAACCTTAAAAGAACCTTGAAACAAGAGGTTTTGGCCAATGGCGTCCAGCCTGTCGTCACTGAGAGCCGGGAGCGTCATCTTTTTGCCTCGGCGATAACGCCCGGTGGGGTTGTAAATCACGTCTCCACCCTGCTGGAGGAGGATTATAAGGTCCTGGCTTTAGGAGGCAGTCCGGGTACGGGGCTACATGATCTCATGGCCTCAATGCTTGAATGGGCACGGGAGGAAATGCTCCCGGTTGAGGTCTATCACAACTGCTTTATGCCTTCATTACTGGAGATGCTCATCTTTCGCCCGGCCAAGACCGTTATATTGGATGCATCAGGTATGGTAACCAATCATGAGCAGCTGCTGGCTCGGGTCAGAAACGGCCGGTTTTTTGATCTGGACCCGGAGGCGGATAAGGCAAGACGCCTGCAGTTTAACGGTGAAATAGAAGATTCCCGGGAAAGGTTTAATACCGCCATCTCGGGGGCCATCGGTTTTCTAAATCTGGCCAAACAGCTTCATGATGAACTGGAAAAGTTCTACATAACAGCCATGGACTTCGAGCGCATTGAAAACAAGTATGACGAGATCAAGAATCGGATCCTTGAGTACATCGGTCAATAATGGTACGAAAAACCCCGGGATACCGGTTGACGATCCCCCTTCGAGGTACCCCGGGGACTATTTTTTATTATGTGTCTGCCCTCGCGTATCACCGAGCAAAGAACCCGGCGGCGATATCCTCAACCTGCCGCATAACCGTCTCCTCATTTATCGTCGTTAACTGCCGCCCCCGCATAAGGATCCGTCCGTCGACCATCACCGTATCCACATCCGCACCGGTAGCCGAGTACGCCAGGTGGGCCGCTACGTCAGTCCGGGGACACAGGTGGGGCTTGCGGAAGTCCACAAGGATCAGGTCCGCTTTCATACCGGGGCGGAGCATCCCTACATCTTTAAGTCCGAGCGCCTGAGCACCGTTGACAGTGGCCATCTCCAGGGCCTGATAGGCGGTAATTGCCCGAGGGTCCAGTCGTACCAGCTTGTGCATAAAGCAGCAGCTCCGCATCTCCTGAATCATGTCCAGGTTGTTGTTGCTGGAGGCGCCATCGGTACCGAGAGCAACCAGGACCCCGGCGGCCAACATATCAGGAACCCTTGCAGCACCGCTGGCCAGCTTCATGTTGCTTTCCGGATTGTGGGCTACGCCCACGTTGCGACGGGCCAGGATTTCGATATCCTCGTCATCCAGGACCACGCAGTGAGCCGCCAGCACCGGTCTTTCAAACAGCCCGATCTCCTCCATCAAGGCTATCGGGGTTTTTCCATACTGGGCCTTGATGTCGTTGTACTCGGTCATCGTTTCCGCCAGGTGAATATGCAGCCCGATCCCCAATTCATCGGCCATGGACATAACCCGTTTCAGGTAATCGGGGGGGCAGGTGTAGGGAGCGTGCGGTCCCAGCATCACAGTTATCCGCCCGTCTCCTCTGCCATTCCACCGGAAGAGATCCCGGCTCTTTTGAAAGGCGGTTTCTCCCGTGGGGGCCAAACCGACCATTCCCTGCGACAGCGAGGCTCTGATGCCGGTTTCCTCCACGGCTCGGGCCACTTCCTCCATGTTGAAATACATATCGGCAAAACACGTGGTGCCCGACTTTATCATCTCGGTGATTCCCAGGAGAGCCCCCCAGTAACAGTCCTCCGGCGTCAGTTTGTCCTCAATGGGCCAAATCTTTTCCTGCAGCCACTCCATAAGCGGCAGATCGTTGCCATAACCGCGCATCAATGTCATAGCCGCATGGGTATGGGCATTTACCATACCCGGCAGAGCCACCATTCCCGTGCCATCGATCACCTCACTGAAATGCTTCTCATCCGGGGGCTGACCGGCGCCAACTGCTTCAATTCTCGAGCCCTCTACGGTTATGTAGCCTTTCTCAATGTAGTCGGCGGGAGAGGTCATCGGCAGTATGGCGCAGTTCTTGATCAGAATCATCCCAGATCACTCCTTGTCTTGACCGTATTTATACAGATAGTTTTCTCGCAACTCCCTGATTTCATCGGGGGTGAACTCAGTGCATCCCCCAAGCATATTGGCAACAGCCGCTATCTGAGCCGTTTTTTCAACGATGATACAGGAAAGCAAGGCCTCTTTAAGGTCCCGTCCCACGCCAACCAGCCCGTGTTTTGCCAGAAGGACTGCCTGCTTGCGATTCAGATATTTGGCCGCGAGCTCTGCCAAAGCGGAACTGCCGCAGGGAGCATAAGGAGCAGGTTCCACCGAGCCGCCGATCACTTGAGCCATTTCTTCGGTAATAGCCGGGATTGGGCGTTCGGCGGCAGCAAAGACGGTGGCAAAAACGCTGTGGGTGTGAACAATGGCTCCGACATCGGGACGTTTTTCATATATGGCCTTGTGGAGCAGGAGTTCGATTGAAGGTTTCCAGCGCCCAATAACCGAATCTCCCTCAACCAGCACTATATCGTCGGGAGTCATAGTCAGGTAATCCATTCCGCTGGGAGTGATCAACATCCCCGGTCTATCAGGCAGACGGGCGCTCACATTGCCCCAGGTGCCCCGTACCAGGCCCTGGTTAAGCATCTGTCGAGCAGTCTCCACTACTTCCTGGCGCAGCCGGTCATAATTCATAGCTTTCTTCCCTTCCTTTTTTGTTGAGGTTGGCGAGCGAGCTGAGGTAAGGTGGACGGGCCACCCCTCTCTCGGTTACGATGGCGGTTATAAGTTCTCCGGGGGTAACATCAAAGGCTGGATTTAACACCTCCGCCTCCGGGAGGGTAATCAACAAGCCTCCGACTTTTCTCACCTCATCGGGATCTCTGAATTCAATGGGTATCTTCTCACCGTCGGGAATGCTCAAATCTATAGAAGAGAACGGAGCAGCAACGATAAACGGTATGCGGTGGTGATGAGCCAAAACCGCCAGCCCGTATGTTCCGATCTTGTTCGCGGTATCCCCGTTGGCAGCTATCCTATCGGCGCCGGTTACGACCACATCCACCTGACCGGAACGCATAACATACCCGGCCATATTGTCGGTTATGAGGGTTACCGGGATCTCGTCCTCCGCCAGTTCCCAAACCGTAAGCCGCGATCCCTGCAGAACCGGTCGGGTTTCACAGGCCCAAACCTTTTTCACCCGTCCGCGGGAAAAAGCCGAGCGCACAAGGCCCAGTGCGGTCCCATGTCCGCAGGTGGCCAGTGCTCCTGCATTGCATATGGTCAGCACTCGGGCATCTTCCGGCAGGAGATCCGCTCCCAGCTCTCCGATGCGCATGTTCTGGTGCAGGTCCTCTTCCTCCATCCGCCTGGCTTCAGCAACCAGGCGCTCCCTTATTGCGTCCAACTCCAGGTGACTTGAAGCGTGGTAGACCTGCATCATTCTTTCCACCGCCCAGCGGAGGTTAACCGCTGTGGGCCTGGTATTGACCAGGATTTCACTGCTCCGGATCAGTTCGTTTTTCAGGCTCTCCCGGTCACCGGTATGTTTGACTGCGGCCAAAGCTATCCCGTAAGCGGCGGTAACCCCTATCAAGGGTGCACCCCTGACCTCAAGCCTTTTGATAGCCTCGGCCACCTCTTCAACCGATGACAGCAACCGATAGCGGACCTCTCCGGGCAACCGGGTCTGATCCAGTATTCTGACTCCATTTTCCCGCCATTCAATACTCTTCATCGTTATTTCGCCTTTATACTTTCCGGTACCAGGCCGCATTCGCATTTCGACTGCTGCGGGATCCGTTCAATGGCCGTGGTAATAACCTTTCTCAGCCTGATAATATTGCTCTGCATAAAGCTGACAACCTCATCATGGGTCAGCCGGTTTGGAGATATCCCGGCGGCAAAGTTGGTAACCATAGCCACCGTCGCGTAGCAGATGCCCAGTTCCCGCGCCAGCACTGCTTCCGGCACCGAAGTCATCCCTACAACATCTCCTCCCAGGATGCGGTACATCCTGATTTCTGCTGCGGTTTCAAAACGCGGACCCTCGGTGCATACATAGGTACCGCGGTCAAAGACATCGGGCCCGGTAGCGGAGGCCGCTTCGAATAAGACCTTTCTCAGCTCCGGACAGTAGGGTTCGGTTACATCAGTATGGATTACTCCCCGTTCGTCTCCCTCATAAAAGGTGGAGATGCGGTTCTTGGTAAAATCTATGAACTGATCCACGATCACCATGGAACCAGGCTTGTAGTCGGGATTTAAAGAACCAACAGCGGCCGTGGCGATGATTCTTTTCGCTCCCAATTGGTGCAGGGCCGCAATATTGGCACGATAATTTATTCGATGCGGCGGAACCGAATGGTCACCGCCATGCCGAGGCATGAACGCGACAGGTCTTCCCTGAAAATGTCCCCGCGTGAGCTTAACTTCACCGTAGCTGGTGCTGATGACTTCCTCCTTTACATCCTCCAGCATGTCCGGGTCATATACGCCGGTCCCACCGATTACAGCTATAATGCTCATTTTTTCTCCCCCTTTATTCCGTAAACAATGCCGCTGCAAAATCCTGGCTGTTGAAATCCTCCAGATCCTGGAGGCCCTCACCCACACCCAACAGTTTAACCGGAACCTTGAGCTCCCGGGCCAAAGCCACCACTATGCCGCCTTTGGCGGTTCCGTCCAATTTGGTCAGAACAATACCCGATATTCCGGTGGCCTCTTGAAAACTGCGCGCCTGGCTGACCGCATTCTGCCCGGTGGTAGCGTCCAGAACCAGCAGAACTTCATGGGGTCCGTCTGCGATCTCCCGTTCAATCACCCGCCTGACTTTGGCAATCTCCTTCATCAGGTTGGTCTTGGTATGAAGACGACCGGCGGTATCAATTATCAAAACATCGATCCTTCTAGCCTGAGCGGCTTTGAGCGCATCAAACACCACCGCCGCCGGATCGGCTCCGGCATGGTGCTTGATCAGCTCCACTCCCACCCGGTCCGCCCAGACCTGCAGCTGCTCAATGGCGGCGGCCCGGAATGTATCTGCAGCGGCCAGCAGCACCTCTTTACCCTGGGACTTGAAACGGTAAGCCAATTTGGCAATGGTTGTGGTTTTGCCCACCCCGTTTACTCCTACCACCAGGAACACAGTGGTCCCCTTTTCGGCAAACCGCAGCGGCTCGCTGATCTCGGCCATGATACTGGAGATGTGATTCTTCAGGACCTCCCTGACCTCCTCCGGCTTCGACATCCGGTTTTCCTTTACCTGTTGCCGCAGGTTCCTGATCAGTTCCTGAGTCGTCATTACTCCAATGTCGGACCCAATCAGGATCTCCTCTAGTTCTTCGAAAAATTCTTCATCCAGACTCCGGCTGCTTTTGACAAGGCTCTCGACCTTGTTGATTATGTTCTGCCGCGTCCTGGAAAACCCCTCTCGAATGCGATTAAAAATCCTGATCTCTCCCTTCCCGTTAATGAACCGGCAGCAACCGAGTTTTATCCTGTTGTCCGCTTGGAAACAAGACAACACTGCTGCCACAGCTAAGGCTTACCGCTGCCGTTTTCAATTAACTATCCATAGTTTATACCATTAACCCGCCAGTACCTCCGCCTCTTCCGGGCTTAAGGAATAAACCTCCGACAAGCCCTGCTCCGGCATGGTTACACCGAATATATTATCCGCAACTTCGATGGTGCCCTGGCGGTGGGTGATCACAATAAACTGCATCCTCTCTGCCAAACGTTTTAGAAATTCGGTAAATCTCGCCAAATTGGCGTCATCCAGAGAGGAGTCAACCTCATCAAACAGACAGAAGGGGGTAGGTTTTAATACCAGAAGCGAGAAAATGAAGGCAATGCAGGTCAAAGCCCGTTCTCCACCGGATAGCAGGTTGAGTGACTGCCGTCTTTTCCCGGGCATCTTGACCATTATTTCCACGCCCGACTGCCAGATGTCCTCATGCTCCTCCCGTATGAGCTCGGCTTCTCCACCCTGAAAGATGGTGTGGAAGGTTTTATTGAAACTGGCGTTGGCAACCGCCAGAAAATCATTAAATCGGCTGTTCATAACAGCCTCGGTCTCTTCGATTATTTTGGTCAAGGCCTGCCGGGCCTGCTGCAGGTCTTCAAGCTGGCTTTTGAGAAAAACAAATCTTTGGTTGATCTCGTTCAGCTCGTCGATAGCGGCAACATCCACCGGACCAAGCTCCTCGATGGCCTGCTTGACAACCTCCAATCTTTCCCGCATCATTCGCTGCCGGCGGTTGTTCATGTCTTCCCCGGGGTCGTCAACGGATTCGCCTGCAAATTTTTCTTCCCATATCTGGAGGACGTTTTTCTGCTCCGTTTCGATGCGGGCCTTTCTTATTTCCAGTTGTTTGATCTTATCTTCCAGGGCCGCAACCTCTTTACGGCAGTCCTCAGCCGCCTCCTGCAGACCGGCTCCCTGCTTCTGGATGTCGACCGCGTGCTGCTCCAATTCCTGCAGACTGCTCTCGACATCCTTCAACTCCAGTTGAAGCTGTGCTATCTCAGCCTCCAAAGTCTTTATCCGCTCACTCTCCGCCTCCATGACGCCGGTAAACCTTGATACCTGCTGATCATAATCCTCCAGGCTTGCCTCGTAAGACTCTTTCACCGCCGCCAGTTGTTGTATTCCCTGGCGTCGGCTGTCCAACTCCTGCTGGGAAACGTCAATGAGATCGCTGTAATTCGCGTAACGCTCACGCAGGAGCTCCAACTGCCGTGACAGACGCTCCGATTCATATTTACGGCCTTCAATTTCCTTTTCCAGAACGTCAATCTGGGAGCGCATATCGGCACACTGTACGGTAAGATGGGACAACTCCTTTTCCAGAGCGGATATTTCTCGCTGCGCCGTCCTTTCCATCTCCAGGAATTGCAATGTCTCCTGCCTTACCTTGTCGATTTCCGAACATAATCTTTCCTGTTCTTTCTTCTGTATGTCCAGTTGAAAGAGGGTCTCATTTATCTTTTGCTGGATACCGGCTGAACGGCTTTCAAGTTCCTGGAGCTGAGCTTTCTTCTCTTCCAGGCTTGAGCCGGTATGCTTCAATTGGGTCTTTAGCTTTTCAATCTCCTTCTGTTTCTCACGATAGGAAGCCCTGATGCGCAGGGGTGAGGTTCTTTCCTTGGATTTGCCTCCGGTCATAGCACCGCTCGGATTTATTATTTCGCCTTCAAGGGTAACTATGAGGAAATGGGACTGCTTTTTAAATACCTGTAAACCGACGTCCAGGTTCTCGACGATCAATACCCTCCCCAGGACATACTCAACTGCCTGCCGGCAGTGAGGCGAATACTTTACCAGTTGCGCAGCCAGACCCAATACTCCGGGTATGCCTTGAATTGCCCCCAGTTCCTTACTGCTGAGCGGCCTGTTGCGAAGCATATTCAGCGGCAGAAATGTTACCCGTCCCCAGGATTTCGATTTCAACAGGTTGATGGCGGCCTTGGCATCTTCATAATCCGTGACTACCATATTCTCCAGGCTGCGCCCGGCGGCCGCTTCCACCGCTACCTCCAAGCCGGGAGGTACTTCAATCAGATCACTCATAACCCCAACAAATCCCGGGACCAGGCTGGACTCCTGTTGTATGGCCGCCAAAAGCCGGCGTGCACCCTCCGAGATGCCCACATGAGACTTTATGCTGTCTTCCAGGGTCAATAACTGATTTTGCAGGCCTCGATACTCCGCCTGCATCGATGTGAGCTGACTCTCCAATTGCGCGACTTCCGCAGATATCTGCTGTCTTTCTTTTTCGAGCTTTTGTTTTTCCTGGTGCAGTCCTTCCAGGAGGGATTGTCCGTCCCCAATTTCCCGTTCCAGAGCGGCCAAATCGTTCTGCCAGTTCTTAATCTTCTGCTGCCGGTACTGGTCTTCGGTACGGCCAAACTCAAGCTTCTCCCGGTTTTTTCTCAGACGCTCCTCTTTTTCTCTTATCTCATTCTTATAACCTGATTCCAGGCTCAAACAATCTATTAAACGGGTTCTATCGCTCTCCATCTGAGCGCTTGCCCTGAGATACCCTTCTTCCACCTTTACGATTTCGTTATGTACCGCTTCGGCCTCTCGCCGTTTCGCCTCCAGTTCCGCTTCTTTTAAGGCCAGTTCCTGCTGGTGGGTATCGATGTCCTGTTTCAGTTTGGTCAACATGTCCCCGTATTTGACGATGTCGGCAGCCAACTGCTCGAGCCGCTTGCGGGAGTGATCAATTCTCTCCTGCGATAGCCGGACCTCGTTCTCCTGACGGTTTATCCTGGTAATAAGATTGAATTTTTTCTCCCTGGCCTCCGCACTGCTCTCGCGGATATTCCTCAAGAGTTCCTGATTATCTTTAATCTCCTTCTCCTTTTCCTCCAAGGCTTGCCGGTATTCCAAAAGGCGTTCTGTAAGATCCTTCAAGTCCCGCTCCCGCGACTTAAGTTCCTGATCCAGCTGGAATAACTCGTAAGCCAGTATCTTTCTCTCCAGGAACGTCCGCTCTGAATCGAGCTGTAGGTATTCTCGGGCCTTCTGCGCCTTTTCCTCCAATTCGCCGACCCGCTGTTTAACCTCGCCAAGAATGTCTTCCAACCTTATGATGTCCTGCGACGATGCTTGCAACTTGGCTTCGGCCTCATCCTTTTTCATCCGATAGCCGGAAAGCCCGGCGGCTTCTTCGATGATAAGGCGGCGTTCGAAAGGCTTGGCATCGAGGACCTGCTCCAATTCGCCCTGCCCGATTATCGCATAACCTCTTTTCCCCAAACCGGTACCGGACAGCAGGCGGTGTATATCCTTCAAGCGCACTTCAACGGCGTTGATCAAAAACTGGCTTTCACCCGTCCGATAGATGCGCCTGGTAATATTGATATCGGAGTATTCACTGTTAATCAAATTATCCTGATTATCGAGGGTCATGGAGACGGTAGCCATTCCCAACGGTTTTTTCTTATCCGTTCCGGTAAAGATTACGTCTTCTCCCCTCTGCCCCCGCAGATTGCGGATATTGGCTTCACCCAGCACCCAACGAATGGCATCCGCAATGTTGCTTTTCCCACAGCCGTTGGGGCCGACAATAACATTGATACCCGGGCGAAACTCAATTTCAATACCTTTGGCAAAAGATTTAAAGCCTCGCAGTTCCAGGCTTTTAAGATGCATTGAACATCACCATAAGTACAAGTTTTGGTATAACCACCATGAGCGGTTCCCAATGCCAACCTGATGGAAATTATTATACTTGAAAAGCCCGCCAAATGCGTACCGCTTTACGGTGGCGGCAGTCGAAAAAGGCAAAAGAAAAACTGCTAAATTATAGCAGCCTTCTTCAATATCAGTTAAGTATTTATCTGGGCTCAATCGCAAACTTGATTGCAGTTCTGGTTTCACCGTCAATATCGATTTCAACAAATGCCGGAATCATCACTAAGTCAATTCCGTTGGGGGCTACAAATCCTCTGGTTATCGCAATAGCTTTAACCGCCTGATTTACCGCACCCGCTCCGACTGCTTGAACTTCGGCTCTCCCATTTTCTCTTAAAACAGCAGTCAATGCACCAGCCACTGATTTTGGGCTTGAAGCAGCAGATACCTTCAATACTTCCACTGTTATTCCCCCTCACTGCTGTATTCGCTATTTGGATCCAATCGTTATTCGGGATTTAGAAAGCTTTGCCGCGATAATACCATCTGGGGAACCTCCCGATGCCATGGTCCGACTCCTACCCAAGCCTGTTCTGACCCTTTCGTGCCTACAACTCCAAGTTTTTCTAAACCGAATCTGGATTTGAGAAAATGGATGTTGCTGCGGTTTTGGCCGATCATCTTGGAAAGGTCACGGCGGTCGACGTATATTTTAAGCCGGTTTGTCACCTCTCTTTCGCGAAAGCGTTCGATCAGCAGCATTGCTTGCCACTTGAACATTTCGGACTGAACCAGTTCTCCAAAGCTGGGATGAAACGGCCCGGCTAACAATTCCCCTGATTTTTCAAGCTCAGGAGTTGGCTGTAAGCCCAATCTAATTACCTTTATACCAGCTTTTTCAAATTGGGTCAACATCAAAAGAGCCGTCTCCACCGCTTCCCGCAGACTCAAGGGATGATAACGGCCCTCCCGGTAGAGCCTGGCCAGCGCTGTTCCTTTCAGGACCAGCGTCGGGTAGATTCTAACCATGTCAGGGCCGATGCGAATCACCCGTTCGGCTGTTTCCAGTTCTTTTGCCAGGTCCGAAGCAGGCAGGCCGATCATCAACTGATGTCCAAGGCTCAACCCTTTATCTTTAATCAAGAGGGATACGTCTTCCACCAGTGAAGCATCGTAATTGCGCCCCGAGGCTTTGAGCACCTCCCGGTCCAGTGACTGCACGCCCAGCTCAATGGTTCGCACACCGTAACCCATCAAACTGTTTACCACCGGCTCATCAACGGCGTCCGGTCTGGTGGATACCCTGATACCCTTTATGTCGCCTCTCTCAATAAACGGCTGGACCGCCTCTAAATACGATCGCTGCTGAGTCCAGGGAAGTGCCGTAAAACTTCCACCGTAAAAGGCCACTTCACACTGCACACCGGGTGGCAGGCTCCGCAAGCGTTCTTCAATCACCCGACCCACCATCCGGCAGTCAGGACTTGACCGGTATCCGGTAATGGTATTCTGGTTACAGAAAACACAATTGGAGGTACAACCAAGGTGGGGTATGAAAAAACTTATAATCACGTGATCTTTCACTTGTTAAATTCCTTTAATGCCTGCTCCGCAGCCCTTTGCTCCGCCTCTTTTTTGGTCTTTCCGGTTCCGGTCGCCAACAAGCGCGATTTAAAGGAAACGCCGGCCACAAAAGTCCGGTCGTGGGCTGGTCCGGTCTCCTTAATTATGTTGTAGGTAACGTTCTCTCGGCCCATGCTCTGAACCAGTTCCTGCAGACGGGATTTGAAATCATAAAAGTCCCCATCAGCGACCGCATCAATATCCTTCTGCATGTTTCCTAAAACAAATGATTCGGTGTATTCCAGTCCCTGATCAAGAAATAGGACACCGATCACCGCTTCCAGGGCGTCAGCCAGGATGGAATTGCGGTTTCGTCCCCCTGAGTTCTCCTCTCCTCGTCCCAGGATCAGATAATCTCCCAAATTTAACGCACGGGCAAACTTGGCCAGGTAACGCTCACAAACAACCTTGGCCCTTATCTTGGTCAAAACGCCTTCCGGTTGGTTGGGATACGCTATGTAAAGATACTTTGCCACCACCAGGTTCAGAACTGCGTCACCCAGGAATTCCAGGCGCTGATTGTTCTCCGTCATCCCCTGTTCCTGGGCATAGGAGGGATGCGTTAACGCAGTAGCCAAAAGGTTCAGGTCGTTTACTGTTATTTGGTTTGCTTCCGCAAAAGCTTTTGCCGTTTCAGTCATGTGTCACCCCTTACTTGGCACTTATCACCTGGTAGAGGGCCTTAATCAATGAACCCATGGTTTTGTAATCCTCCAGATTATCCTCCGGAAACTCCACATCATATATGTCTTCCAAAGCCATCAACATTTCTACAATATCGATCGAATCGGCATCGATTTCTTCAAAAGTAGTGTCCCAGGTAATCAGTTCGGGATCCATACCCAACTGTTCAGCAAGAATTTTTCGTGCTTGCTCAAAAAACTCTTCCACTCAAGGTCACCTCCTTTAAGCCATCAAGCCCTTGCATTTCATGGTTTTGCAGTTATCCAGCCATTGCGAGGCTGTGGTTGAGGCTGGTCACCATGTCCTGGTTTACACATCTTACCGCCTGAGCTATCCCGTTGTACACAGCCTCGGCTCGTGAGCTCCCATGACAGACAATGCTTACTCCTTTGACCCCCAGGAGCGGTGCTCCGCCAATACGGGTGTGATCAAAATCCTGCAGCAGCTGCTGAGAATCAATTCCGGCGTCCTGCAGGAGTTTCATTATCTCGCCCATCAGGCCTTCCATAACCTTAATTATTGTATTCCCGAAAAAGCCATCACATACCACCACGTCGGCGCGCCCCGTAAACAGGTCTCTTCCTTCCACATTGCCGACAAAGTTCAACCCGGTCAGGTCCTTAAGCCTGGCATAAGCGGCGAGTGTGACCTGATTCCCCTTGGTCTCCTCTTCCCCGTTGCTGAGCAACCCAACCCGGGGATTCTCGACCCCAAGAGCGGTCTGGGCGTAAGCCTTCCCCATCAAGGCAAACTGCACCAACTGCTCGGCCTTAACATCCACATTGGCCCCCACATCCAAGAGAACCGTATGGCCGTTATACCGAGGAATAAGCGTGCCGATAGCCGGCCGGTCAATACCCTCAAAGCATCCCCACGCAAACAGTGCGGCTGCCATTTGGGCGCCGGTGTTGCCGCATGATACCACGGCCTCAGCCTGTCCGGCTTTAACCAGCATGGTAGCAACCATTATGGACGAATCTTTTTTCTTTCTCAATGCCAGTGCCGGGTGCTCATTCATTTCGATCACCTGGCTGGCATGATGGATTTTAATACCTTCTCCCGTCCAACCGCACTGACGAAGTTCTTCCTCCAGCACCCCCTGATCGCCCACCATTATCAGTTCAACGTCACTCATTAAACCGGCAGCTTTAACACACCCTTTTACAATCTCACGCGGGGCATAGTCGCCGCCCATAGCATCTACTGCAATCCTCATCCCGACCCCCCTTAAATAAAAAGTAAGCTAACAGCCCGGAACGACTCTTACCTTACTTTCCTTGTTGGGTAAACTAATTGGTAACTTCTCTTCCTTTATAATATCCGCATTTTTGGCATACTCGATGGGGCAATTTCAAGTCATGGCACTGCGGACACTCAACCAAACCGGGGCTTTCGAGTTTGGCCCAGATAGAACGACGCATGTTTTTGCGGGACTTGGATTGCCTTCTCTTAGGTACTCCCATTTATTACCCTCCTTCCCCATTCAGTATTTTCTTCAGTGCTTCCCATCTTGGATCGATTTCTTTCTCCTGACAATTACATTCCGCCAGATTCAGTTCCTGGCCGCAAATGTAACATAAGCCTTTACAATCCGGAGAACAGAGGGACCTCAATGGTAAGCTCAGCACGATGTTCTCGATTACAACAGGTTCAATATCCACCTGAGGTTCGGAAAAATACACAAAGGTTTCATCGTCTTTAAAATAGCTGCGATTCTCTTCGGGACAGAATTCCACGTTAAATGGCAGCTTTATCTGATGCCGGTATGGTTTAAGGCAGCGATCACACTGTAATTCCAGATTCGCGCGGATTTCACCTTTCCCTACCATCAGCCTGCCGGTGTTGGCCACTTCCAGATCTACGGCTACCTGGTCCAGAAGGTGAACATCCTTTGCAATCTCAACGTCTTCATATTGCTTTTCGAGGTGAAAAACCTCGACGTCTTTGGGATGGAGCCGAAGCCAGGATAAATCGATATTCATTCCTAACACCCCGGTAAAAATGCCAGATTCATTATAGTCTGGCATTCTTATTATTGTCAAGAAAGCCCTGTTAAGATACCAAGGGCGTCGCTGCTTGCTCAATGCCTGTTCCTACCGGCATCCTTCGCTTTTGCCAGCCTTTACCTTTAAGCTGAACCGGTCTCTCAGAGAAACTGTCCTTGCGGTATGGGACGGGATGAGTCGCGTCCCCCGACCTTGCTCCGGACTTCCACTCTTCCTGGTGCGGTCAACCTGGAATTTGGGACCATCACCTGCCAACCGGCACCGGTGCCAAGGGCGTTCAAAAAAAAAGGCGGGCAAACGCCCGCCCTTTTTTTCTATAACTGTGACAGGCGTTTGGTATCCCGGGCGATGACCAACTCTTCGTTGGTGGGAATAACGAAGATCCGGACCTTGGAATCATCGGCGGCAACATCCGCTTCTTTGCCCCGGACCTTGTTCTTGACCGGATCCAATTTAATTCCGAGATAATCGAGGTCTTTACAGATCGCTTCGCGGGTGTCAATACCGTTTTCGCCGACGCCGGCGGTAAACGCCAGACAGTCACACCCGTTCAGCTGGGCGATATAATTGCCGATATAGCTCTTTACCCGGGTATGGTAAACGTCCAGAGCCAGCTGAGCACGCTTGTTACCGGAAGCAGCGGCTTCGATAACGTCACGCAGGTCGTTTGATACCCCGGACAGCCCGAGCATACCCGACTTCTTGTTGAAGTAACTGTTGGCCTCATCGGCGTTCATGTTCAATTTCTCCATGAGGTAGAACACGATTGCCGGGTCAATATCACCGCAACGGGTACCCATTACCAGACCCTCGAGCGGGGTAAATCCCATGGATGTATCAATTACCCGACCATCCTTAATGGCTGCCATACTTGCTCCGTTGCCCAGGTGCAGAGTAATGATCTTGCACTGTTCAAAGGGCTTGCCCAGCATTTCAGCCGCCCGGTGGGATACATAGTAGTGAGAGGTACCATGGAAACCGTATCTTCTCACTTTATACTTCTCATAAACATCATAAGGCAGAGCGTACATGAAGTTTTCCGGCCTCATGGACTGGTGGAACGCGGTGTCAAATACCGCCACATGCGGTACATTCGGCATCAGTTCCTGGCAGGCCTCGATCCCCATGAGGTTGGGGGGATTGTGCAGGGGAGCAATGTCGAAGCATTCCCGAATTACCTGTTTTACTTTATCATCTATTACTGTAGAGTCGGCAAACTGCTCTCCACCATGCACGACCCGGTGGCCGACTGCGCTTATATCAGCCATATCCTTGATTACACCGTATTCCGGATTTACCAGTACCTCGAGTACCAGCTTCATCCCCTCGGTATGGTCGGGAAGGTCCTTTTTAATAACAACCTGGTCCTTTCCTGCAGGCTCATGTTTTAATACCGTCCCCGGTATACCGACCCGGTCGAGCAAGCCTTTCGCCAGAACAGTTTCATCGGTCATATCAAATACCTGATACTTGATTGAAGAACTGCCACAGTTTACTACTAATACTTTCATCCTTCCAATAACCTCCTCAATATCGTATAACGCCCCAAAACTTTTTATCTTATTATTTCGTGTAACGACAGCCAGGAGGGTAAGTAAACTACGCTCT
The DNA here is from genome assembly GCA_029781825.1 of Bacillota bacterium. Classification (GTDB taxonomy): domain Bacteria; phylum Bacillota; class Syntrophomonadia; order Syntrophomonadales; family DTU052; genus DTU052. The sequence goes on along the minus strand of JAKOVY010000031.1, from coordinate 54,750 downwards.
AACCGCCGTCATAGCCACCACATTAATGATGTCCTCTACGCTGCAGCCGCGGGAGAGATCATTAACCGGCTTATCCATACCCTGAAGGATCGGACCGATAGCTTCGGCTTTTGCCAGCCTCTGTACCAATTTGTATCCAATGTTTCCAGCCTGAAGATCCGGGAATACCAGGACGTTGCACTTACCGGCCACAGTGCTGCCAGGGGCTTTGGATTGTCCTACTTTGGGAACCAGAGCTGCATCGGCCTGGAACTCTCCATCCACCTTCAGTTCAGGCCATCTGGACTTGGCCAATTCAGTAGCCTGGATGACTTTGTCAACCAGCTCGTGGCTGGCACTGCCCTTGGTGGAGAAAGACAGCATCCCGACAATCGGTTCTTCAATTCCGCACAGGCTGCGCGCGGTTTCGGCTGAAGCATAGGCAAACTCGGCCAGTTGTTCCGCGGTAGGATTGGGGGTAACCGCGCAGTCCGCAAAGACCATGATGCCGTTGTAACCCAGGTCGCAGTTGGGAACAATCATAATAAATGCTCCGGAAACTGCCGATATTCCGGGGGCAGTTCTGATGATCTGCAGGGCGGGTCTAAGTACATCACCAGTGGTATTGATGGCTCCGGCCACTTCACCGTCAGCTTTGCCGCTCTTTACCATCATTGATGCAAAGTACAGGGGATCGAGCATGAGCTGTTGAGCCTTTTCCGGAGTCATACCCTTTGATTTTCTCATCTCGTAGAACGACTCAACAAACTCATTATAGTACGGGGCTTTAGCTGGGTTAACGATCTCTACTCCACTGATGTCGGCACCCACCTGCTGGGCTTTGGCTTTAACAGCCTCTTCATCCCCAAGCAGGATAGGATTGGCGATTTTCTCCTTGATTAAGGTTTCCACCGCCTTTAATGTTCGCTCTTCCGTTCCTTCCGGCAGAACAATGGTTTTGAATTTCTCCTGGGCCTTTTGTCTGATCTGTTCAAGCAGGGTCATCCTAATCAATTGCCTCCTTTATTCTTTATTATCTGCCAGGCACCCCTGGCCTACAGCCCCTCTCATCCATTGCTAATATTATCACAAGCTGTGGGTAAGGAAAATAAATACTGGTATTATTGTGCTAGAATTAATTTATCTCGCCCCCAGGGGGATAAATATGCCGATAGTCGGGATTATAGCCGAATATAACCCTTTACATAACGGTCATCTTCATCACATTAAGACCTCGCGCCGTTTAACCGGCGCCCGCGGTGTTATCTGCGTTATGAGCGGCAGTTTTACCCAGAGAGGTGAACCCGCCCTGGTCAACAAATGGGCTCGGGCTGAGATGGCGCTTAAGGCAGGAGCGGATCTGGTTTTTGAGTTGCCTTTTGTATTCGCGGCCCGCAGTGCTTACCATTTCGCCCGTGGAGGGGTCTCCCTGCTCCAAAAAACCGGTATAACCACTCACATCAGTTTTGGGAGCGAGTTGGGAGAGATAAAACCTTTACAGGAGGTAGCCAAAATCCTCCACCAGGAGCCCCAGGAGTTTGTTGATCTCCTAAAAACGCAGCTTCGGAAAGGTATTTCCTATCCACAAGCCCGCTCCAATGCATTTGATGAATATATCCGCACCAGCGAAACAGTTCCAGGCCATGACTGGCACCGGATACTGAGCCTTCCCAACAACATCCTGGCCGTCGAGTATTTGCGCGCCATGCTGGCGGAAGAATCAACCCTGATACCGATAACGGTTCCCCGGGTGGGGCTGGGATACCACCAGAATGGCAATGCCGAATTCGCCAGCGCCACCGCCATCCGCAACGAAATTGAAAACAAGCGTCCGCTTGCAGAGATCAAGGGGCTGCCGGCATTCACAAAAGAAATCCTGGAACGAGAGTTCAGTACCGGCTCAGGTCCTGTAACCGCTCACTCCATGTTTAATCTGATCCGCTATTCACTAAGCCGCATGGGCCTTCATGATTTAAGTCAAATCTACGATGTCAGCGAAGGACTGGAAAACAGAATCCATAAGCTGGCACCTTTATGCAGCTCCCGCGAGGAACTAATCGCAGCTGTCAAAACTCGCCGTTACAGCTATACGCGGATCAGCCGCATTTTGCTCTACGTCCTGCTGAATTTCACCAAGGACATAGCCGCAATTTTCGATGCAAATGGACCGCAATACCTTCGCCTTTTAGGTTTTTCTCCACAGGGACAAAAAATCCTGCACGACATGAAAGCGATTTCAGCAGTGCCTGTTATCACAAAAACTGGTAAACTCCGACAGTACGATACTCCCCTCTTGTCGCAGATGATATCTTATGATTTCCTGGCCACCGATCTCCACGCATTAATCCAGCCTCATCCCGGACGGGCCGGCATGGACTATGTGCGTTCGCCGGTTCAGTATGGAGACGGCTCCCTATAATGCGTTTGCAGGCTCAGTATGGGAAGGGCTCTTTATAATTCGTGACACTGACATCCGTTTCCGGCCTGCTGTCGGCTCCAAGCCTTCCCGCTGCTCCAAGCACCGATCTTATCTCATCCAACTTCGCCTCGGCGCATTCCCTCCCCTTCAAGATGCATTCTTCGGCTCGGCCAAACTCATTTGATTTTATATTGCCCAGCCTTGGCTGAAGAAGGACTGTGGCCTGATGGCGTGTGATCTGCGTAAATATTTGGCGTTCCAGAATTTCTATTGCCTGCAGGATGACATCCAGGGTGTTGCGGATGTGGGTTTGGCGATCTTCGGCAAAGGTTACGTCCACTCCGATAACTATATCGGCTCCCATGTCGCGGGCCACTCCCACCGGCAAGCGTTCAGCCACCGCGCCGTCCACCAGCAGGCGGTTCCCGTACCTGACCGGAGTAAATATTCCCGGGATAGAGATGCTGGCCCTAACCGCAGTGTGCACGGGACCCTCCCGGATCACGATTTTTTCCCCGTTCTCGATATCAGTAGCCACTACTGCCAGAGGTATGTCCAGATCCTCAAAGGATTTGCCTTTGGTAAGGAGCCGCAAAAAGTGTTCTATCTTTTTGCCGCTTACAAAACCCATTCTCGGAATGCCCACATCCCATAACACGGAGGTGTTTAACGCCGATGCCAGCTTTCCGGTCATGTACATATCGCCCCCACAGGCATAAATGGCGGCAATCACGGCTCCCATACTGCTTCCCACGATGAAGTCAAACGGTATCTTGTTCTCAATCAAAACCTGCAGAACCCCGATATGCGCCAGACCGCGAGCACTGCCTGCTCCGAGTACCAGCCCTATCTTGCTTTTACTGCTGCTAATCACGCCCACCTCATTCCACAGCCGAGTTCCTGACGGGTATATTACACGGCCTGCTTTGTTTGTCATTATCGGTCAAACAAGTTCATCGTTACACTCGCAATTCTTGCTCCATCCGCCCGCCCTTCACGTTCTTTAAACTGCAATCGATCCAATCTGCTTACTAATATATGGTACATCGATTCAATTTTAACTTCTAGATACTGGTCACCCTCATTATAATTTAATAATTCAAAATGCGGACGTTGTTGGTTCTGAAAATGGACGAACTCTGTTAAGGAGGTACATGATGAAACCCTGGCCCGCAATACTGGGAGCTTTCCTGGCAGTGGCCCTGGCTGTTTTCATGATCGCCGAACCTGCTGCCACCCTCGAAGCATCAGCCGCCGGACTGAATCTCTGGTTTCATAAGGTACTTCCCGCTCTGTTCCCTTTTTTTGTCGTATGCGACCTTATGGTGGCTTTAGGGGTTGTTCATTTTATGGGGGTGATCCTGGAACCTGTTATGCGTCCTATTTTCCGCCTGCCCGGTGCGGCCGGATTTGTAGTGGCCATGGGATTTACTTCAGGTTTCCCGGTTGGGGCGGTGCTTACCCGTCAGCTCTATGAACAGGGGGCCTTGTCCAATAACGAGGCTGAGAGGCTGGCCAGCTTTACCAATAATGCCAGCCCGCTTTTCATTATCGGGGTGGTGGGAACCGGTTTGCTGCACAGCCCTGCAGTCGGTTACCTGCTGGCAGCCGCCCATTACCTCTCCAACCTTATAGTGGGCATACTCATCGGCCGTAAGGCTCCGCCATTATCGGCCGGAAACCGGTACCGCGGAAACCTCCTTTCACTCGGCCTGGCCGAGTTGTTAAGAGCAAACCGGCAGAGCACAGGCCCCGGGCACATGCTGGGAGAAGCCATAAAAAAGGCCCTCCTCAATACCGCCCTGGTGGGAGGCTTTATAATTGTTTTCTCTGTGTTGAGTGCGGCCTTATCCCGTTGGGGGGTAATATTCGGTCTGGCAGGTATATTTCAGCTCCTGGGGGCTTCCTATGGAACCTCCATAGGACTGGGAATGGGATGCTTCGAGATGACGATTGGAGCACAGGCTATAGCGGCTTCGACCGCTCCTGAACTGGAAAAACTGCTGGCGGTCTCGGGCGTACTGGCCTGGAGCGGCCTGTCAATACAGGCACAGGTGATGAGCCTGGTAGCCGGCACTCCGGTTCGCTATTGGTTCTACCTGAAGGCCCGTCTGTTACAAATCTTTCTGTCACTGGGCTTAACGCTGATCGGCTTTAAATTGTGGCCGGCCAACATACCCCTGCTGACTGCTCCTGCCTCTCCTTTGTTCTCACCAATGCCAATGGCGGCTGATTTTCTGCGGGCCAGCTTCGAGGGGATTATCTTAAGCACGGCAGTCCTGCTGATGGTCTGTCTCATCTCCTGGTTAAGAAGCATCAGATTTTCGGGTCCCATTCATTGAGTTCCCGCAGCCCCTGTTCGACTGACTTAAGGCTTTCGTTAAGCACTTTTTCCAGGTAGGTTAAAAGCTCTATCGCATATTTATTGGCACCCTCTCTTATTTCCTGGGATAGAGCCTTGGACTTGTTAATCATCTCTTCCGCGACCTGGCTGGCATTCCTGGTAATCTCGTCATTGGAAATCATTTTGGCTGCCTGGAACCTGGTGTCCTCCAGGATATACTTTGATTCTCGGCGGGCATCTTCGAAAATCCTGTCCCTTTCATCTATTATCTTTATAGCGGTCTGTATCTCTTCCGGCAACACCGCCCGGATGCGATCCAGCTTTTCCAGAACGTAATCAGCATCTATCAATGCTTTCGCTATTAATGGCATCCTTTTGGCGTTCTTGATCTCGTCTTCCAACTCATCCAGGAGCATGATAATTTCCATTAAAAAACCCCCCCGTAGTTGTCGTACTTCAGTCGGCCTGTTGGTAGTAACTCAGGACAGAATCCCCGTAAACGCTCATCTTGAATCTGGTTAGACCGGTCACCTCATCGGGCATTTCCAGCGATTTTGGACTTCTGATTATGGCGATTCCCTCTTGGTTCAGCAACGCCGCCAGAGAGGCCATAATTTTGGGGAAATATGCGACCTTGCGAAATGGAGGATCAACATAAACGAAGTCAAAGGAAGCCTTCTCCCGCACCAACTGGTCAACAACGCAAAAAACGTCCCCTCTGATGATCCGTGCTTTTGAACTCAGTTGACAGGCTTCCAGGTTCTCCTGCAGAACGGCGACTGCCTGAGGATCGAGTTCTACAAATACCGCTTTTTCTGCCAGTCGGCTTAACGCTTCTATCCCGACTGCTCCGCTCCCTGCAAAAAGGTCCAGAAAGGTCTTCCCCTCCAGGTAAGGTCCAATGGTATTGAACAACGCCTCCTTAATGTTGCCGGTTATCGGCCGAATGTCAGGCCCTTTGGGAACTTTAAGCTTTCTGCCCTTGGATATGCCGGCAATCACCCTCAAAAACATTTCCTCCAGTTGTTCCTTTTTCCAAGATTATAGCATAGAAAAAAAACATGAGAAAAAAATCGCAAAAACAATGTATTATTCTCGGACCTTGAGGGAATGATATCCTCAACCGGGGAAATACCCGGAAAAAAAACAAACCCTCCCCAACAACTTTACAAAATTCTCCTCTCCCCAAACTTAAGGCGGCTGAAAAACCAATCAGCCGCCGTTTATTCTTTTGATAACACTCGAGGCTCCATGACCGGTGCGGCAACAAGGGCCGGCCCGAGCACCCCATTGGGAAGTCAGCTGTTACCGGCCTATATAAAGCACATACAATGGGGAATTCGGACCGGGAGAAACAGAACCCTTCATTCATTGTCGGCCTACATCCTATATAACATAACACATACAAAACGGCCTCCCACACCCCGAATGGCATTAATCACCATAGGCCATAAGACGCTTACCCGGATAATAAACAGGAATTTGATCAAAGACTATATATGGCAGGCAACAGAGCCCATTACTTGCCCAAGAATCCTGATTTCAGCCATGCAGGTTCTTCATCCAAGCTGATTTACAATTGGGAGGTCGGGAAACATGAACGAAATACTGCGCGCGTTTTCTCTGCAGGTTGACCTGGCTATGGAGGCCAGGGACATTGTCAGAGGGGATACCGGTCAGGAAATCCCCGGAGTTGTGGAGGAGGTGGAGCAGCTTACCCATTGCAAAATAACCACCATCCGGATTAAAGACAAGGCCGCCGAACAGAGAATGGGCAAGCCGGTCGGCAATTACGTCACCATTGAAGCCAAAGACCTGCGCATCAGACACCCCGAAGTCCATGAAGAAGTTTCACAGGCCATTGCTGCAAAACTCAAGGGCGTGGTGGACAGAATCGATAAGAACGCTACGGTTTTAATCATCGGCCTGGGCAACTGGAGGGCCACCCCGGATGCCCTGGGTCCCAAGACGGTTGAATCCAGTCCGGTAACCAGGCACTATTCAAAGTATGCTCCCCAGGCCCTGGTGGAAGGCATGCGCCCGGTCTGCGCGATGGCTCCCGGAGTCCTGGGCACCACCGGTATTGAGACCTTTGAGATAATCAAAGGGGTGGTGGAAAAAGTCAAACCGGCCCTGGTCCTGGTTATTGATTCCCTTTCAGCGCAGAGCGCTGAGCGGATCGGTACAACCATCCAGATCTCGGATACCGGGATTCAACCTGGATCGGCAGTAGGCAGCCCGACTCAGCAGGCTATAAACCAGGAGACCCTGGGTGTGCCGGTGATCGCTATCGGCTGTCCGATGGTAGTTAATGCTGCCGTCATAGCCAGTCAAGCCATACAGGTATTTTGTCAGAACAACAACATTCAATTCAACCCGCAGAGCAGCCTGAACGCTATCAAGCCGGTTCTCTCTTACTTCGGCGGCAGTCTTACTGTAACCCCCAAGGAGATTGACGATCTGGTGGAAAACATATCCGACGTCATCGCCTATGGGATTGCCTATGCACTGTTCCCGGGAATTTCACGGGAACAATTGGAACTCTATGCGTCCTAGATGCTGAAGCAGGGATAGACTGCGTTAAGTGAGCACCTTGCCCTGCATCCTTGAGTATGGATGGCGCTTACTTGCGCGGGTTGTGACGATAATCCGGGCGTTTAAATTTTTCGCCGCTTTAACGCAAGCAAAAGCCACTGTCCGTTATATCGCCTGCTGAATACTTTCCGAATGCAGAGGGCGGCAGTTTTGCAAGGGACGAAGCAAACGAGTCCCGCCGCCCTTTTTTCATTGGCCATGTATTTTCAGTTGGCGGCCACGTTTTCCGGGCGCGGGTATTTCTTGTTCAGGAGCTGCTGAATTATCCGGTTTTCATCCAGCAATGAAACCGATTGCGCTGCGATATCCCGTGTTAGGTGCAGCAGGTCGCTGTCCTTCCACAGATCGGTGAGTTTCAGTTCCGGCAGACCGTGCTGCTTAAGCCCCCAGATATCGCCGGGGCCCCTTAAACGCAGGTCCTCGTTGGCTATTTCAAAACCGTCATTGGTCCTCTCCATAACCTTCAATCGCTCCAGTCCCACGTCAGTGCGCGGGTTGCCCAGCAGGATGCAGTAGGCCTGTTCGGCTCCCCGGCCCACCCGTCCCCGCAGCTGGTGAAGCTGGGAAAGCCCAAACCTTTCGGCAGATTCGACGATCATCACCGTTGCATTGGGAACATCCACTCCTACTTCAATAACCGTGGTGCTGACCAGAACATCTATCTCTCCGCGGCGAAAGTCATCTACCACCCGGTCCTTTTCGGCCGGCTTCATGCGCCCGTGCAGCAGACCGACTTTATGATTGCGGAATACGCCGGCCTGGAGGCGCTGGTAGAGGGCGGTGGCATCGGTTAAATCCTGCTTTTCCGACTCTTCAATCAGAGGACAGACTACATAACCCTGACGCCCCAGTTTGACCTGTTTCAACAAGAACTGGTATGCTTTATCCCGCCCTGACTCGCGCAGAGCCAGAGTCTTTACGGGCAATCTGCCCGGGGGCAGCTCATCAATAGTAGAGATATCGAGATCTCCGTATATAGTGAGGGCCAGGGTGCGGGGAATCGGAGTGGCGCTCATCACCAGCACATCGGGCAGGAACCCCTTCTGTCCCAATAAGGCCCTCTGACTCACCCCAAACCGGTGCTGTTCGTCAATCACCGCCAGACTGAGGTTCTTAAAGACAACATTCTCCTGAATCAGGGCGTGGGTGCCCACCAGAATGTGGATCTGTCCCTCAGCGGTTCCGGTCAGTATTTCTTCCCTCTTTTTGGCGGCGGTGGAACCGGTCAGGATTTCCACCCGCACCTCGGAAGGATAGACTTGCCTCAGGTTTTCATAATGCTGCAGGGCCAGTATCTCCGTTGGGGCCATCAAGGCCGCCTGATAGCCGCTGCTCACAGCTTTGGCCATGGCCAGAGCCGCAACAATGGTCTTTCCCGAGCCTACATCCCCTTGAATCAACCGGTTCATGGGACGCTCGTCCTCCATATCCCGAAAGATCTCGGCCGTAACGCGTTTCTGGGCCCTTGTAAGGGAGAATTTCAGCCCGCCAACGACCCGGGATACCAGGTCGTCCTGTTCGATATTTTTTATGCCCTTTACCTTTGGATCCCTTAACGACCTCTGCTCACGTCTGATGGCCAACTGCAGAAGGAAAAGCTCTTCAAAGGCCAGGCTGCGCCGGGAAAGCTCCTGCTGTTCCCACCGGGAGGGAAAATGGACGCCCCAGAAGGCCTGCCGGGCGGGTAACAGTCCGAGCTTCTCTTTGGTTCCGGGAGGAGCAATCTCAGGATAGATCCCGGCATACTCCTGAAGAGCGTTTCTTACCATCTGCCGCCATACCTTCTGACTTATGCCCTCGGTGGAGGGATATATCGGATCGATCCCGGGAACGGAGGAGGTTTGGTCCTTGCCCATCAGGTCATAATCATATGCCCACAGTTCCATCTGGCCGTAACTCAGATTTACCTTGCCTCTGACAAAAATCTGTAATCCGGGTTTGAGAACATTTTTTAGGAAACCCTGATTAAACCAGACCACCGGTATCATTCCCGAGTCGTCCCTCACTACCGCCTTAATAACAGCAATACGGCGAGAACTAACAGAAGTCCTCACCGTTTGAATAGTGCCTGTGATGGAAGCTACCTCTCCCACCGCCAGGTTCCTGATCCTGACGGTTTCGGTCCGGTCTATGTAGGAACGAGGTATATGCCAAAGCAGGTCGTAAACATCTCTTATCCCCAAGCGCTGCAGGTGCCTTTCCCTCTGTGGTCCGACACCTTTAAGATAACGAACGGGATTAAAAAGAGTATTCAAGAGTATCTCCCCCCAAAGGCCAACCAGGCCTGGCCGATACTATTCCACGGAAATCAAATACTGATAAAACGGCTGTCCCCCGTAATGGAGTTCGATATCATAGTCAGGGTACTTCTCCTCTACCAGTTCCCTGAGCTTTGTCGCCTGGTCTTCATCCACATCAGCTCCGTAAAAGATGCTGATTAGGTCGCCGTCAGGGGCCATGTTCTCCAGCAGCACCATAACCATCTGTTCTGCACTGTCGCCGTTGGCCACGACTTTATCATCAATCAGGCCGATATAGTCGCCTTCCTTTATAGACAAACCGTTGATGGAGGAGTTTTTAACCGCATTGGTAACCTCACCCGTTCTCACCCGGCCGATCTCCCCGGCCATAGCCTCGGCCACCTGATCCAGGTCGGATTCGCTCTCATAAGCCACCAGAGCCGCTACTGCTTGAGTTATGCTGGTAGTCGGCACCACTCGTACCGGTTTGTCCGCGAGCCTCATCGCCTGCTCGGCCGCCATGATCACGTTCTTGTTATTGGGCAGGATTATTACCCCATGGGCTCTGGTGTCGGATACCGCACGCAGTAAATCCTCAGTGCTGGGGTTCATTGTCTGTCCACCGTTCACCACCTGGTCCACACCCAGGCTCTTCATGATCTGGACCCAACCGTCGCCCTGGCCCACTGCAACCAGGCCGGTATTCTTGGTCTCAGCCAGGCTCTCCAACCTGGCCTGGGTCTCCTCTTCCATGTTGTTAATCTTGATATCGTGGAGGGAACCCCAGGCTAAACATACCTCCAGCACTTTCCCCGGGTGATTGGAATGGATATGCACCTTGACCATATCCTGCTCTCCCACCACCAGCACGGAATCACCCAGAGGCTCCAATTCCTCTCTGATTCGGTCAATATCCAGTCGGAAACCCTTGATAAGGGTTTCGGTACAGTATTGGTACTCCAAGCTCTCCGGCTCCGCTTCAACCTCGGACGGCAATGAAACTGTTGACTGCAGTGGAGCCGTCGATATCTCCTCTGATGAAAGGGCCTTTATCATGCCTTCAAACAGATACAGAAAACCCTGTCCGCCTGAATCAACTACTCCGGCTTCCTTCAAAACCGGCAGCATTTGCGGTGTGCGTTCCAGCATCCGGTTACCGCTTTGCAAGGCCGCCTGCATAACCTCAACAATATCGTCAGTTTTTTTGGAAGCTTCGGCCGCCGCGCGGGCCACTTCCCGGACAATGGTAAGGATCGTACCCTCAACCGGCTTCATAACCGCTTTATACGCCGCATCCGATCCCGCCTGAAGAGCCGCCGCCAATCCCCGGGCATCGATCCGGTCCTTGTTCTCCAGCTCTTTGGCCATGCCCCTGAATACCTGAGACAAAATAACACCGGAGTTGCCGCGGGCGCCCATCAATGAACCCATGGCGATCCCCTTGCTTACCTTGCCGATATTCTGATCCAGTCGCTTCTCGGCTTCATGCGCCGCCGACAACAGGGTCAAGTACATGTTAGTCCCGGTGTCACCGTCCGGCACCGGGAATACGTTTAAAGCATCCACCCGGGCTTTGTTCTTCTCCAGCAGAACAACCCCGGTCTGGATCATCCTGGCCATATCAAACCCATCAATAAACTGTAACCCCACCCATAGTCCTCCTCTGACTATTCTTTGGCAACCTTAACCCCTTGAACGTTAACGTTAACGCGGGTTACCGGTATTCCAGTTATCTTCTCCATGACATACTTGATCTTTTGCATTATGTTGTAACCGACCTCCGAGATCTTGGTCCCGTAGCTCACCACAACGTAAACGTCGACCTCAACACCTTCGGGAGTCTCGTTTACCTCAACCCCCTTGCGGATTGAATCAATACCCAGTATACTGGTCAGGCCGTTGGACATCTTGCGCGGTATCATGCCCACCAGTCCATAGCACTCTACAGTTGCCATGCCTACAACGGTCTGCACCGCTTCTTTTGATATCGTTATCTTTCCTAATTCATTGGATTCAAGGACAAACATCCAAATCCCCTCCTGTCTGATTCAGTATAGTTCAACGCTCATTTTTTTTATTCCTGCTTGTTGCTGTTCCCTGCCGGGTTTGGTAGAATGGTAATCGTGATAATTGAAAGGAGGATAAACATGGCCAAATGCGATGTTTGCGGAAAAGGCATTAGCTTCGGCAAGAAGTACAGCCATTCGCATATAAGAACCAATCGCCAGTGGAAGCCGAACACCCAGAGCGTCAAAGTGGTTATTAACGGCGCCCCCAAAAGGATAAACGTCTGCACCCGTTGCCTGCGCTCCAACAAGGTGCAAAGAGCACTTTAATACTTATTCTTGATCAGCCCCTTCCCGCAGCAACCGGGTTTCATCTTCGCTAAAAGTGTATACTTCACCACAGAAGTTGCAGTGGATTTCGAGACGGCCCTGGGATTCCAGGGCTTTTTGAATATCTTCATCGCTGAGAGCCGTTACGATAGATTCTACCTTGTTCAAGCTGCAACGGCAACGGAAATATACTTCTTTCCTGTCCAGGATATCAAAGGGGGTGTCCCCCATAATTCTCTCCACCAGTTCAACCAGATCCCCCTGCACCAGGTTGCTGATAGGCCCTGCTTCCAGTACCCTCTCTTCCACAGCTCTCAGCAATTCATCATCGGCACCGGGCATGGCCTGCACAAAAAGGCCGCCGGCTCCGCCGACGTTACCTGCGGGCTCGATCAAAACCCCTAGTGAAACCAGGGAAGGGATCTGTTCGGACAGGGTAAAGTAATAGGCCAGGTCCTCCGCAATCTCTCCCGATTGCAAGGGCACACGGCCGATGAACGGGCTTCTTAGCCTCATGTCCCTAATGACCTCAAGAAACCCGTCAGTACCTACTGCACCGCCGACATCCAGCTTTCCTCGATATTTTTCCGGCAGATCAACAGCGGGATTGCCGACGTATCCTCTTACCGTGCCATCGCTCTCCGCAACTGCCAGTACGGTTCCCAGCGGGCCCCCGCCGTTAATCCGCAGGGTTATGGACTCATCGTCTTTCAAATCCAAGCCCATCATAACCGCCGCGGTTAAGGCTCGTCCCAGGGCTGCGGTTGCCGTCGGAGACGTACCCTGTCGTGCGCGGGCCTCCTCAACCAGAGCCGTAGTCCTGGCTATGGAGACTCTTATCATCCGGTCCCGATCCATAACCCTCAGCATGATGTCCCCTGAATCCATCTCATTCCACCTTTCCGGCCGTTCAGCAAACCCTTAAGCGAATTATGACCATCCGTCGGCATTCGCAAACTCTCGGGCTGCAGTCGGTTTTGCTCTCTTGTATTATAATCAGGCAAATGCCGGGTTACAATCGATTCCACGGTAAGGTCCAACTCCGGAGTTCAATACCTCAATATCCCATTTAACAATAATCAGTATTATTGTATAGGACTTTTGTACATATGGCTCGGGAACTGCGCTGAGGGGACAGGTCCTGTTGTGTCGAGCAAATGTAACCAAATCCCAGATTTGTCGCCTATCGCCTTTAGTTAATACAATAAAAATGGCCGGCAGCATATCCAGCTGCCGACCGATGTGGCCTTATCGCAATCATGAAAGGAGTTGGGATTTCTGTTATCAAAACCAATTCTTAGGATCTTGGGAATCATCATAGCTGTGGTATTTGTACTGGCCATGGGTATCGGTGCCCAAGCCGCTTCGGAACCGCGCAACCTGTATTGGGGCTGCCAGGGTGAAGATGTTGCAGCACTGCAAACACAGCTAAATTCTCTTGACTTCAATTGTGGAAAGGTTGACGGAATCTTCGGTCCCAAAACATACGCAGCCGTGGTGGCATTGCAGAAATCCTGCGGTCTCGCGGCTGACGGTATAGTCGGACCTCAGACCAGGAATGCAATCGCCAACCTCCTGACAAAGTCATCTTCGCCGCTTCCAATCCTGTACCAGGGCTGCAGGGGGGACAAGGTAGCCGAACTGCAGAATAAGCTCAAAGCCGCAGGATTTGATTGTGGACCGGTAGACGGCATTTTTGGTCCCAAAACCCACGCAGCAGTTGTTGCCCTCCAAAAAGCCTGCAACATTAAAGTCGACGGCATTGTGGGTCCCCAAACCTGGGAGGCTCTAAGCAAACCCATACCTAAACCGCCTGCGGAGTCGGGGACGCCTTCCCGCGGCAATTCCGTACCAAAGTACACCAAGGTTCTAAACATGGTGGCCACTGCGTATTGTCCCTGCAACAAGTGCAACTATCCTTACGGGGGACAGCCGTCGTATATCGGACTCCCTCTTGGCCACGGTATTGTAGCGGTCGACCCCAATGTTATCCCCTTAAGAACCAGGCTTTACATTGAAGGGTATGGCGAAGCCATTGCCGCCGATACCGGGGGCGCGATAAAGGGCAATCGCATCGATCTATGTTTCCCGGATCACCAATCAGCGCTGAATTTCGGGATCAAAAATGTTAAAGTCTATATTCTTGAGTAACAGCGGGTACTAATCTAACCCTTTCTGAACTTATGCAGTTTTTCCTTAAGCTTTTCCTCCACAAAGGGAGGTACAAGGCCACAAACGGAGCCGCCTAACAGGGCGGCTTCTTTTACTGCGGTCGAACTAACAAAGTAGTACTTGCTGTTGCAGGCGATAAAGATGGTATCAACTTCCGGGTATAAATGGCTGTTGGTCATGGCCAACTGCAGTTCATATTCAAAATCCGATACCGTCCGCAGGCCTCTTACAATGGCATTAGCCTGCCGTTTGCGCACGTAGTTAACCAGCAGACCGGTAAAGGAGTCTACTTCCAGATTGGGCAGATGTTTGGTTACTTCACGCAGCATCTCAACCCTCTCCTCGGTCGAAAACAGAGGGTTCTTATAGACATTGTGCACTACTGCCACAATAACCCGATCAAAGATTCTGCTGGCTCTTTCCAGCACATCCAAATGCCCGTTGGTTACAGGATCAAAACTGCCAGGATATACAGCAACTTTCTCCATGCTTGCCTCCCTACTCTGTCACGTAAAATACCGCGTTTTTTCTTACTCTTTCCATGGTGTTATTTTAACCCAACGCCGATTCCCGGTGCAAAAACTCATTCCGGCACCGACCTCTTCATAAAGTATAAACCATGCTTGACAGGCAGTCATCAAAAAAAGGGCCCTTCGTTAAAAGGACCCTTTTGGGGATTATATACTTTTTCGTACATCAGGGCCGTTCTACAATCAGAGCCGTTCCCATTCCGCCGCCGATACAAAGCGTCGCCAGTCCTTTTTTGGCATCCCGTCTCTGCATTTCGTACAGCAGGGTCACCAGAATCCTGGTTCCTGAAGCTCCTATGGGATGTCCCAGAGCGATTGCGCCCCCGTTAACATTAACCTTGTTGATGTCCCACTTGAGTTCCTTGGCAACCGCCACCGACTGGGCGGCAAAGGCTTCGTTGGCCTCGATCAGGTCTATTTCGTCAAGGGTCATACCTGCTTTCTCCAAGGCTTTCAGTGTGGCCGGCCACGGTCCTATACCCATGATCTTGGGATCAACCCCGGCTGAAGCATAACTGACAATAGTGGCCATCGGCTTGATTCCCAGTTCGGCCGCCTTCTTCTCGGACATTACCACCACTGCAGCCGCACCGTCGTTAATCCCGGAGGCATTGCCTGCGGTTACGCTGCCGTCTTTTTTGAAGGCCCCTTTGAGCTTGGCCAGACCTTCCATGGTAGTATCCGGCCGGACAAACTCATCGGTATCAAAGACGGTTTCACCTTTTCTGGTTTTAACAACTACCGGAACGATCTCATCCTTGAACCGTCCTTCTCGTATCGCGGCTGCGGCCCGCTGCTGGCTGCGGAGTGCCAGTTCATCCTGTTCTTCGCGGGTGTTGCCCCACTGCTCATTTATGTTCTCAGCCGTAATTCCCATGTGGCAGTTGTTAAAGGCGTCCCACAGCCCGTCTCTTATCATCAAATCAATGATCGCGCCCTCGCCCATGCGATATCCCCAGCGAGCTTTATCCACGGCGAACAGGGCACCCGACATGCTCTCCGTTCCGCCTGCCACTACGATATCCGCATCTCCGGCTCTTATGGCCTGAGCGGCCAGCTCGACTGTCTTCAACCCGGAACCGCAAACCTTGTTCACGGTGAAAGTAGGTACCTCTACCGGTATGCCGGCATCCAAAGCGCACTGACGCGAAATATTCTGTCCCAAACCACCCTGGAGTACACACCCGAAGATCACTTCATCTATCATCTCTGGTTTAATGCCTGCACGCTTTATGGCCTCAGCAATAACTATGGCGCCCAGTTCGCGAGCCGACACATCCTTTAGTGACCCTCCGAAGCTTCCTACCGGTGTCCGGCAGGCGCTGACAATTACCGCTTTATTCAAACCATTCACCTCTCCGTAAAATTTATAGGATCAATGTTTTTTTCTTTAACTAATCTCTCAGCAGCATGTTGGATATAACAACCCGCTGTATCTCATTGGTCCCTTCGTATATTTGAGTTATCTTGGCATCCCTCATCATGCGCTCCACCGGATACTCGCGGCTGTAGCCGTAACCGCCCAGGATCTGCACTGCTTCTGTGGTTACATACATGGCCGTATCCCCGGCGTAGAGCTTGGCCATGGCACTGGCTTTCCCATAGGGAAGCTGGTTCGACTCCAGCCAGGCCGCCTGATAGGTCAGCAGACGGGCCGCCTCAATCCGGGTAGCCATATCGGCCAGTTTGAAACGAATGGCCTGCTGTTCGCTGATAGGCTTACCGAATTGAATCCGTTCCTTGGAATACTGAAGTGCAAAATCAAAGGCCCCCTGGGCAATCCCAACTGCCTGAGCAGCAATACCGTTTCGTCCCCCATCCAGGATCATCATTCCGATCTTAAAGCCATCGCCTTCCTGACCCAGCAGGTTCTCTTTGGGGATGCGGCAATCCTCAAATATCAGCTCGTAGGTGGCTGATGAACGGATCCCGAGTTTTTTCTCTTTCTTTCCGAAACTGAAACCAGGCGTGCCCTTTTCTACTATGAAAGCACTTATGCCCCGGTGTTTCAGTTCCTTGGGTCCGGTGCGGGCAATGACGACATAGATGTCCGCATAATAAGCATTGGTTATGAATACCTTGGTTCCATTGAGGACGTAATGATCACCGTCCAGAACCGCTGTGGTTTTGGTCGCGCCGGCGTCACTTCCGGCCGAGGGTTCGGTGATCGCAAAAGCTCCCAATTTGGTTCCTTCAGCCAGGGGAATCAGGTACTTCTGTTTCTGTTCCTCAGTGCCGAATTTCCAAATCGGCCAGGAGCATAGTGAAATGTGTGCAGACAGGGTTACCCCAGTGGATGCGCATACCCGGGATAATTCTTCAACCGCAATTACATAACTGACAAAATCGGATCCCGCACCACCGTACTCTTCTTCCCAGGGAATACCGCAGAGGCCCAGCTCTCCCATCTTGAAAAAGATGTCCATATCAAAACGCTCTTCTTCATCCCGTTCGGCTGCGCTGGGGCCTACCTCTTTCTCTGCGAAGTCACGGACCACTTTACGAAACATCTCCTGCTCTTCCGTTAACCGAAAATCCATCGCAAATCCCCCTTGCTTGTCAGATGGCCAGGCAGGTCCATATATTGCTTCGCATAATTCCCCGATAAAGTTTTAAAGTTGCCTTGATTGCCAACTGCCGTTAACCTGGCTAATCAGTCACCTCGAGCCCCTAAATATGCGCAACAGGGACCGTCGCGGTCCCTGTTGCGCCCTTCCACACCTGCATTAATTCATGGATTGACTTAATAATTCAGCAATATCCAAAACCTTAACCGGTGCTTCAACACCCTTGACACCGTCATCCAACATGGTCAGGCAGAATGGGCAGTTCGTGATAATGCACTCAGGATTGGTAGCCAGGGCCTGATCCGTACGGGTTTCGTTGATACGTTTGTAACCTTCGGCTGCATGCTCTTCGAGCCACATGCGGCCGCCGCCGGCTCCACAGCAGAATCCTTTATCACGGTTGCGCTCCATCTCAACCAGTTGGGATCCGGTAGCTGCCAGGATATCCCTGGGCTGCTGGTAGATATCGTTGTGACGACCCAGCATACAGGAGTCATGATAGGTCAGTCTGGTTCCCAGAGCCTTCTGCGGTTTTATCTTGCCCTCGGCGATAAACTGGGCAATCAGCTCCGTATAGTGATAGACCTCAAACTGTCCACCCTCAAACTGCGGATACTCGTTCTTGAGTGCATTGTAGCAGTGCGGACAGGTGGTGACAATCTTCTTGACTCCATAGTTGTTGAACGTTTCGATGTTGGCGGTAATCAGCATCTGTGCCAGGTATTCGTTCCCCAGGCGTCTTGCAGTATCACCGCAATGCTGTTCTTCAGTTCCCAGGTAACCCAGGGTTACTCCGGCCTGATCAAAGAGCTTAATCACTGCTTCCCCTACCCGCTTGTAGCGGTCATCAAAGGCCATCGCACAACCGCCGAACAGCAGGTAATCAAATTCGGTGTCTTCGGAAGCAATCTTCACTTTGTCAGCCACACCGCGTTCATTCAGCCAATCCGCCCTATTTGCCCAACCAACACCCCATGGATTATAGTTTCTCTCCAGGTTGGTAAAGGTCATCTGGGCTTCACTGGGCATATCTCCCTGCCACATTACCAGGTTGCGGCGCATTTCAGTTATCTTGGGAATGTGTTCAATGAACATGGGACAGTGCTCCATGCAAGCGCGGCAGTTGGTGCAGTCCCAAATTACCTCGGTAGTTATCACATCATAGATGAGGCTCTTCTCCATAACGGGTTTGGCCTCTTCGTCCTCGGTCATGGCCATCTCAGCCTCGACTGCACTATGGCCACCCGCGGCCAGGAGATACGGCACCTTTTCATCCATATGCTTTTTCAAGGCCTGGATTAAGGTGATCTTGGGATTCAGATGCTTCCCGGTAAGATATGCCGGACAGTTGTCCTGACAGCGTCCGCAGCGAATGCAGGCATCAAAGTCCAGAAAGTCCTTCCAGGTAAAATCTTCGAGATTTTCAACCCCGAAGGATTCAGCCTCTTCGATGTTTTCAATCGGCTTGATATAGGCACCTTTTGGTCCCAAATCGCGGAAGAAGTAGTTGGCCATGCTGGTGGCAATATGCCACAATTTGGTGAAAGGAATTAGTACAACCGTACCAAAGGCGAGCGCCATATGGAACCACCAGAGTATCCGGTGCCATACCAAAATGCTGTCCATACTGGTTCCGACAAACAGCTGAGCAAACATCCAACCGAACGGGGATGCGATTCTCTCATAGGCAATATACTGCATCTGCGTGGCCATCTTGATCTGGGCGGCTATTCTCAATCCCTCGATGATAAATCCGGTAAACAGGATGGAGAATAGCAATACAATTATCCAGCCATCGCTGCTCTTGGTATCGTTCAGACGATCAGGCTTCTGGACATAGCGGATAAATCCCAAAACCAGTATCCCCACCATCCCCAGAAAACCGATGGTGTCTACAACGAACGAAAAGCCGATATAGAAATTGCCTTCAAGATGAGGCCAGTTGATAAAATGGTGCATGGCGTCGATACCGGCCGCCAAAAACAGCAACAGGAATCCCCAAAAGAGGAAGAAATGCATCCACCCCGCCAGCGGACTCTTAATAACCTTGGCCTGGGCAAAGGTATAGGTGAACCAGGAAAGGATTCTGGCCCATATATTATCCAGTCTGTTCACTTTCCCCCTGGCTACCATATAAACCCGTACCTTCTCATACAGCCCGTACAGCAATACGGCAACGGGAATGACCGCGATAACATAAATCAACCATTCGTAGGGGATATTGGCTCCAACTACCCGCATTGGTGGCTCTGACCATACATCTATTGGTATAAAGCCAAATAACATGAGACAATTCCTCCTCAAATCAAGTAGGGCATCGGGCGTCGCCGATACGCGCCCGACACCCTGCTTGTCACTATTTCTTCAGTTCAGCGACAACAACGGGGATTACCTTGAAGAGGTCTCCTACTACCCCAAAGTCTGTTACGCTAAAGATCGGAGCTTCCGGATCAGTGTTGATTGCAGCAATATACTTGGAGGAGGACATACCGGCCAAATGCTGAATAGCACCGGAAATTCCAGCTGCAATGTAGAGATTCGGGTTAACAACCTTACCGGTTTGACCTACCTGATACTCATGGCCCAGCCAACCGGAATCGACAGACGCACGGGAAGCGCCGATCGCAGCACCCAGGAGGTCTGCCAGCTCTTCAATGACCTTGACCCCTTCTGGGCCTTTCAGTCCACGGCCACCGGAAACAACAACCTCAGCCTCGGTCAGCTCAGGCCGCGTTGAAACGGTGGGGATGAACTCCTTGACATTCTGGTATACATCGCCGGGCGTAGCAGCTACTGCAGCTTTGACGACTTCACCGGCTTTATTGCTTTCTACTACTTCCATAACCCCGGCGCGGATGGTAGCCATAATCGGTGTGCCTTCTACCTGCACTTTGGCCAGGGCTTTACCTGCGTAAATGGCCCGGGTGAAAACGCCCTTGCCACCGGAAATCTCAGCTGCTATGCAGTCGGTGGCCATTCCAACTTCCAGCTTCTGTGCCAGTCTTGCAGCCAGATCTCTGCCCATTGAGGTATGCCCGAACAGTACCACCGCCGGGTCGTATTCCTTAATCATGGCCGCCATCTGAGCTACATAAGCTCCGGTATTGTAAACGGCAAAAATATCGTCATCGGCTACTAGGACCTTGTCGGCACCATACTTGCCCAGTTCCGGCGCCAATCCCTCGACACCTTTACCGATCAAAACCGCAGTTACCTCATCACCATAATTCTGAGCTGCACTTAGAAGTTCAAACGTAACCTTACGGATTTTACCATCCCTCTGGTCAACGACAACCCATGTTCCCTTTGCCATCAGTTACCCTCCTTTATTTATGATCAATGGGAAATGTTTCACTAAATACGGTTAAGGCGATCACTGCTTAATTTCAACCTTTACTTCGTTCAACAGCCATGCAGCCAGTTGCTTACCTGTATCTTCAGGCTCACCCTCAATCTTCTTACCGGCCTGTTTGGCTGCCGGGAGGGCCAGTTCAATTATCTTGGCTTTGGATTCAACCGCAACTGCATCTACATTAGCGATAGGCTTTTTCTTCGCCTGCATGATACCCTTCATGGAAGGATACCGGGGCTCATTCAAACTTACCTGACAGGTTACAACTGCCGGCAGTGCCACTTCCATTACTTCCATTCCGCCGTCTACTTCACGGGTGCAGATTGCTTTGCCATCAGCAAACTCGAGTTTTGTTACAACGTTGGCATGGGGCAATCCCAAAATTTCCGCAGTTCTGGTCGGAACCTGCGAAGAACCGTCATCAGCCGCAACGTGTCCGCACAGTATCAGATCTGGTGCCTGCTCCTTCAACACTTCAGCAAGCATTACCGCCCGGGCATACTCATCAACATCAGGATCGTTTACTTTAATATGGACGCCTCTGTCGGCTCCCATAGCCAAAGCCTGGCGAATAGCTTCGGTAGCCCTGTCCCCGCCGGCACAGATAATTACCACTTCTCCGCCTTGCTTTTCCTTAATGCGTAGTGCCTCTTCAACGGCGACTTCGTCATACGGGTTGATGATCAGGTTGATACCGTCACCTGAAATCTTACCGTCTTTTAGAACAATCTTAGCCTCTGTGTCAAATGTCTGCTTTACACATACAGCAATCTTCAAAGTCCTTTCCTCCTTTTCTCAGTCTTTCGCAATGTTACCTAAATACCCCTTACCCCAGAATCCGGAAAAACGGTTGCTAATACCACCTCCAGTAAAAATATAAAAATCGTCCTGGCTTGGGCAATTTAGCTATCCTAACCAAGAATTCCAATTTAAAACATTGTAAAAACGCATTAACTCCAGGCATCTCGCGTGCGGGCACGCGAGCATTCAACATTAAATCTTCTATAAGAATGGTCTTATTCCTTCTTTTTTCAGTTCCGAAGGTCTAATTCGCTCTTTTCAAAAATTTCAGATTTCTCTCCCGGGCCTTTTTTCTGCTAACCGGTCTTCTGATAAAAGAAAGTGGCTATAGACTTCAAATTGAGTTCACGTGCCTGGAATATCTGTTCCGTACTGCCAATAAACAAAACCCCGTCTTTGGCCAAAGCCTGTGCAAACTTGTAGAAAAGTCTCTCCTTGGCTTCTTCAGTAAAATAGATGGCTACATTGCGGCATAGAATCAGGTCGAAATCACCCGGGAACCTGTCCTTCAACAGATCGTGTTTTTCGAATTTCACCATCTGTTTAATACTTTCCACAATCTGATAATCTGAATCATGGGAAAAGTACTTCTTTAACAGGTGAGCCGGGACTCCCTGGACCGCCTTCTCACTGTAAACGCCATTCTTTGCCTTGTTCAACACCACCTGATCCAGATCGGTTGCCCATATGCGTTGCACGTGACCGGGAAAATACTCCTGCATCATAATGGCCAGAGAATACGGCTCTTCACCGGTGGAACAGCCGGCACTCCAGATTTTTAAGGGGGTTCTCCGCTTTATCAGTTCAGGTATTATCTGATGCTGCAATACCTCCCAGTGATTCGCATTGCGGAAAAACTCCGACACATTTATGGTCAGATGCTCGACAAAGCGCCGGTGTACCTCGGGGTTTTCTTCAAACAACTTAATCAACTCGGCATAATTGGCAGCCCCTACAGTCCTCATGAAGCTGTTAATACGCCGTTCCATTTGCGGCCGCTTGTAGGAATGCAGATCAATGCCGCTTTTCTGAAAAAACTTTTTAACAAACCACTCCCAACTCCAATTCTCCACAAAATACCCTCCTAGGCCATTGCTTCGATAACCTGCCGTACCGCGTCGGCGGTCCGATCGATATCCTCCATTTCGTGAGCCGCAGAAACAAAACAGGTTTCGAATTGGGAAGGCGGCAAATAGATACCCCGCTCCAGCATACCGGAAAAGAAACGCGCGTACATCCCAGTGTCGGCAGTAAGAGCGCTTTCATAATCGGTCACATCTTTGTCGGTAAAGAAGATGCTGAACATTGAACCGTATCGGTTAATGGCCACTGCCAATCCGGTCTCCGCAAAAACCGTCCGCAGTTTGGTTTCCAGAACATAGGTCTTGGTCTCCAGATCATCATAAATATCCCCTGCTTTCAGGATCTTCAGGGTAGCTATCCCCGCCGCTACTGCCAGAGGGTTTCCGGATAACGTACCGGCCTGGTAAACCGGACCTTCCGGGGCCATCATTCTCATTATATCGTACCGGCCTCCATAGGCACCTACCGGCAAACCGCCGCCTATGATCTTGCCCAGGCAGGTCAAATCCGGTTCAATCCCCAAAAGATTCTGCAGACCTCCATAAGTAACCCGAAATCCTGTTATAACCTCATCAAATATCAGGAGGGCTCCATGACCGGCAGTCAGCTCGCGGAGACCATGAAGGAACTCAACATCAGGCAGCACCAACCCAATGTTTCCGGCCATCGGTTCCAGAATAACCGCAGCAATCTCGGTCCCCATCTGCTCAAATGCCGTTTTCACCGAATCCAGGTCATTATAGCGACAGACAATGGTTTTGCCGATGATATCCGCCGGCACACCGGGACTGGTGGGAACTCCGCCCGTAAGCAGTCCGGAACCGGCCTGGATGAGGAATGAATCTGCGTGTCCGTGGTAACACCCGGCGAACTTTACAATCTTATCCCGACGGGTAAACGCTCGGGCCAGCCTGATGGCGCTCATGGTGGCCTCGGTACCCGAATTAACCAACCGCACCATGTCTATTGAGGGTATGGCCTGGCAGATCATCTCCGCCAATTCCACTTCACCTTGATGCGGGGCGCCGTAGCTTGTTCCCATTTGGGCCGCAGTCTGTATGGCTTCCACCACCTGAGGATGGCTGTGCCCCAGAATCAGGGGTCCCCAAGAGCCGACATAATCAATAAACTCGTTGTCGTCAGCATCAAAGATGCGAGCTCCCTGGCCACGGGTGATGAAAAGCGGCTCCATACCCACCGATTTAAAGGCCCTTACGGGGCTGTTAACTCCCCCGGGGATAACCGTCTTGGCCTTCTCGAATAAACTGCCTGACCTTGCGAACTTCAATTTCCTACCTCCCAAAATACATGATAGCAGTCGACCATGTTTGCAAATCTTGAAACCGCCCATGGAAGCGGCCGTTCTCTGGGAAGGCTTGATTTAGTTTAACCATAATCAGGGTATTTTGATGGCGGCAGTGGCGGCAAAACCTTCCGGGCTGCACCGCTTCTGGCTGGACAGGTCAGCGGTATTGTACACTTGTTTTTTTCAGCTCTCTAACGCTTTCAATCACCCTGTACTCGTCGATACCCGACAGGCGGGAAAGCTCCATAATTACCGCTTGGAGTTCCTCGCGGCTGCGGGCATGTACCATGGTAAAGAGATTATATGGCCATCCGGCCGGGGTCTCGCGCCAGTAGCAGTGGCTTACCTGAGGAGAGGCGGCCATGAGGTTGCCCACCCGGTCCATATCCTCCTCCGCCACTTTCCACACCACCATGGCATTGGCATCATAACCCACCTTCTGGTGTCGGAGAACCGCACCCACGCGTTTCAGCATGCCTTTTTCCCGGAGCCCGTTCAAAACAGAAATAACCTCCTCTTCGGATACGCCCGTCCTCTCCGCCACCAGCAGGTAGGGACGGGGAACCGCGGGCAGGTCACCCTGTAACTCTTTGATAACTCGGTCGATAATATCACGTCTGTTCATCTAACGCAAAAGCCACCTTGATCTTGTATCTCTGCCGAACCGGCATACTGATAACCGCGATGCCGGTGCCGTACTCTATCTCCTGCAGTATTCGTTCCAGGTCCTCCCGGGAAGAAGCCGTCACCGTAAACCACATATTATAGAGGTCATCGCGCAGGTAGTTGTGAGTCACCTCGCGGTAGCTATTCACCTTCTGCGCCACCTCCTCAATCCTCGCTTCCGGGACCTCCATCGCGCAGAGAGTTGATTTCATCCCCATTCGGGGCGAATCAAATACCCCGCCCAAGCGGCGGATAAGACCTCGATTGCGCAATGCTTCAATCCTGGCCAGTATTGTTTCCTCGGAAATCCCAAGTTCCCGCGCCATATCCAGGAACGGGCGAGGGCTTAAGGTTATTCCTTCCTGCAGGTAGTTCAGTATCTTAATATCTATCCGATCCATGTGAGACCAACCCTTTCGGCTTGTAGAGGCACCAGTCGTCCTGCGCCATGTAATCACCGCCGTTGTAATAATAGGCCCGAGCCCGACATCCCCCACAGCGTTCCGTGTATTCACAATGCCCGCATTTTCCGCCGTACTGCCCGGAGCGGAGATCTCCGAACACAGGGTTCTGCCGCCAAATATCCGCAAATGACTCCTGCTTTACATTCCCCAGATGCATATCCAGGTAAGCGCAAGGCTGCACATTCCCGGTAGGGCTGATAATGCAATAGGAAATTCCCGCCAGGCAGCCTCTGGAAAATCGAATAGGTATGCCTTTGGCATCTGCGACTCTGACAAACTGCGGTGCGCAGGTGGGTTTGATTTCAATGTTCACCCGCTTCTGCTTTTCCATGATGCGATGGAGGATCCGTTCGTATTCCCTGACCCGCAGGGCTTCTTGTTCAATACTGGCCGCCCGTCCGGTGGGTATCAAAAAGAACAGGTGATGAGCTCTGGCCCCCAGCTCAATGGCCTTGTCGGTCAGGGCGTCCAAATGCATGACGTTCCAGTCCATCACCGTGGTATTGACCTGGAATGGTATTCCGGCTTTTTTCAGGTTGGCCATGCCCTGAAGAGCCAAATCGTAGGCACCTTCAAGCTTGCGGAAGGCATCATGTTCGGAGGCTACAATGCTGTCAAGGCTGACGGCACATGCGGCCACCCCGGTGCGCCGCAGTTCCTCCGCCACCTGCGGAGTAATCAAGGTACCATTTGTGCCCATCACCGTCCTCAATCCCCGGGAAACGGCATGAGCACACAACTCGAATATATCGGGACGCATCAGGGGCTCGCCTCCGCTCATAATCAACATTTGGAAGCCGGCCTCCTTGATCTGGTCAATCAAGGTTTTCCCCTGCGAAGTGGTCAGCTCATCCTCCAGCTTGACCCCTGCATCCCGGTAACAGTGATCACAAAACATGTTGCATTGGTTGGTTGTGTTCCAAGAAACCAGCATGGCAGTCCTCCCCAACTAGACCGGATAATGCGCCGTCCGGTGATGTCCGTAATTATGCTGATAATGCGGCTTTACGCCTTTAAAGGAGACTGGCATATTCAAGGGCAAAGTAGGTAATTATGATATCGGCCCCGGCCCGCTTAATCCCGGTCAGTACCTCCTTGACAATACGTTCCTCATCAATCCAACCCCGCTCTGCGGCGGCCTTAATCATGGAATACTCACCGCTCACATTGTACGCCGCCAGGGGTACATCAAATCGCTCTCTGACCGCCCGGATTACGTCCATATAAGCCATGGCCGGCTTAACCATAACCAGATCCGCGCCCTCGGCAATATCAAGTTCCACTTCCCGCAGAGCCTCTCTGACATTGGGCGGGTCCATCTGATATGATTTTCGATCGCCCGATTGGGGGGCTGATTCCGCCGCCTCGCGAAACGGTCCGTAAAATGCCGACGCATACTTGGCGGCATAGGACATGATGGGTATATGGTCAAACCCCGCCTGGTCAAGCGCATTCCGGATATAGCCGATCCTGCCGTCCATCATATCCGAGGGAGCCACCATATCACATCCCGCTTTGGCGTGAGACAATGCTTCCTGCGCCAGCATCTCCAGGCTGCGGTCATTATCGATCCGGCCGTCATCGGTCAGATACCCGCAGTGGCCATGGCTGGTGTACTCACACATACACACGTCGGTGATGACCACCAGTTCAGGAGTGGTGTCTTTAATAATCTTTATCGCCTGCTGAACCGGTCCGTTGTCGTCATGAGCGGAAGATCCCATGTGATCTTTGTATTCCGGAATACCAAACAGCAAAACGCCGGATATTCCCAAATTGTGTACCTCCCGCACCACCTGCGGCAGACGATCGGGCGAATAACGAGTTACCCCGGGCATCGATCCTACCGGTTCTTCTACTCCCGATCCCGCTACAATAAACAGGGGGTAAATCAAGTCTTGAGGTAGAACGCGAGTCTCCCGTACCATCCTGCGCAGTCCTTCACTGGCACGCATCCGCCTCATTCTTATTACCGGATAACCCATTATGACACCATCCCTTCTCTAATTTCATCGTCACTCAGGTAACAGGCCGGATCTTCTGCCCAGATATCGCCGTAGGCTGCACGGGCGCGAATCCGGCATCCTCCACACAGGTTATTGAAGGCGCAGTTCCGGCAGCGCCCTTTTAAATGTTTTGACTTCTCCCGGAGCATTACCATCAAGGGGTCATTGCTGTTCCAGATCTGGCTGAACGGGGTTTCCTTTACATTGCCCACCGTATAATCCTGCCAGAACTGACATGGGTGCACATTGCCGCGAGGATCCACGTTGGCGAATTTCGTCCCCGCCGAGCATCCGCCGTGCATCTGCAGGAGTTTAACCACCTCATCGGCGCGCTCCGGTGCCATCTCTTTAATCCGGTTATACATGTATATGCCGTCGGCATGATTATCCGTAGTAAGGATTTCCACTTCAATCCCGCGCTGGTGGAAATCAAGTGTTTTATCTATCAAAAGATCAAGGATCCGCAGCTTCTCCTCTCTGTCAGTATCGAGCTCCATCATATACTTGCCCCGTCCGGCATAAACGAGATGGTACATGCAGAACCGCGGTATTCCCTCCTGTTCCACAATGTCCAGTATACCGGGCAGATCGGCCTGATTGGCACGGTGAACCGTAAACCTGATTCCGGCCTTGATGTTCTCGTCCCTGCAGGCCTTAATACCTCTAATGGCCTGTTCAAAAGCCCCTTCTTTGCGGCGAAACCGATCATGGGTGGCGGGCAAACCGTCAATGCTGATTCCGACATACTGAAAGCCCGCTTCCTTAATCTCTCTGGCCACGTCTCGGGTTATCAGCGTTCCGTTGGTTGACAGGACCGGTCTTAAGCCGCTGCGGTACGCCAGCCTTCCCAGTTTCATGATATCAGGCCGCAGGAGAGGCTCGCCTCCGGAGAACAGAAGGACGGGAACCCGCATCCGGGCCAAATCTTCAATAAAGCGCTCCGCTTCCTCCGTAGTCAGTTCGTGTCGGTATATATCATCCTCAGCCTCGATATAGCAGTGCTGGCAGCGAAGATTGCAGCGGTTGGTGGTGTTCCATACCACCAGGGGCCGGTTGATCTCGCTGAATTGCAGAAGCGAAGCCGGCACCTCTCCCCCCGCCTGGTGTTTGATCACTTCGGAAACCGTGGCGGTTCCACAAAGCAATTTCGTGCACCCAATCAATTTTCTCTCCCCCCTTTTGCAGCCTTTAGGTTACATCTTATTTCGCCCCGGTACAAGCTTCAATTATTGCCTGCACCAGCCCGTCAATGGTATATTCCCTTGCTACCACATCAACACCGAACCCCGCATCCCGGGCGGTTTGTGCTGTGACCGGACCAATACAGGCAACCCGGACCTTGCCCCGCAAGGTCTTTACCATTTCTTCCCCCATGATGGCTACCAGGTTTTTAACCGTGGAACTGCTGGTAAAAGTTATGATATCTACCAGCCCCTCTTTCAGCAACTCACGATTTTCCTCATCAAGCCTCGTTTCGGGAACCGCTTCATATATCTCCAGTTCGTCGACAATGACTCCCTTTGCCCTCAGCAGTCGGGGGAGAATCTCCCGGGCTCCCCGAGCTCGGGGAAGCAGGATCCGGTCGCCCGCCCCCGCATGCCTCAGAAGGATTTCGGCCACCGCCTCGGCTCGGTATTCCTCAGGAACCGCTGATACCCGCATTCCCAATGACCGGACCTCCGCAGCAGTTGCCGGTCCAATGGCGCAGACCCGAGGGCCTTTAAGGTCTCGTATGTCAAACCCGTGTTCCAACATCCGGGATATAAATACCTTTACCCCGTTGACACTGGTAAAAACAATCCAGGAGTAACTATCGATACCGGATACTATCGTTCGCAGATTCGCAACCGGCAGAGGATTAATGGCAATGGTCGGCAGTTCCAGAACCCAGGCCCCCAGTTCCTCCAGCGCGGTGACCAACCTGCTGGCTTGAGCCCGGGCCCGGGTCACAATTACCTTTTTGCCAAACAATGGCCGCCTGTCAAACCACGCCAGTTCCTGCCTCAGCCTCACTACTTCCCCGACCACTATTACCGCCGGCGGCCGGAACCCGCTGGTTTGGACCTTTTCAACCACATCTTCCAGGGTAGCCTCCAGAACCTCCTGTTGAGGCAGGGTTCCCCAGCGCACCAAAGCCACCGGTGTATCGGGCAAACGCCCCCCTGCCAGCAGCCTCTCCACAATAAATGGGAGGTTTTCCATCCCCATCAGGAAAACCAGCGTCCCATTCCCCGCCGCCACCTCATTCCAGGGAACCGAATTCGCCAGTTTATCTGCCCGTTCATGGCCGGTGATAATCGTCAGGGTGGAGTTGTAATCGCGATGGGTTACCGGTATGCCGGCGTAGGCCGGGGCGGCAATCGCCGAGGTTACACCCGGTACGATCTCAACCTCCACCCCGTTCCGTTTCAGGTACTCTGCTTCTTCGCCCCCCCTCCCGAACAGGAAGGGGTCTCCGCCCTTCAGCCTTACCACCACCCTGCCTTCTCGGGCTTTGGTCACCAGCAGGCGGTTGATCTCCTCCTGGGGAAGCGTATGGCGGTTGGACTCCTTCCCCACATATATCTTCTCGGCGTCAGGGTTTGCCTGTTCGATAATCCTCTTCCCTACCAAGCGATCATATACGATAACCTGGGCTCTGCGGATAAGCTCCTGGGCCCTAACGGTAAGCAGACCGGGATCTCCCGGTCCGGCTCCTACCAGGTATACTTTGCCGGTGCTACTCATTATCCCTCACCTGACTCCTAATCTGCTTCAGTACCGCTCCGGCCCCCTGGCTCATCAGCTCTCGAGCCAGCTTTCTGCCCAATTCCTCGGGCTCATCTGCGGGACCCGACAAACGGGAGCGAAACACCCTCTTTCCCTCGAGGTCGGATACCAAACCTTCTAGGGTTAGAAGATCGTCCTTAACGCTGCCCAGACACCCTACCGGGATCTGACAACCACCCTCCAGTACGGCCAGGAATGCACGTTCCGCCGTTATGGCCAAACGTGTGCTCCGGTCGTCAAGCTTCTCAACCAATTCCCGGATATCCGGATCGTCATCGCGAATTTCAACCACAATCGCTCCCTGTCCAACGGCAGGCAGGAATTCAAGTTCCTCGGCGACCATTCTTTCGTAACCCAACCTGATCACCCCGGCTGCAGCCACGACTATAGCATCAAGTTCCCCGTTCTGCAGCCGTCTGATGCGGGTGTCAATATTTCCGCGCAAATCCACGATGTTCAGATCAGGCCGCGTCGCCAGCAGCTGGGCTCGACGCCTGAGGCTGGAAGTCCCTACTGCAGCCCCAACCGGTAATGCCGCCAGCTTTTGACCCTCCCGGGACAGAAGCACGTCTTTCGGATTCTCCCGCGGCAGAACCGCCCCAATAGCCAGTCCTTCCGTTATCCTGGTAGGCATGTCCTTCATGCTGTGGACAGCCAAATCAATAGTGCCTTTAAGTAGTTCTTTTTCAATTTCCTTAGTAAACAGGCCCTTATCCCCAATCCTGGAAAGGGCCATGTCCAAAAATTTGTCCCCCGTAGTTTTAATCGTCACTTTTTCAATATCCAGGCGCTCATCAAGTTCCAGCAGTTTGTCAACCACGTAATCTGTCTGCCAGAGTGCCAGTTTGCTACCTCTGGTTCCGATTCTGATTTTGCGCATCCGCATGCTCCTCTGAATCAATTTCCAATTGAAACAGTTTCTTGGCTACTTCGGCATAAAGGTGCCCCCGGTCGCCGGCGGCCATCTCCTTCAAGTTTACCACCGGAAAGTGCAGGAGCTGGTTGACGATTGAGGACGCCAGGGCGTTGATCACCTTCTCTTCCCGCGGGGTCAGATTTCCAAGCCGATTTAGAGCTCGGCGGACTTCTGTTTCGCGGATTTCCTCACCCTTGGCCTTTAAGGCCTTAATAACCGGTACCACCGAAAGCGTGGCCAGCCAATCATTAAACTCCTCAATCTCCTCGGCAATGATTTTCTCAGCCTCGCGGGCGGCTCGCTGCCGGGCCAGGAGATTTGATTCCACCACGTTATTTAAGTCGTCGATATCATAGAGATGAACGCCCGGTAGCCCGCCTATGGCGGGGTCGATATCCCGTGGAACCGCAATATCGATCAAAAGCAGTTCGCTGGTGCGGTTCTTAAGGCATGGTTCCAGGTCCTCCCGGTGGATAACATAATGAGAAGCAGCAGTACAACTGATGACAATGTCGGCCTTCTCCAGTTCTTCATACAGACGGTCCAGTCGCACCGCTTTTCCCCCGACCTTTTCGGCGAGTTCCAAGGCCCGGTCGTAGGAACGATTGGAAACCACCACCGTTGATACCCCGTTATCCATCAGATATCCCAGGGCCAGACCGCTCATTTTTCCTGCCCCTACCACCAAAACGGTGCGTCCCTTCAGACTGCCGAATACCTGTTTGGCTTTTTCGACCGCCGCGTAGCTTATGGAAACCGCATTGCGATCCAGCCCGGTTTCCGTGCGCACCCTCTTGCCGACGCTTATAGCCTTCTGAAACAAGGTATTCAACACCCCGCTGGAGACTCCGCGCTCCCTGGCCTGGTCATACGCATCCCTTACCTGGCCGAGGATTTCGGTCTCACCCAAAACCATTGATTCAAGCCCTGAGGCTACCCTGAACAGGTGTTCAATGGCCTGGTGGCAGCTGGGCATATAAAGTACCTTATCCAGATACTTATCATCCACCTCCAAACGCTGGGCAACCAAGTTCCTCAGAGCTTGTTTGCCCTCTTCCAGGTTCCTGGTGGTGGAATAAAACTCTACCCGGTTGCAGGTTGAAAGTACTACCGTCCCTTCCAGGGCCGGTTCTTCCTTCATGTCCTGATAAAACCTCTCCAAGGCTTTCCCGCTCAGCGCGATCTTCTCGCGCAGCTCAACCGGAGCTGTTTTGTGGCTTAATCCGGCCAGGAGTATATACATTCCATTATTCGCTCCCTTGCCTCTTCCTTCTTTCCCTGCCGCAGCAAAGATAATACCGGAAGGTCCAGGATCTTGGCAAAGACCTCTTTGCGGGTGGATTCCAGGTCAAAGGTACCCTTCACCACAGCCCGGGCGTCACCCAGAAGTTCCAGGTAATCGGCATATTCAGGCCCATACCGGTCTTCCATCTCCATCCGCAGCCTGCGAGCCAGCAGCGGGCTCCTGCCTTCGGTGTTGATGGCGATGGTCAGAGCACCCCTTCTCATGGTTGCAGGTACCAGAAAATTGCACCTGTCTGGATCGTCCACCGTGTTTACCAGTATTCTGTTCTCCCGGCAGAGCTCATAAACCCTTTGATTAACCGCTTCATCGCTGGTGGCGGCAAAAACCAGCATGTGCCCGTGTACATCACGGTCCTCGAACTTGCGGGGGATCAGAGTGACCTGCTCCTCCTTCCCTAGAAGCACCATCTCCTCACAAAATGACGGACTGACCACGTTGATAGCCGCTCCGCATTGCAGGAGGTTTTTAACTTTGCGCAGGGCAACCGTGCCCCCTCCCACCACCAGACAACTACAGCCCTCGAGATTAACGACAATGGGGAACATCCGGGCCATGTAATCCCCTCCGCTGCTTACTAAAAGAAAAGGTCTGCTAACAGACCTTTTAAATCCTTCCTGTTATTCAGTCTTTTCCTCTTGGTCCGTTGGTTTATTAGGTTCGCCGTCCCTGGCCCTCTTGAATTCTACAATCGATTTGCCGATCGCCTTACCGACACCGGGCAGCTTCCCGGGACCTACTATGATCAGAAGGATAGCCAGTACCAGTATCAGTTCCCACGGTCCGATGCTGCCGATCAAGCCGACCATATCTATCCCCCTCTTAATTCAGATTGCGCTCATCCTCTGCTCTGTTATTGGTATACCCATTTTCTTCAGCAATTAGGTCCAGATAAACGGTCTCAATACCGGCGATAAAAAGATCCCTTTTGGCATCTCCCTTGCGCTCGTCAAAAGTCTTCAGATAACCTTTGCATTTCTCACATACGAACAACTGGTGGGCGTCATCACCCTCGACCACCAGGTACTTTATGGTAAGAGGCTCGGTATTGCCGCAGTAAATACATCCCAGATACCTGGAAGGCCATTCCGTAAAGCAGTGCTCACAGAACAGGAATCTCTGTCCGTCCTCGGCCCGGACCCGTGAAAAATTGACCTGCGAACCGCAGACCGGGCAAACCGCCATTTCCCAGTGAAAATCCTCACCGGCTACCACCGCCTGGTATGGCAGGGCGTAGCACCTTAAGAACGGCCTTAATGCATGATCCAGCAGGAAGTAAACCAATTCACCGGACATGCCTTTTTCTGCCGCAAGTCTTTCAATGTGCTGCCAGTCGTTATTTATAACACGGGAAGCGATTTCACCAAAGTCCATTTCTGAAAACACCCTTACAATCTCCTGCAAGGTTTCCTTTATGACTTCCCTTTCCTTCATCACCCGTTGCGTCAGTTCCAAAAAAGCTTCCCGGTAATGGTCGGGGTCGATGTCAATACCGTGGGTTTCCAAAACCGGTCTATTAATACTTTGGGGAATACTGGCGGCGTCTAACTCGCCAATGCCGGCCGTTCTTTTCAGTTTGAAGAACAATTCATTCTGCCATGATTCTACAGCCTTATAGAAATCTATATAACCCTCGGGTAAAGTAAACGGGATCCGGTTTTTCATACCTTAGCATCTCCTATCCCCAGAACTTGTTGATATTATGACAAATACATCCGGGCCTTGTAAAGGAAAAGGGGGAGTTTTCTCTCCCCCCTTCTGCACTGCTCCGGTAACGTCTTAATCCTGTTGTTCACGCTGCCGGTCGTACCAGGCCTTGTGATGGTGTTCCGCCCAATCGGCCCTAACGGTACCCTTCACCATCCCCCAGAACGATTCACCCGAACCGGGGTGTAACGAACCCAGGTACCCGTGCATGCAAACCATCATGGTGGCTATGATCATAAATATATCATGGGTCGGGTAGGCCAACCTGACCAGAGTCGGAGGGAATATCGACGGGAACCACATGATATAACCGCTGATCGCCACCAGTACACAGGAAGTAGTGGTAACCACCGAGTTCATTTTCTCCCCACCGTTAAACTTGGTCTGAGGAGGAATATCCACATGAAATCCCATGAACTCGAGTGGGAATTTCAGAAGGAACTTGATATCATTCTTCCCGAAGGAGAAGACATCCTTCCACCAATCCACGAAACCCCGCCAGTTGACGGCTACGCAAACAAGTGGAACTACAGTAAAGATAACCGCCATAATGCGATGAATCAGGCCTGCTCCCCGGTATCCGCCAAATATAGCAGCCAGGAAGTCCCACCGGGAATCCATAAACAGGACTAATCCCGTTAACAGCAGAATGACAAAAGTAACCGTATGGGTCCAGTGAGCAACCCGGGCACTTAAACTAAACCTTTCTATGCGTTCAACATCAGGCTCATACTTAGTTATGAGTTCCATGGGTTACACCTCCTTGCTGCTGTTCCTGCCTGGCCTTCAGGAGCCGGGTGGTAAAGAAACTGGCGGCGGAGCCGGCCAAAGCCAGAGGAATCAGTAAGCCAAACCAGGGCTGAACAATATTCTGCCAAAACGTAGTTATTGATGAGACCTTCGGTTCTGACGGCAAACCGTACTTCTCGGGCACATCGCCGAGAATATAAAGCTTATTGAGCCCTCCCAGTTCATGCTCCCCATAAATGGTAGCGTTGGGATAACCGTTGGCCCTGAGGTACTTTACCCTCTCCCGGGCGATAGCGAGCAGTTCCTGTCGTTCACCAAACTGCAGCGCACCGGTGGGACAGGTTTTGGCACAAGCCGGAATTCCGCCCGCTTCAACCCGTTCGGCACAAAGGGTGCACTTGGTAACCGTATCCGAAGGTTTATGGTACTTCGGAATCTCAAAGGGACATGCATAAACACAGTACTGGCATCCCACGCATTTCTGGTAGTCCTTCAGCACCGCACCCCAATCGTTCTTATACAAGGCTTTGCGGGGGCAGGCATCGACACAGGCCGGGTATTCACAGTGCATACACTGGTGCTTGCAGAAATACCATTTGGGGCCGTACACATCATCGTATTCGAAGAACTTGACAATGGTATAAGTGTTGGCATTGGTGCTCTCATGGGTCTGGTAATTGCCCTTAAAAGGCTCAATCACTGCCGGCAATTGATTCCAGTTCTTACAGGCTACCTGGCAACCGCGGCAGGCTGTGCACTTGGTCGCGTCGTAAAGATTACCCATCTTCGCCATAGTTACGCCCTCCTTACATCGCAAAGCCAGGCTTTGTACTCAGGTATCATGGTATTGGCGTCACCGACATGCGGTGTCAAGCGGTTGGCAGGATCACCGACAGCATAACCCTTGAACCCATAATGCCAAACCATTCCGATCTGGTGAACCTCTTTGCCGTTTACGACCATCGGCTTAATCCGTTTGGTAACACATGCAACGGCTTCGATGTCACCTCTGGTGGTGCTTACAATAACCTTTTGGCCGTTCTTTATGCCTTTGAGGCGAGCAAGCTCCTCGCTCATCTCTACGAACATATTGGGCATGAGCTCGGCCAACCACGGCAGGTTACGGGTCAAAGCCCCGGTTTGCCAGTGCTCAACCACACGATAAGTGGTACCGATAATCGGATACTTGTCCGACGTACCCTGTTTGTCGGGTTCCCATATCTTAATACACGGGTTGTTCTGCTGACTGCTGAATACGTTCTCAAACGGGCTCTCCCACGGCTCGTAGTGTTCGGGGAACGGACCGTCCTTCATACCGGTTGTGGTTGCAAACAGGCCGCCAACACCGTCCGGTTTCATGATGAAGGGGTTGGTTCCGCCAGGTGCGTCGGGCGCCAAAGTCTTGTTGAAGTCGCATACATCGTCGCCCACCCAGGCACCTGCACTGGCATCCCATCTAATAAGCACCCGGTCATCGTCGCCCGGCCATGGAGTGACACCATCCGGCTGAACCGAGCACCGGTTGTAAACTATCCTGCGGTTTAACGGCCACGACCAGGCCCAGTTGGAGTATAATCCCAACCCGGTCTTGGAATTATCAGTGTTGTCGCGCCATTTCGGTTTGTAGTCCAGTTCACCGTTGGGCTTGGTAGTCATGCACCCGCAGTAGACCCAGCATCCCGAGGTGGTGCTGCCATCGTCCCGGAGATTGGCAAAACTCTCCACCGGTTTGCCGCTGTCCACATAGTATCCGTTAATTTCGAGTCCCACCAGCTCGACCTCTGGTTCTTCCCCGTGACCGTAGCCCCAGGTGAGGTTTTTGATCGGTTCGTCCTGCGGAAGGGTACTGTTTTCATAGAGTTTCTTAACCCTTTTTGCGATCTGGTCAATAATCCACAGGTCGGGCTTGGACTCCCCAACCGGTTCGGCACCCTTCCAGCGATACTGCATCCAGCGTCCGGTATTGGAGGCGGTTCCTTCTTTCTCGTAAACCCCCGCTGCCGGCAGGAAGAATACTTCAGTCTCAATATCGGTAGGTTTCAGTTGAGGCACCGCCGGGTTTTTGACCGGTCTCTCCCAGGCCTTGTAGGACCAGAATTCGGCCGACTCATTGAGCCACAGGTCCACGCTTACCAGCCATTTGAGCTTGGCCATGGCGGCCTGCTCCTTATTGGCATTGGGACCGCCTACTACCGGGTTGCTGCCCATGATGAAAAGACCGTCAATCTTTCCTTCATACATAGCCTCGAACATGGCTATATGAGAATAGTTTTTGCTGGCATCCCGTTTGGGGAGATAATGGTAGGCAAAGTCATTATCCCTGGTGGCAGAGTCTCCCCACCAAGCCTTAAGCAGGCTTACCACCCATTTGGGAGTATTGACCCGATAACCGGATGCAGGAGTCTCCGTGGCCAGGAAAGCCTGCAAGTCTTTATGCGCCGCCGTGTTCATCGGGGAATTGATATATCCGGGGATGATATGGAACAGCAGTGCCATATCCGTAGCCCCTTGAACATTGTTCTCTCCCCGCAGGGCATTTACCCCGCCCCCGGGTCTCCCGACGTTGCCAAGGAGGAGCTGCAGGATGGCATAGGCACGAACGTTCTGACTGCCAACCGTATGCTGGGTGGTACCCATGGCGTACATTATGGTCCCGACCTTGTTAGGTGCTCCGGTAGCACAGTAGGTCTTGAGAACCTCCATATACTTGTCCTTGGGACACCCGGTCACTTTGCATACCGTGTCAATGTCATACCGCTCGTAATGCTTTTTCATCAGCTGCAGGACGCAACGCGGGTGCTGCAGGGTCATATCCCTTATCGGGTTGCCTGCGGCGTCCTTCTGATAATCCCATGAAGACGGATCGTACTGACGCTTGGCAGCATCATAACCCGTAAAAAGACCGTCCTTGAAATCATAGCCTTCGGCCACCAGGAATGAGGCATTCGTGTAATAGGCTACATAATCCCGGTGATAAAGCTCGTTGTCAAGGATATACTTGATCATACCGCCGATAAATGGAATATCAGTTCCGGAACGCAGAGGTGCATAGATATCGGCAACCGCTGAAGTTCTGGTGAACCGGGGGTCAACATGAATAATCTTGGCCCCTCTTTCTTCCCTGGCCTTGGTCAGCCATTTCATGGTTATCGGATGGTTTTCGGCGGCATTGCTGCCAATTATTAATGCACAATCAGTGTTTTTCAAATCAATAACATGATTGGTCATAACACCCCGGCCGAATGAAGGTGACAATCCTGCCACCGTAGCGGAGTGTCAGATACGGGCCTGGGTCTCGAGGTAGACAACTCCGAGAGCCCGCATCAGCTTGCTGTGCAGGTATGCTTCCTCGTTGTCGAGTCCGGACCCGCCTATTGATGCAATCCGCTCAGTACGGTTAACAATGATTTCACTTCCATCCGCCAGTCTCTCTTTGTGAATAAAATCTCTATCCCTTGATTCCTTGACCCGCTCGGCTATCCTATCAAGCATCCAATCCCATTCTTTTTCTTCCCACTTCTCGCTTCCGGGAGCCCGATAGAGCGGTTTCTGCACCCGTTTCGGGTTAATAATCTGCTCGCCGGTTTTTTCATCATAAATCTCTCTAAGATTGAACATTGCTGCACCTTTGGCACATGCGGCACCGCGGTTAATCGGGTTGTCCGGATCTCCCTCCACGCTGAGAAGCTTTACAAACTTCCCTTCCGCATCCCTTTCTGCGTAGACCAGGAGGCCGCACCCCGAGGCGCAGTACGGGCAGACCGTAGGTGTAGGAGTTACGTTTTTAATACGCGATTCTTTCAGCTCGGCAGCCGTGGCTCCCAGGTTAAACCCCAGGTCCATGACGGCAAAGGTGGCAGCACTTGCTCCGGTGATTTTTAGGAACTGTCTTCGCGTAACCTTCACACCGAACGTCTCCTTTCTTAAATATTTAGTTTGACTGCGTTGGTTGGGGTTCAGGGGTACAAATAGGTATACCTTAATAATAATTCGAGGAAAAAATCAAGTATCCTCTATAGGAATAAACTACAAAATATTAATATAACTATAAGTTATCATTTTAATAAATAACCTTAATGCAGAGAATTGCGCTCGTACATCATAAAACGCCTGTCGGAGCTTAATCTTCCGCCTCCGAATCATCGCTCTTTTTGGGGCGGGAAAGTCTGCTCACCAGGATACTTAATTCATACAGCAGGTAGACGGGTATTCCCATCAGGCACTGTGAGATGGGATCACCACCGGGGGTTACAACTGCAGCCACCACGAATATTCCGAGAAGGGCGTATTTTCTTTTTTGGGAGAGCCATTCCGGCGTGACGATACCGAGGCGGGTCAGGAAGTAGACTACCACCGGCAGTTCAAAAATAAGACCAAAGGGAAGGGTAAAAGCGATAACGAAGGAAACGTACTTGTCGACGGTCAACATGGGTTCAAGGTCACCGGCTATCATAATCAGAAAGCTGATCACCAGTTTTAAAACCCCAAAGTAAGCAAACAACACCCCGCCGGCAAACAGAATGATCATCACCGGAAACAGGATTAAAACATACTTGCGTTCATGCGGGTAGAGCGCCGGGGCCATAAACCTGTACATCTGCCATGCGATAATGGGAAAGGCCAGCACCACCCCTCCAAATAACGCCAGTTTTAATTTGATGTAGAATCCTTCGAGAATCCCTATAAAAACCAGGTCCAGGTTCATCGGCTTCAGGGGCTTTTGTATTACGGCCAACAGATAGTCGCTGTAGTAAAATGCCGCCACTGCAGCAATTACTATGGCGATCATCGATATCAGCAATGATTTTCTTAGGTCTTCAAGGTGTTCAAGGATGGTCTGTTTCTCTTCAACCGTCATGTTCCGAAAACCGAACACTTATCCTATTCCTCCCAATTGTCACACTGTGCCATGACCTGATAACCAATAAGTCCCCCAATCTCAGTAATCCCTTACACAGATAAAATCGGCAATCCTGCTTAGAGCAGTCCTGGCCTGGCTTGAAGGAATCTGCTCCAGCATCAAATGAGCTTTGGCAATGTATTTTTCAGCCACTTTTTGGGAGTACTCAATTCCACCGCTGCTGTTAATAATGCTTATCGCCCGGTCGGCCTGCCGAGCCACATTATCCGGTGATCTCAAGATTTCGCGCAGTTCCGAAGCTTCAGGACTGTTTCTCAGGGCATATAATGCCGGGAGGGTTATAATGCCCTGCCTGATGTCGCTTCCCGTAGGTTTGCCCAGAACACTTTCATCGGCAGTAAAATCCAGGATATCATCAGTGATCTGAAAAGACATACCCAGATAACGCCCGAAACGGCGCATTGCTCTGACCATCGGAGGAGGAGCCCCAGCCAGCAAGGCCCCTACTTGACAGGCAACCGCCATTAACAAGGCAGTTTTTCGCTCGATACGACGAAAGTAATCGATAATCCCCTGGTCCACGTCAAAGGCACTCTGAAGCTGAACGAATTCCCCCTGGCAGACTTTGACGCTGGTTTCGGTTACTATCTTCATCAGGTCGGCCCGGCTGTACTCTCCAACTTTGTGCAGGGCTTTGGCCAGCATATAATCCCCCGAATAAATGGACATGCGGTTGCCAAAGCGGGCTTTAACCGTATCCCGCCCCCTGCGGGACAAGGAGTTGTCGATAACATCATCGTGAACCAGCGTTGCCATGTGAACCAATTCTATGGCTACCGCCATCGGTATAAGATGGTCTATTTTGGAGGAAAAACAAGAACCCGTCAGGAGAACAAAGGCCGGTCTCAGCCTCTTGCCACCGGCATGTATCAGGTGGCTCGACGCCTGTTTCAAAAGAGGGTGCCTCGTATCAACCGCCTTGATAAGCTCTTCTTCCGTTTTCTGCAGCTCACCCTTAATAGGGGTGAAAAATTCCTGTGATTGCATTAAATTAACCTCTTAATCGGTATTCAGATTTTATTATATAGGTTTGGCTCCTGCCTCACAATGAAACTGTTTGCATGGACCGTGATTATGCCACCAGGAACTATTTCCCACCCCGCCGTGAACAAGGATCATGAAGGCGCCCCAAAGGCCAACTTCAGTAAATCGCAGTCGCTCCTGTATGAACCGTTAATCAAGGTTTCCATTGTACCGGCGGTAAGCATTGTTTTCGATTCCCAAGCTGTCCAGTATTTTGCCAACCATAAAATGCACAAGATCACTTACGCTGCTGGAATCGGCATAAAAGGCGGGCATGGCCGGAACCATCCTGGCACCGGCTTCCACGGCCGCCAACATGTTCCGCAGATGAATCAAGTTAAGCGGGGTTTCGCGCGGGACCAACACCAGATTCCTTCCCTCTTTCAGGCAGACATCAGCCGCCCTTTCAATCAGGTTGTTGGAGGTGCCGTTGGCGATTCCCGCCAGGGTGGACATGCTGCATGGAACCACCACCATGCCATCGTGAATAAAAGAACCGCTGGCAATCGGTGCTCCAATGTGCGAATTCTCAAAGCAGGTTAGATTCCCGGGTTTGAAGTATTTCGCCGCCTCCCGGGAGTCCTTGATCTCCCAATCCAGTTCCTGCTTCAGCACCAGTCGGGCGGGGTCACTCAGCACCAAATACACCTGGTGACCGTTAGTCAAAAGCCAGTTAACCAGCTCGGTTCCATATACAACCCCGCTGGCGCCGGTAATGGCAACAATTATCTTGGCCATATTGCTTCCCCCTGTCCCTCCATTCAACACTTCCTCAACCGGGGCTGGCAACGGGTCCATCATGACGTGTGACTCTTCCCCGATATCGCGCAATCGTATTCTACCTTATTGATGGCCGGGTTCCAACCACAACCCCTTCAGAAAAGGAAGAGATCAAGCAAGGTCGTTACAAACATGGTGGAGCTTACATAACGGTTGACCTTAAAGGCGGCAAAGTTTGCCAAGTCCAGGTTTTCAGCCGAAACCAGGGAATGCTCATATATAAGAATAGCACCAGCAAAGGCAACTCCCAGATAATAAAACCACCCCAACCCCAGGACCAGGCCTGTTCCCACAAAACAAACCAGGGTCAGGAAGTGAAAGACCCGGGCAAAGTTAAGAGCTCCGCGGGCTCCGAAACGACCCGGTATGGAGTACAGCCCTTCCCGGCGGTCGAATTCTATGTCCTGACAGGCATATACGGTATCGAAACCGGCGATCCAAAAGGCAACCGCCAGAGTAAGAAGAACCGGCTGCCAGGCGAACTCACCGGTGACGGCAATCCAACCGGCGGTAGGCCCTATACCAATGGCCAAACCAAGGCACAGGTGGCACCACCAGGTAAAGCGCTTGGTATATGAATAACCCCACAGAGCAAGGATGGCCAGGGGGGACAGTTTGAGGCAGAGCGGATTCAACTGCCAGGCGGCTATTACCAATACGACCAGCGATACTATAGCAACACCCCAGGTCAGACCGAGTGAGAATTCCCCTCTCGGCAGCGGCCAGTGGGCGGTGCGGGGATTTTTGCGGTCAATGTGAATGTCAATGGCCCGGTTCATGCATAAGGCGGCTGTTCGAGCACCAACCATGGCTACGGTGATCCAGAAAAGCTTGAGCCAGCCCGGAAAACCGGGTAAAGCTAAAAAAGCTCCCAAATATGCAAATGGAAGCCCAAAAATCGTATGTTGGAAATCGATAAGGTTTAAAAACCTGATGAATCTAGTCCAGCCCATATTCTCTCCACTTCTTTGTAACCATCTCCTTTATTGCCTGGTCCATCACTATGTCATTGGGCCATTCCCGGGTGTGCCCTTCCGACGGCCATTTTTTGGTGGCATCTATTCCCATTTTGGCGCCAAAAAGCGGCAGCGGTGCGGAATGATCAAGGACATCCAGGGGACCTTCAACAATCAACAGATCTCGCTTCGGGTCAACATTGTTAAACACCTTCCACATGACCTCGGACACATTCTGGACATTTACCTGTTCATCCACCACCACAATAAATTTGGCAAACATCATCTGACCGAGCCCCCACAGGGCGTTCATCACCTTCTGGGCATGGCCGGGGAACTCCTTTTTGATCGAAACCAGGACACAGTTGTGGAATACCCCTTCCATCGGGAGGTTGATGTCTACCACTTCCGGCAGCAGAAACTTTAGTACCGGCAGGAATATCCTCTCCGTAACCTTGGCCATATAGCAATCCTCCATAGGGGGCTTGCCCACTATGGTCGCAGGATAAATCGGATTTTTACGGTGGGTTATGCAGGTCAGGCGGAAAACCGGGTAATGGTCGGTAAGGGAATAGTAACCGGTATGATCCCCAAACGGTCCTTCCAAGCGCGTCTCACCCGGATTCACGTATCCCTCCAGGACAATCTCGGCATTG
Source organism: Bacillota bacterium (assembly GCA_029781825.1). Classification (GTDB taxonomy): domain Bacteria; phylum Bacillota; class Syntrophomonadia; order Syntrophomonadales; family DTU052; genus DTU052. The sequence goes on along the minus strand of JAKOVY010000031.1, from coordinate 12,109 downwards.
GCGGGAACCTCCAGGTCGACCGTCTTGCATTTGACCAATTCCACCGGTTGTTTGCGCAGAAATCCGGCCAGGATTAATTCATCGATATCCTTCGGCAGCGGGGCGGTGGCACTGTAAATCACGGCCGGGTCACATCCCAGAGCCACGGCTACCGGGGTGGGCATTCCTTTTTCGCAATACTTCTGATAGTTTTTGGCCCCGTCATGATGCATATGCCAGTGCATACCCGTAGTCTGATTGTCAAAAACCTGGAGACGGTACATCCCCATATTGCGTTTGCCGGTATCAGGATCTTTGGTGATAACCAGAGGGAGGGTAATATATTTGCCGCCATCCTCCGGCCAGCACTTTATAATAGGAAGGATGTCCAGCGAAGGATTATCCTTGATGACTACTTCCTGGCATACACCGCTCTTGACCAGCCGGGGACCATAGGACGCCAGCTGCGCCAGACGCGGCAGTACCCTCATCTTTTCCAGCAAAGACGAAGGCACGTCAGCCAGCTGAAAAAGCTCGGTGATCTCCCGGGCAATATCGTCCAGAGATTCAACCTCCAGAGCCAGTGCCATGCGCTCATGAGTGCCCATGGCGTTTATAAGGAGCGGTATCCGGGAGCCTTTAACCTTCTCAAAAAGTAAAGCAGGGCCGTAGGCCTTGCTAATACGATCCGTTATTTCCGTTATTTCCAGTTCCGGGTCAACCTCTACCGAAACCCGTTTTAGCTCACCGCGTTTTTCCAAGAGGTTGACAAAATCCTGCAAGTCTCTGTATGCCAAACCAGTCCCTCCGATTAAAATATTCGCCCGGCCGCCTTAAGCAACCGCCCGCATTACGATTCGATCAGTAACCCCCTTAGATTGCCACTACCTCCTGAGCAGGCTTTATGCTCTTGATCAGTTCCTCGGCCAAGCTTCTTATTATACATATCCTGTCGTTCCGCGGACGAGCCCAGGATGACATAAGGGCACGGGTTTTTTCCAGATAACCGAAAGCTATCTTATCCAGCCCTTCATCGTAGAGGGTTATGGCCATGCCGAGATTGAATCCGTTTTCCTCGTAAAACCTGCGTTCCAGGGCACCGCACCCGCCGGCAACTGCTGCGGTCAGGAAGGAATACTTGTAATAGCTGGCTTTCTCGTACCCCAGAGTCACCAAATCGGGTTTGTCTTCGGCAAGCTTCCTCATAACATGGCCCTCATTTACCGTGCACATCAGCTCAGCAAAATGCTGGAGCAGATAATGACCATTTACACGCTCCAGCAAGCCTACCGCTTTGCTGAAAAAATAATCCCCCAATAGAATGGGATATTGAACCCCTTGAGGACTGTACTCTTCGTCCTCTTTTACACTGCAGTGTATATGGTCCGCCAGATAAATAAGGGCAAATATGGCCGCCATGTGTGATCCCCAACGGTCGTCACTGTCAAAACGACGGTTCACTGCCACCGTAATCGCCGGCAGGGCTGTCCAGTGTATTACCTTTTTCAGTTCATTCCTGTATCCGTACAGGTATTCCTCCCACGGAAGCAGACACTCTCTCAGCAGGAGTTCGGTTTCAGTTAGCTCGTTCAGTTCCTGGACTAAAGGCATTTTCATCGCATATTTCCTTTCTTCACCCAAGCTCCTGGGCAAAAGTTGAACTTGCCGTCTGGATCAGGGACACACACGACACATATGATTTTAACCCAAAAGCCAATTTTATGAAAGCTTGTTTTGGCTGTTAGTAAATGTTACATTCGCAGCCGTATCAGTTCCGAACCCGGGCCGTTCTTGGTGATCTTATCTACTGGTATTCCCAATTCGGAGGATATAATGCCGGCCATCCTGAAACTGCAAAACCCGCCCTGACAACGGCCCATACCGCCTCGAGTCCGCCGCTTTACCGCATCCAGGGTCCCGGCACCAACCGGGCGATTAATTGCTTCAATAATCTCTCCCGCCGTAACCGTTTCGCAGCGACATACTACCTCGCCAAATAACCGGTTCCTCGCAATTTGAGACTGCCGCTCTTCAATGCTTGCGGCCGCAAAATTGAAGATACCCTTGCGATGGGGAATAAAGCCCGGCTTTTCGCGTAACTTCAAGCCCTCCTCCCGCAGGATATCCGTCACCATTTCTGCGATGGCCGGGGCCGCTGTTAACCCGGGGGATTGAATCCCCCCCACATTAATGAAGCCCTTTAAATTGGCAGGCCCGATAACAAATTCGCCGCTGTCGGAAACCGCTCGGATACCGGCAAAAGAAGTAATAACATCCTTTTCATCTATTCCCGGCACCAGTTTTTTTGCACCGGTAAGTACCTCATCAATACCTTCATCAGTGGTAGCCCGATCCTCTCGGTCTTGCACCAGACTCCGGTTGGGCCCCAGCAGAATGTTTCCGCTGACCGTCGGTGCAACCAGTATCCCCTTCGTCTTTGCTCCCGGGAGCGGAAACAGAACCTGCCGCACCAAATCACCTTTTTTCTTGTCCAGCAAACAGTACTCGCCCCGATAGGGCATGATGGTATGGGAGGGCGAACCTGCCCAGCCGGCTACCTCATCCGACCACACCCCGGCAGCGTTGACTACATAACGGCAGGGGATTAAACCTCGGGAAGTCACAACTCCGGATACTCTTCCTTTATCACGCTCGATTCCGGCAGCCCTGGTCCCACATTGTACCGCCACCCCGTTTTGAACCGCATTCTCGGCCAGGGCAATTGTCAGGGTGTAGGGGCACACAATCCCGGCCTGGGGCGCGTACAATGCATACCTGGCTTGCGGCGACAGGTTGGGCTCTCTTGCCAACAACCGGGTCTGGTCTAAGATTTCAAGTCCCGACAGTCCGTTCCGCCTTCCTCTTGCCAGCAGCTCCTCCAACACCGCGAGGTCATCGTCTGAAAACCCCACTACCAGCGAACCCGTTCGCCTGAAAGGCACCCGAAGTTCTGCGCACAGGCTCTCCATCAGCCGGTTGCCACGCACACACAAAGAGGCTTTGTTGCTCTCCGGGAGCGGATCATAACCGGCATGTACAATACCGCTGTTGGCCCCGCTGGCTCCCATAGCCAGGTCATGCTCTTTTTCAATTAAGATAACCGACAACTGGAAACGGGATAGAGCTCGGGCAACAGCAGCACCAATCACCCCGCCGCCAATTATCACCACATCATAAACCAACCGAACTGCCCTCTCTTTTGTTCAGCGCGTTGGCGCCAACCCTCATATTGATAGTCCCCAATGCTGCCCTATACTCTATTTCCTTTAGTCTAGTGAGTGAAAATGTAAATGCTTTTATAAGCACAATAAATGCTTTCGTGATAAAGACCACGTTAATCCTCCTCAAGGTCTAAACCATCCAATTTAGGTATCTCTTTGGCGTCTCTAAGATACGCAATGGCTGATATTAACTCCAAAATCCAGGAATTATTCACACGCCTTACCCAATTGATATGCGACTCATCATCACTCGCTTCCTCTACCTGCCTGATCTGATTCTCCAGCTTTTCAATAGCTTTCTCCATAAGACTTATCGGAAAAAAGCGTTTGTCAGTCTTATACCTCATTTCTTCACCCCTAAATTCATAAGTCACATTAACAGTGGTAATCGCTCATAACAAGGGCATACTTGCCAGGTTTGCAAGTAAATCCTCATAGGTCTCTCATCCATCTTGGGGTTATCGTCAATAGCTTGAAGAAATAAGAATCACAGGTATTTTCTCCATACACAGGACTCAGGATTATATGAGTGTTATGGAGAATGTGCGAATCAATTTCGTTGTTCCAAGCTTTATTAATAAAATCTTCATTGAGTACTAGAGGTTCGGCGGACACACCTGTCCAGTATCTATCATCGTTAACACCACTATTGGGGTTATCTATTATAACCGGACCAGGGTAAGCATCTCTGCTTTGTTTGCCATCCATAATTCCTGTATTCAAGCCAACGCAGACGTTCTAGAGCAACATCTAAGGGAGCTCTACTGTTAGGTTAAAAAATGTATAAATATACACGATAATCATTAATAACCCACCGGAATTCATTCCGGGGTTTTCTCACGCTGGTTTCTATAAGGCCATATACAGTCAGTTAACTTTTGCTCTGCCTCTTTAGGACGACAGTCAATGCACGGAAACTCTGCCTTATTTCTATCTTCCGGCGATATAGTTATCAAGCACTCAAGCAAGTGTTTTACCTCAGGGTGCGGTTCACCGCTTTTCGCCACCCGTCCAGAAGCTCCTTCCTCTCCTCTGTGCTCATGGAGGGAATAAACCTCCTGTCAATCGCCCGGATGTTCTCAATTTCTTCCATGCTTTCCCAATAGCCCACTGCCAGGCCCGCCAGGAATGCCGCTCCCATGGCAGTGGTATCCTGAACAACCGGTCTCTCCACTTCAACATTCAGGATGTCGGCTTGAAACTGCATCAAGAAATTGTTCACCACCGCCCCGCCATCCACTTTTAAGGAGTTCAGGCTGATGCCTGCATCTTCGCTCATCGCCTCCAGCACATCATTGGTCTGATAGGCAATGGATTCCAGGGCCGCTCTCACCACATGCTCTCTTCGGGTTCCCCGGGTCAAACCCACCAGGGTGCCGCGGGCATACATATCCCAATATGGTGCTCCCAGGCCGACAAAGGCCGGAACCAGATAAACCCCGGCATTATTGGGCACCGACATGGCAATAGATTCAGACTCAGCCGCCGTGGTGATCATACGCATCTCATCACGCAGCCATTGGATGGCGGCACCGGCAATAAAGATGCTCCCCTCCAGGGCGTAATCGACCTTGTTGTTCACCCCCCAGGCGATGGTGGTGATAAGCCCGCTTTTTGAGATAATCGGTTGGGAACCGGTGTTCATCAACAAAAAACAACCGGTGCCATAGGTATTCTTGGCTGTTCCCGGTTGAAAACAAGCCTGTCCGAATAATGCCGCCTGCTGGTCGCCGGCAATTCCCGCGATGGCTATGGCGGAGCCCAGGATTTCCGGATCCGAATAGCTATAAATCTCGCTGGAACTCCTGACCTCGGGCAGCATCTCCCCGGGGATGTTGAGTTCTTCCAATAGCTTTTGGTCCCAACGTAGGTTGTGGATGTCAAAGAGCATGGTCCGGGAAGCATTGGAATAGTCGGTGGCATGCACCTGTCCTCCGGTCAGCTTCCACAAAAGCCACGCGTCGATGGTCCCAAACAGCAGTTCACCCCTTTCCGCCCTCTCCCGGGCCCGGGGCACATTGTCCAGTATCCAGAGGAGCTTGGTTCCTGAGAAATAGGCATCGACCAGCAGCCCGGTGGTGGCTTTGATGTAGGGTTCAAGTCCCTGTTTTCGGAGCTCATCACAGATGGGAGCGGTGCGGCGGCATTGCCAGACGATGGCGTTGTAGACCGGCTGACCGGTATTCCTGTCCCAGACTACCGTGGTCTCCCTCTGATTGGTGATCCCGATAGCCTTGATCTGTCTGCTGTGCAGGTTGTTCATCAAGAGGGCTTGCTTGGCAGTCCCCAGGGTAACCGCCCAGATCTCCTGGGGATCATGTTCCACCCATGCGGGCTGCGGATAAATCTGAGAGAATTCGTTATACGCCCGTGATACAATCCTCCCCATCTCATCAAAAATCAATACCGTAGTCCCGGTCGTTCCCTGGTCAATCGCCATTATGTACTCATTTCCCAAGTCCTCTCCCCCTTCACAAACGCTTGTTGAGAACAGCTGGTATTGTTGTAATAATTTTACCATCGTCAATTGGGGATACCAACGGGCTATAAAAATATAAAAGACCTCGTTCACCTCTCTCGCGAACAAGGCCTTTTATATCCTCAGAACCCTAAACCGTCTTCGGTCTACTAAAATAGTATCCCCCCTAATAACTCAGGCTGTTGCCTCCATCTTCTCTATTAGCCCGCGCTTTATCTCGGTAGCGTTCATGCTGGTGGCTCCGAAATGCTCAACCAGGTAATTGCACGCATCCCAGGGGTTCACATGATCACCACAGGTAAACACATCTACTGCAGCGTATCCCAACTCCGGCCAGGTATGTATGGCCAAATGGGACTCCGAGATGACCACCACTCCACTGACTCCCTGCGGGCTAAACTTATGGAAAACAAACTCTCTAATCTCGGCACCAGCCTCTAAAGCCGCGTTGATCATGGTTTCTTCAACTTTTTCCACATCATTCAGGAATTCAAAGCTGCATCCGTAAATTTCGGCCAGGATGTGTCGCCCTAAAGACTGCACCCGTTCTCAACCTCCCTTCCTAAATTAGTTACTGAAAGGGTCGATGAGACATAATCGTCTGTCCTCTTTTTTCAACCCTTTATCGCCTCCTCAGATTTTCAATCAAAAACAATTTTAGCATAATGCTTGATCATGTCAACAGAAATCTTCTGCTTTCTGAACCGGATTTTTTCTCACCGATTAACCGGCAATCACCTTGTTTCTTAGAACTCCAATCCCCTCAATCTCAATGCTTACTTCATCCCCCACTTGCAGGGGTCCAACCCCGCTCGGGGTTCCCGTCAGGATAACATCCCCGGGGTTAAGGGTCATTACTTTGGAAACAAAGGCTATCAGTTCTTCGACTTGAAAGAGCATCCGGCTGGTATTGGAATGCTACCTGATCTCTCCGTTCACCCGCGCAATAATATCCAGATTTCCCGGATCAATATCAGTTTCAATCCACGGGCCCAACGGGCAAAAGGTGTCAAATGATTTGGCACGGGTCCACTGGCCGTCGCGGGTCTGCAGATCCCGAGCGGTAACGTCGTTGCCGCAGGTATAACCCCATACCTTCTTTAGGGCCTCCTTGGGCGAAACATGGCGGCAAACCTCACCTATCACCACAGCCAACTCAGCCTCGAAGTCAACTCGCTTACTTATTCCTGGGTATATTATATGCATGTTGGTTCCAATGACTGACGATGGCGGTTTTAAAAAAAGCACGGGTTCATCCGGGATTCGGTGGTTGAACTCCGCAATATGATCCTGGTAATTCAGTCCGACCCCAATGACCTTGCCCGGCATTACCGGAGCCAGAAGCTTATAATCATTTATCTCATGGGACCTTCCGGTGAACCTGGCTTTTTTGTCGCCAGGGGCTTCAATTTCCAAGACCCGGTCTTGTTCAATAATCCCATGTCGGGGCTGTCCATCCCGCATATATCTTACGTAACGCATCTTCTGCCCTCCACGATACAGATGCCGGGCTTATTCTTTATTTATTCAAAGCTGCGGATGATCCGTCCCAGCCCTTTCTGGAAAGAGTCCTCGGTATCTCCCAGAGACTCCTGCAGTCGGCGGTTAAAATTGACGGCCAGGTCCAGAACCTTTTCGGCCAATTCTCTTCCCTTGGGGGTCAGAAAGACCCTAATCGCACGACGGTCCTGAGAATCAAGCCTTCTTTCCAAAAATCCCTCGTTTTCCAGTTTGTCAACCAGCACGGTCATGGAAGAGCTGTCGATTTGAGCCTTGGTGCCGATCTCTTTCAGAGTTGAGCCATCCTCTTCCAGCAGAGCAAACAGCACAAAGGACTGGGGCACGCTTACGCCGTACTCCTCCAGCTGGATGGCCAGATAACGGTCGATTTTTTTCATGGCGGATCTCATTTGAAAACAAGTGAACTCAGTAAAACCTGCCATATATCATTTCCCTTTCGATAATTACCCATTTAAGATTTGGAGTCCTATAAAGTTTAACCTTCAGCAATTCGGCGTGTCAATAATCGCGTTCCTTCGATTACATACTACGGCCACATCCTTTTACCCGTTACCTCAACCGCAGGGATATCAAAGTTCAGATCACCGGTAAATCAGGGCAATCACCGAAATGCCCCATAACACAACCGTCAGCAGCATGGCTCGATCTTTGTAAACCATTTCAGTCGGATCGCCGCCCATCTCATGCCTGTATACCAGGTATAAGTAGCGGAATATGCCGAAAACCACGAAAGGCAGTGTGAATACCAGATTTTCCGTCTGAAAAGCTGCAATCACTTCATCATCCATGGTGTAGAGAGCATAAGCCACTATGGTGGCCGAGGAGGCTACCGCAAAAAGCTGCTTCAAGAAGGGCTCACTGTATTCTTCCAGTACCTGGCGGTGGTTGGCCGAATCCTCCTCCAATACCCTGAGCTCATTGTACCTCTTGCCCAAACCTAGCAGTAAGGCCAGGAAGAAAGTAGCAACCAGCAGCCATGATGAGGGCCGGACCGCTATGGCATAGGCACCGGCCAGAACCCGCAGCACAAAGCCCAAGGCAATCATCATGGTGTCAAATACTATGATATTCTTCCCCCACAGCGAGTAAAAAACATTCATGACCAGGTATACACCCAGAATAACGGCTACGAGGATTTCCAGGGTGAAAGCCAGAAAGAAACCGAGTCCCATGCATAAAGCTCCGATGACTGCGCTTTCAGGTACGGTCAGGTTACCTGCCGGCAGGGGTCGGTATTTTTTGCGGGGATGGTATTTGTCCCGTTCCAGGTCGATGATATCGTTCATGGCATACAGCGAGCCGGACACCAGGCAGAAGGCAAAGAAAGCGGTAACAGCTTGCAGGAAGGATGCTGCGTTAAAGAGCTGCAGGGAGAAGACCAGCGGAGCAAAAACAAACAGGTTTTTTACCCACTGCCTGACCCTTATCAGCTCAAATATCGCCTTTAACTTCGCCACCATCGACTACCACCTTTCTCGGGGTTTAAAGCAAATCCCTCTCACTGCTGCACCGGTCTTTGTATGACCAGCCATATGCAAGTATCACCAGGAAAAACGGGGTTAGAGGCATATGGTATCTGCCCTGGATCTCAATAAATATGTGAAGCAGAAAGAAAGCCAGGAAGATCAACATAACATAACGGTACCCTGCATCCCTCTCCATCGGGAAAGAGGCCAAATGAGACACGATCAAGAGCAGCAAAAGAGCATAAAATATCTGCGAGATCCCACGGTAAGTTCGAAGCGATTTCTCGTTCTTTATTATGTCCTCCCCCGTATCGTCGGTATTGGCCCACTCGAAACCAAAGGTATCGATAGACCACATATTGCAGATCTTGGAGGGTACCATGAATTTGAAATCATCACTCCGGCTCAGCCTCCACAAAGCCAGCTTAAAGGCTTCCCGGTTAACTCTTTCCGCGTTGTTATCGTATTTTATCAAGAGGCTCTTAAGGTAGTCATAATCCTCCCGGTTCCAAAAGCCTCCTGAATTTACGTTGGTACCCATGACGAATACCATGCCAAAGGTACCCTTCTCCCAAAGAATCACTTCTTTATAAACTGCGCTTTTCAGGGCCAGGAAGGGCACAAGCATCAGGTAAAATGAAAGGAGGATTACAAAACCGTATTTCACAACCCTTTTCAGGTGCCAGGGCAGAAGTTGCAGGCAAAGAAAGACGATGAAGACCAGGAGGTATATCATTCCTACCGGGCGCACTACCTGTGACAGCCCCAGGAACACCCCGGTAAACACCAGGTTTCTCCAGCTGTAATCCTGCATGAACCTGATGCTGAAATAGATACCGGAAATGACCAGGGTAATGAACAGGATTTCACTGTTGACCACATTGTTCATGAATATCTGCGAAGGAAGCAGTGTATAAAGGAAAGCGGCCATGAGGCCGTACGATTGCCCCACCAGGCGTTTTACCAGCAGATAGATTAAGATGATGGTAATAAGGGACAGAATCACGTTCAGGTACTGGGCGAGTATGAGCTTGACCCCCAGGAGCTTATAAACAAGACCCAATAACATTGAGTAACCCCAGGGCTTGCCTTCGAGAAGAGTCAGGGCTTCCCAGTTCCCCTGACTCACATGCGCAGCTGTCAGGTGGTAGGTGGCATAGTCGTATATCGGCTGAGTAGGCAGGTTGTTGATGAAATGGATGCGTATTCCGGCTGCCAAGAGGAGGATCAAGGCCATTACCAGGCGGGAATCGATCCTGTCCAGATACCGGCGCAACCGGCTGGAGTTTACTATGATAAATCCCAGTCCGAGGTACAAAAAGAGAAAGGTCCAGGAATAAAAGTCCTTATACTGAAAGAGATGGAGGCTGTGATAAAAAGCAAAGGCGCAGATGAAACCGAAAATCAGCAGCGGCAGGAGTCGATAGAAAAGAGGGCGTGTTGTCAGATGCTGATAATCAATTATCCGGTTTAATACTTCAGTGTGGCGACTCAAGTTTAGGCCTCCTTACTCAGTAACGGTCAAACAACCTTCCCCACGGCGAATCCTTAAGCCACTGCCGGTATGTTTTAATCCCCTTTGTGTTCCACCAGACCTTGTCATGGTAGAAATCGGACGCCCAGATAAAGAGCCCCACCAACGGCGTGTGGAAGAACAACTTTTGGAACCTCTTAAGGGGCCCAAACCACAGAACATCCCCGGCCATGCTGGCCAGGTTGTCCCCAACCGTAAAGTGCAGGTTAACCCCGGAGATATCCTCACCAACGACCGTAATCTCCTCAGGTTTGCCGATCCCCAGGCCCTCCTCATGGGCGATTCGGATGTAGGGGAGGTTCATGGGCTCAAACCCCATCATTTTGGCGGCTACCGCATCAATTGCCACCTGATCGGCACTGGCCAGGAGGTAGTTGGCGGTAACCGGCTGCAGAGTGCGGGGACCTGGTCCGTTGCCGGCGGTGGTCCCGTCCATAACTGCGAACAAGCCGGTGTGTATTTCATACTGTATCTGCAGGAGGTCCACCAGGGTCTCATGGATCCAGCTGTGGGTATAATGCCGTCGGGTGTTGAGGAGCCCCCCGAAGGCGTTTTTCATGGCCCCGGTAGTGGTAGTATAGATATGACATTTCATGGTGGGGAGCTGCACGATATTCTTGCCTATAAAGTAGTCGGGGATATGGATGCCCTCAGGATAGATGTGGTTTAGAACCCGCATTCGCGCCTTAGGTTCATACCGGATCCACTTCATATCGTCATCCTCAAAATTGAGCAATATAGGAATGTCATACTTATCGTAGACCCGGTCGTATTTGTTCATATGCCGTCCCTTCTCCGGACGGGTTACCACGGTCTTGTTTTCTACCGCCACCAAATCACGGTATCCATTGTTCAAGAGGGCCAGGATGACCCCTTCCAACTGCCAGGGGGTGGTATTGGCGCCCGGCATCGGAAAATGCCAGGAGATATTATCCTTGAGGATGGTGGTGGCTCCCTTGTCCAGCGCATCCTCAAAACCGGCCATCTTCATGACCTTTTCTGTATCCTCCAGCACCGTCTCCGGCCTGGTCTTTATGACCGCTACTTTGCCGTTCATGGGATAACCCCCTAATTCCCGAATGAAACCAGCCATACGCCAATTATTATCAACAGCAATCCTCCAGCCTGAATGCCGGTTATCACCTCTTTGAAAACCAGTATCGAAACCAGGGTGATGATCACCAGGCCCAAACTGGTCATCACCGGATAGGCGATGCTGAGGTTAATCCTGGTCAGGACCAAGCTGTACAGAACAAAGGCCAACCCGAACAGGGCTATCCCCGCCCACAGCCAGTAGTTGGACGCCACGCTTTTCACCGCCGCGCCAAAGCCCTCGGCAAACGGCGAGGTCTCGCCCCGCATTGCCCATTTAACCACAATATTGGCCAGTGCATTAAAAAGCACCGCCAGGCCCAATAACCAATAAAAATAAAACTGAATATTTAAGGCCGGCACCCCCTATAACCTGTCCAAATCGCCGAGAACGTCTCTTAAATACCCTATCCCACCTGTCAATTTTAGTCAAGAATCCCGCTGAATTGCGTCCCTGTCAAGATTAAGTGGGTAAACTCCCGCATAATTTATTTCTCAACCTCATGCAGTTCGATAACTGGCTGAGGTTAATGGCCGCAGAACATATTTGACCCACATTTTGCCCGAGGACGGTCCTTCCAGCAGTGGCACAGTCGATGCCAGCCACTTACTTAACTCCTCTTTGCTTGGCTTAGATTTGGGATCAACTATTTTTGTAGGCAGTACTCTCGTTATCCGCTCCCGGTTAAAATCCACTGAGCTACCCGAATACCTGGATAATTCGTTGTTTGCCTTGGCCGCTAACAACCGGGCCATGTGATCGGTTCCCCTTGGACTCCAGCCCCCGCCTATATTTTTCATGCGCCTGGCTATGGTA